>JAYVIS010000146.1:0-26143 GCA_043769975.1 Bacteroidota bacterium
GGGTTTTTTTTTGCCCAATATTTAGAATAAGATTTCAGTGATTACTAATTATTTTATAGGTATATTTAATAAAGCCTTAAAAAAATTGACTATGAAAAAATTTAATACCTTCCTTTTTTCATTCCTGATGTTAGCCCTATTTTACATTAAGGTTTCTGCGCAACAAAACCTCTACTCAGATAGAACGCTAACAACAACAGCCAATTTTGATTTAAAAAAATACAACTCTAATAAAAACAAAACTGCTGGAGTATTTGGAGAATGGTTTAATTATGGAAATGCAATTAATGCACTTGGCACTAGCACCGCTGTTTTAAATCCAAATTACTTATTTCCTGATTCTTTAGCTTATGGAGAATTTGGTGCTGGTAATTTTGCGCCCTGCTGGATTCATCATTTAGGTGATGTATTAGACGTGAAAGGGTTTCCTTTTATAGCAGATCCCTTAACTACATTTACTAGTTTTGAATCCGATTATTTATTAGACTCGATGGCGTTGGTTTATCGCTATACACGAAACCACCCTAATCCAGCCATCGTAGATACTTTAGTAGTAACTCTTTTCACTGCAGCTAATGTTTCAAATTTATTAAGTTCTATCCTCACAGGCAGCATCGCCAGTAATTATGGGACTGATACTGTTTCTTATCGAAAAATAAAATACAATCAAGCTATTAATACGGTAAGCGCAACATCTGTTTATTGGTTCAAAATTTTATTAAAAATGGGCGATACGGCCGATGTTTCCTATAGAGAAAAAGCGTTTAGACTTCCAGTTCCCTACATTGTATGTGGCGGCAAACTTTTGGCATCTGACATTCAATTTAAGCCTGGCTATTCGTATCCGTTAGGTGATCACATTGATTATGTAGCAAATTCATTTTTCTTTGCTTCGTTCGAAGAAAAAGGCATTAGCACATTTCCTAATTATTATGATTGTAATGCTGGTAGCTCTACTTGTGATTGGAACTCCTCGTCCATTGTATCTTCTCAAGTTCGCTATAACCTGTCGCCAACCTGGAATGGTTCTTTTATTCCAAGTTATGCAAATCCTGCGTCTTATCCCTATGAACATCATTTAATTTCATACCATATATTTGATTATATTGGAATATGCTCTTCAGGAATTTCTGAATTAGAAATAAATAATTTTACCTTAGGTCAAAATATACCAAATCCATTTAATTCTGGTTCTTCTATTAGCTACGAGTTAATTAATGAGGCAAAGTCTGTGATGCTTACAATTACTGACATTATGGGAAGGATAATTTCTTCAGAGCAAACAGCTCATACAAAAGGGATACACACCATTAACATTAAGCAATTTGATGCAGGTGTCTATTACTATTCTTTAAATGTAGATGGTAAGGTCATTACTAAAAAAAATGATTGCTCAATAATTTTAATACAGTCGTATTTAAAAATAAAAAGTCCCAATAACTTTTGTTATTGGGACTTAGTTTTTTCAATTAATATATTTTATTTTCCTGCTGCTTTAGGAGTTGGTTTAGTAGTTCCGCCACCATTTGTTGGTGCGGGTTTAACAACACCATTTGTTGCTCCAGGTATAACCGCTGCAGGCATTGTATCTAATTTCTTTTTCACTAATTGTAAAATATCATCAGTTGGTTCGCTATAAATTACAACACCAGTACTTGTATCTAATACATATTTGTAACTGTTTTCTTTTGCTACCATTTCAATTGCTTTACGAGCTTTTTCATAGATAGGGCGAGATAATTCTTGTTGCTTATTTTGTAAATCCTGACGAGCTTGAGCAGTAAATTCATCTACTCTATTTTTTAAATCTTGCAATTCTTTTTCTTTAGAAGCTTTAATGATTTCAGAATACGTTGCACCTTCTGCCATGTATTTCTCATATTTTGATTGCAATTCTGTTTGCATGCTTCCAACTTGAGTTTCCAACTCTTTTTGGTGTTTAATTACTAAACCTTCAGCAGTTTTACTTTCTGGCATAATACTAATTAATGAGTCAACACTAATGTGTGCAACTTTTTGAGCTTGAGCTATTGCTAAAGAACCTACGGTTAATACAACTACTGCTACAGATTTTACTATTCTTTTCATTTTTGTTTTTTGTTTTTTTTATTACTTATTTTTTATTGTAACCCATAAAAGTTAATACATCTTCACTTTTATCGTATTTATTATTTGAATATAATAATGAAACTTGTCCAGCTTTATCAAAAATAAATGCTAAACCATTACGCTCTGCAACTTGTTTTACAGCGCTGTATACTTTGTCCTGAATAGGTTTTACAAGCTCCATACGTTTTTTAAACAATTCGCCATCAACCCCAAAACGTGATTTTTGTAATTCCTTTACTTCTTTTTCTTTATTAATTATTTCATTTTCACGTTTCTTTTTCATGTCATCTGTCAGTAATACAGATTCAGCTTGGTATATTTTATACAGTTTATCAATTTCACTATATTTTGCTTCAATTTCTTTTTGCCAGTCAACCGAAGTTTTATCCATTTCAGTTTGTGCTGCTTTATATTCAGGAATTTTAGATAAAATATAATCACTATCTACATATCCAATTTTTTGAGAAAAAGAAAATGCCGTTAAGAAAACAATCGCGAAAGTGGTTAAAATTAATTTTTTCATTTTTTTAGTTTTATTTATTAAATCATAACGTGTGCCAAGTTACATATATTTTGCAAATTAACATTTTTTTTAATGCTACAATTCGCCTAATTGTGCCCCTAATGTAAAATGGAATTGACCTTTACCATTACCTGATGAAGGATTTCCAGGTATATTATCAAAGCCCCATCCATAATCTAATCCTAACAATCCAAACATTGGTAAAAACACACGTAAACCAAAACCTGCGCTTCTTTTAACTTGGAATGGGTTAAAATCTTTATACTTAGCCCAGGTATTTCCTGCCTCAGCAAAACCTAAAATAAAGATAGTGGCTTGTGGGTTTAAAGAAATCGGGTAACGTAGTTCCATTGTGTATCTAGCACAAATTGGATCACCTTGTGCGCTAGAAAGTGAATTATCTTGATAACCTCTTAAGCCAATAATTTCTCGAGCCACAAAATTTTGAAAACCACTTAAACCGCTTCCACCCATGTAATAACGCTCAAAAGGAGAAACGCCTACTTTTTTGTTATACATACCTAAAATACCATATCCAATTTTTGTACGTAACACTAAATTACGGGCTTCCTTGCCTTCACCAGCTTTATTATTGGTTAATTGAGTGTACCATTCGGCTGTGAATTTATATTTTTGATATTCAATAAATTTATAACGACTTGCCGCAGTTGCAGTTTCGTAATTTTTTCCATTAAATAAAGAATATGGCGGAGTAAATTGACCTAATAACGAAAAGTTAGAACCATTTTTTGGATAAATAGGAGCATCAATACTATTACGAGTTAAATGTATTTTACAGTTAAAATCATTTGCATATCCATTTGCCAAAATAAAATAAGAATAGTTTTTTAACTCATAATATTGATAACTAGCTTCTGTGTATAATGAGAAATAATCATCTGGTTTTTTTAATCGTTTACCAAATCCAACTGAGCCACCAGTAATAAACATCGTACTTCTGTTTGGATTATTGATTTTATTTCCTTCTGAGTCAGTAGAATATTTTTTCTCTCCTGTTTGATTAAAGCGAGAATGGAATGCAGAAATACTAAGGGAATTTGGTTTTTTACCTCCAAGCCAAGGCTCAGTAAATGACATGTTATACGATTGATAATATATACCGTTTGTTTGAGCGCGAATACTAAATTTCTGTCCATCACCTGTAGGCAAAGGACTCCAAGATGCAGGTTTAAAAATATTTCGCATTGAGAAATTATTAAACGTTAAGCCTAAAGTTCCAACTACACGGCCACCGCCCCAACCACCAGAAAGTTCAACTTGATCAGAAGGTTTTTCTTCAACACGGTATTCAATATCAACGGTTCCATCCGCAGGATTGGGTGTTGGGGTAACTCCTAATTTTTCAGGGTCAAAATATCCTAACTGACTTAATTCACGTTGTGTACGAATAATATCGGATCTTCTAAATAATTGCCCTGGTCGTGTACGAATCTCTCTATAAATAACATGGTCATTTGTTTTTGAATTACCCATAACCGTTACTTTATTGATAGTAGCTTGCTTGCCTTCATACATATGAATATCAAGGTCGATAGTATCATTATGAATATTAACTTCTTGCGGAGTTACATTAAAAAACAAATATCCATCATCCATGTATAAAGAAGAAATATCATATCCGGTAGGATTCATGAATAATTTTTGATCTAATAGTGTTTGGTCAAAAACTTCACCTGGTTTAATATTTAAGATTGTATCTAATTGCCCACTACGATATTTTGCATTTCCAAGCCAGTTAATTTTACCGAAGTAAAATTTATGTCCTTCGTCAATTTTTATATCAATATTAACTCTATTCTTTTTCACAAAATAGACAGTGTCTTTAACTACTCTAGCGTCCCTATAGCCTTTGCTATTGTATTTTGCAATGATAGATGGTAAATCCTTTTCTAAATTTTCTTCTAAATATTTTCCTGAATTAAAAGGATTATATATTCTGAAAGGCTTACTGTCTTTCATTTTACGACGAAGTTTCCAACTCTTAATCACAGTATTGCCCTCGATGTTTAAGTTTTTGATTCGCACTTTTTTGCCTTTTGTTACATTAATTAAAACAATCACATGAGGAGTTTTACTAAGAACATCTGGCTTTGAAATAATTTCAACTTTTGCATTATAAAACCCTTTGTTTACATAATGGTCTTTAACCACATTTTTAATATAACCTAACGTATAATCCGTAACAACCTTACCAGTTACAAAACGAATTTTACCTCTTATTTCATCGGCATCATTTTTTCTAACAACACTATTAAAAGAAAATTTTGTTAGTTTTGGTTTATCGGTAACAACGATTTTTAAAAAGGCTTTATCTCCAATTGTTTTTTCTAAATAAATTTGCACATCTTCAAATAATCCTTGTTTCCAAAGATTTTTAATTGCTTCGCCAATTTTATCACCAGGTATCTGAATTTTATCGTCAACTGTTAAGCCCGATAATAATCTAACAACATTTTTATCAGTAAATTGAGAACACTCAATTTGAATACCAGCTATTAAATATTCTTTTGGCTTTGCCCAATCAATAGAATCCATTGCAAATTTTGCATCTCCTGTAATCTGAGCGAAGCCAGAAAATGAGGTAACCATTATTGCAAAAAGAAGTATTCGTTTTAAAAATGTCATCTATGTTTATGTTAATTGCTCGCTAGTTTTACCAAATCTTCTTTCTCTGTTTTGATAATTTAAAACAGCTGTAAATAAATCTTCTTCTCTGAAATCAGGCCATAACGTTTCGGTAAAATAAAATTCAGCATAAGCCAATTGCCACAACAGAAAATTACTAATACGGTGTTCTCCACTCGTTCTAATCATTAATTCAGGATCAGGAATATCTTTTGTACAAAGGTGTTTTTGAATATCTTCTTCAGTAATATCTTCAATATTTAACTTATTATTTTTTGCATCCGCTGCAATTTGTTTTACAGCATTTACAATTTCCCACTTTGAAGAATAACTTAATGCTAAAACCAAAGTTAAACCCGTATTATTTGCAGTCATATTAATTGACTCATTTAACTCATCAATACAAGAAGGCGGTAAACTATCTATGTTTCCAATAGCTTGAAGACGCACATTTTTTTTATGAAGTTCGGGAGTTTCCATACTAATGGTTGCTACGAGCAATTCCATTAAGGCATCTACTTCTTCTTTCGGCCTATTCCAATTTTCGGTACTGAAAGCATAAAGCGTAATATATTTAACACCAATTTCGCCAGCGCCTTTTACAACGCTTCTAACAGAATTTACACCTTCGTAATGACCGTAAATACGATTTTCGCCTTGCTGTTTTGCCCAACGGCCATTACCATCCATGATAATTGCAATGTGCTTAGGCACATTTTGGCTATTTATTTGGTCTTTTTTGCTCATTTTTTAATGAACGTCGAATTTACGATTTTAGTCTTAATACAGCAACTATTAAGCGGTTTAAGTCTTAAATTGTGTTAAACTAATAGCGTGGTGAAAATAACGGGATTATAAAGGTTGAAAAGGCAAAATTTGGATCAAAAATTTTAACGAAATATTATTCTCTTTCCTTTTTCATAGGAGTAATTAGCAAAGGATTAGCGGAAATCTCAGCATATAACTGTCTGTTTTTATAAACATCAATTGCCATAAAAATGGCTTCTTTAAACGAGGTGGCATCTGCAATTTGTTTCCCTGCGATGTCATAGGCAGTTCCATGGTCGGGCGAAGTACGCACAAAATTTAAACCAGCAGTATAATTGACGCCAAAATTAAATGCTAAAGTTTTAAAAGGGATTAAACCTTGATCATGATACATTGCTAATACGCCATCAAACTGAGATTGAGTATTATTTCCAAAAAAACCATCAGCCGAATATGGGCCTTGAACAAACATTTTTTCTTGAGCTTTTTTAATTGCTGGAATTATTGCAGTTTGCTCTTCATTACCCATTGAACCGTTTTCGCCAGCATGAGGGTTTAAGCCTAAGACAGCTATTTTAGGTTTACGAATTCCAAAATCTTTTATTAATGAACTATGTAATTGTTCAATTTTTGAATATACATTTTCTTGGGTAATGCTTTGGGCTACATCTTTTAATGCTACATGTCCAGAAACTACAGCCACTCTTAAATCATGAGCACATAATAACATTAGTGGCTTACCTCCTAATTTTTCGCCTAAATATTCAGTATGTCCAGGATAATTAAATCCTGCTTCCTGCATCGTATGCTTATTAATTGGGCCTGTTACTAATACATCTATTTTTTTTTCAATTAAGGCTTCAGTGGCTTGTTCCAAAGATATTTTAGCATATTTACCACTTAATACTGATGGTTTACCTAATTCAATGACTACCTCTTCTTCATAACAAATAAAAACGTTTGGTTTTTTTGTGTGAATTTGATTAAAATCGCGTAAAGGATTAAAATTAAATTCGTCAAGATTCAATGCTTTTCTAAAATATGAAACTGTTTTCTGCGAACTAAATAAAACAGGAATACAAATTTCTGACAATTCGGGTTCTATTAATGTTTTTAAGATAATTTCTAAGCCAATACCATTAATATCACCTTGCGATATACCTACTACAACTTTATTTTCTATCATAATTTCTTAATAATTTATCCAACCAACTAATGAAGCAACATCTTCGCCATCAATATTTTCCCATTTTAAAGAACTCGTATTATATATGGAAAGACCTTGTTGATAGGACTCATCCCCCATCACAATTTCTTTTACAATAGCTGCATAATGTGGAGATGATTTAATGTTTGTTAATCCAAAATGTATTTTCCCAATTTCTTTTCCTTTTAAATAAACTGATCGCCCTGCAGGTTTTTCAACAACTTCTATGGCATACCCATTTCCTATTTCTTTGTAATTACTAATAAGCATCGTCTCTTTAATTGGATTTACTAAATACAATTTATCTTTAAAATAAAATTCTAATAATTTAGAACTTGGCTCTTCTTGTATTTTATAATTTGGAGATAAATTAGATGTAGAGTTAAAAACCCCAATTTCTTTACCAGTTTTGGTAAGCAAATTATACTTAACAAACGCGCCTTCAAGATTAGTTATTTTAACGTTAGGAAATACAAAAGTGTTATTATCAATCCAGTATATAGGTATACCGCCCAACTTATATGTTGAACTAACACCGCCATGCCCGGCATCCTCCATTAATAATACTTTAGGTTTATCAACCGGGAAATAGTATAATTTGTAAGGCGATTTTGTTCTATCAAATTCAACATCTTGTCCGATGATGGCTTTAAACGTCAGTGATTTAATTTCAGCATACTTATTTGTTTTAATATTATAATAAGAATAGAACTTACCTTTAAATATGTCATTCGTATAAAAAATAATACTATCGTTGCTGCATCTTACGAGTTGTGCAATACCGTCATGTAATACTTTTTTATCTTTTAAATCAACAATATTTCCTGAACTAGAAATTAAATAACGGTCTTTATATATGGTATTTAAACCTTTATCAAACCTTACATAATCTTTATCATTTTTACGACCTACAACAGTTAAAAGTTTTTCGCGACCGGCATATACATTATTAGTGAATGTATATTTATAAATATTTTGTTTTAATTCGGCTTTACCTCCCTCATCATAATGAACTACGATAAGGCTTTCGGAGGTGTTTTGAGAAATACCAACAAAAGAAATAAATATGAATATGTATATAAGTAATTTCAAATTATAAGTTTGAGAAAAAATCAAATAATAAACGAACACCATAACCAGTACCACCTTTTCCGCGATAGCTATCTTTTGCGGTATTAAATGCAGGGCCAGCAATATCAAAATGCATATAAGGGTAATTTGTAAATTTCTCTAAAAACTTACCAGCCGTTATAGCCCCACCATAAGGCCCACCAAGATTTTTTTGATCAGCAATGTCCGACTTTAACAATTCAGCGTATTCATCCCAAAACGGAAATTCAACCAAGCGCTCATGCATCCGAAGTCCGCTAACCGTTAGCTTAGATTTTTGATCATCTGTAGCAGTTCCCATGCTTACAATTCCATATTGACCGATTGCAGCAGCAGCTGCTCCAGTTAATGTTGAAAGTTCGATTGCCATTTCAGGTTCATAACGTTTTGCAAAGTGTAATGCGTCTCCCAATATCATCCGTCCTTCGGCATCTGAGTTTAGCATTTCAACTGTACTTCCATCCATCATGGTAATAATGTCACCAGGAGCAAATGCATTAAATCCAGGTCTATTATCAGTAGCAGGAACAAGCCCTATAACATGTATATTTAATTTAGCTTTTGCAATAGCATATAACGCACATCCAACAGCTGCAGAACCAGCCATGTCGCATTTCATTAAATCCATACTGTTAGCGGTTGGTTTTAAACTTAATCCACCAGTATCATAAACAACACCTTTCCCAACTAACACATATGGTTTTTTATTTTTTGCGTTCTTTGGTTTATATTCCATAACGGTAAATGTTGGCTCGTCAACACTGCCTTGATTTACAGCTAATAAACCACCCATTTTAAGTTGCTTTATTTTGGCTTTATTATAAACCTCAACTTTAAAACCAGCATCTTTACCCATTTTTTTAAAAGCTTGAGAAAGCTGTATGGCATTTAAATAATTTACTGGTTCGTTTACTAAATCTCTCGCTTTAAGAGTAGCATCAATCGCTATTGAAAGATTTGAAACATGTTGTGCTAATACTTTTGAATCAATAATACTTATAGATGTCAGTGTATTTGCTTTTTTAGAATCAGATGGTTTGTGTTTTATAAATTGATAGTTTCCAAGGGCTAATCCTTCTGCAAGGGCTAAAGAATAATCTGCATTTACTAATTCATTTACCACACAAATTGCTGTTCTTTTATCTGCATTAATAGCATCAGATAATGAACCACCATGTTTGCGAATTAATTCCAGGTTAGTATAATGATTTTTAGCTTCGTCTACTAAAACTACAGAAACCGTTCGGTCAAGTGCATTGATAGTAACCGCTTTTTTATCATTTTTCTTTATATCATTTAAGATGTAATCATTTTGCTCTTTTGATAATGCATAGGTTGCATTTGGTTTAAATGTTTTACAAATAATCACTAAACTGTCTTTAGTAATTGGGCTGGTTTTTTTTGAAATAGTTGTCATAATATAATCATCTAATATAAATAAAAAACCAAATAAACTAATTAATCATAAAAGGTTTTATTAATCAATAAATGTTAATTACTAACAAATATGAGATATACAGAGTTTTCAAGAAAGGTATTTAAACTAATTATTCGCTTTTAATAAACTTAAAAACGAAACCATCTTCTGATCTTAAAAAATAGACTCCTTGCATTAGATTCGAAATGTTTATTTTCGAGGTATTCTTATAATCCCCTAAATTCCGACCAAAAACATCATAAATACTGCAGTTAATTGGAGATGTAATAGTTAATTCGAAGCTCGAAGGATTCGGATAAACTATAAATTTATTTTGTTTTAGCTCTTTAATTCCAACGCTAACATTTGATGCATTAGGAGTTGGGGTGCTGAAAAATATCCAATTTGGATCGCCATCATGTTGTCGTCCATAAGACACGTTAGAGGTTTGACCATTAAACATAACGCTGTCGGCAGTTTGTTTGCCGTTAGGCAAAGTTAAATAAATGGAATCTCCACTAAAATTTAATTTAAAGTTAGTATGCAAATTTCCTTGTAGGGTATCATTATCTGCCCAAATAATTAAAAAATCGTGTGGTTTAATAATAGTTTGAGTAGATGTATTTTTTATTTGAAACTTCTTTTTATTTGAAACATCATTACTTAAATAAAAGCCAGCCAAATCAACACTAAATGCGTTTGGATTATAAATTTCTATCCAACCGTCTTTTTGCAAATAATTATCACTAATTGTAGTTGAGTTTAAAACTAAAACTTCATTAATTATTAAATAATTTGTTGGAGTGAAAGTAGGATCAGGAATAAAATATGCTGTAATTAAGGTATCGGAAGTCACATTTTTTGTAACCGTTTTACTTATATCGGTAATTAAATTCCAATGTTCAAATTTAAATCCAGGGTAAGCCATAGCTTCAATGGTAATAGGATTTCCATTATAATAAGTTCCCGTCCAAGGATAAACTTTTGACGTATTTTTAATCAACCAATTATCTAAGTAAAGTGAATTGATTTTTACTTTACCCATTGTGGTATCATTCACGTTAATTGTAATTTTTACAGTATCAGCTAAAGAGAAAAAACTTAAGAAATTTTTACGTGTTTTATTTGCTCGTTGACCTGCAAAATTCAACATACCACTAATAATGGTATTCCATTTAGTAGTTGAAGGTGTTTCAATATCTCGTGCCACCAAATTTATAGCAATAGAAGGGTATCTCCAACGAGCAATATGTTGTGGCATTTCAGGATTAAATGCCGCGCTTGTTTTATTAATTGATTTGACTAATTGAAAACTTAAAAAATTTGAATTTAATAAATCGGCATATCGATTAATGAAATCAATTTTATATTGAGAATTCGAAATAAGAGAACGAAGTGGTAATGTATAGTTGTTAAACGTTGGATCTAAAGCTCGGATTAATGAATTATTTGCTGGATAAATACCAGAGCAATCCCCACCAAACGAAGCGTCTAAGTCATATATCATCCAACGCCATCTTCCATCTAAATGATTATTTAAAGACAAGTCATTTGTTGGACGTTTAAACCTCCAATATTTCACATTATTATCAGGCCAATCACCATTACCAATAAATATTTCGGCACATTGAAAATCAGTGAAACTCTCAATGTCCATTTCACCAGTTACATAATTATAATTTGGAGCAGTAGATAAACTATTAGCACTTAAAAAAGACAGCAAATTAGTATAAGGCATTTCATCTCCTGGTAAGCCTTCATTTAAAGTCCCCGCTTGTTGTAAAATAACACAGTTAGCTTTTGGAATATTATATTTTCTTAAAAAATAATTATTATCAACAAGCTCTTTTAACGTTTCAACGCCCCAATATTCTCCATTTAAAAGAACAATACACTGTCGATTATTTTGAGTTATATTATTGATGGATTTAAAAAAATCTCCACCTACATCATCTCTTGGCATACAATCTAAACGATGTCCGCCGTTTCTCAACAGTAAGCGGTCGTGTTTAATGACTTCAGAATTTTGGAAAAATTTATTTTCGAAATATCCTTTTCCATAACTTGATTCCGCTTTCAATTGTAAAGATTTTAGTGGGGCATGTCTACCTCCATTACCATGGTTTTTAATAGTTGCAAACTGACCAATTTTTTGGATTCCCGAACTTTCGAAAAATTCAATATAAGCCTTTTTCTCAACAGTATCATTATTGTAATTACCTTCTATAACAGAGTCTTTTCCGTAAACGTACATCCCAATTGTATAATCAAATAAATCTAAACTATCCAAACTAATTGAAATCACCGGCAATGAAAACATAACAGAAGTTCCCTCCTTAATTAAATAAGAAGCAACTTTAGTGGAATCAGAAACAAAACCTAATTTAAATACTTTTGCTTTTATTACTGTAGCTTTAAAAGTAGTATCAAACGGTGGCAACCAACCGCGATTATTAGCTCTTAAAGCATCGTACCCAGGATGTGGATAGCTAAAAGATGGATTTGTTTTAATGGTTGAAATAGAATTTGCTAAATGAGACCGATTTTTAATTTTAATTGGTCCCGAATATAACATGGAAGTTATGGTTGGCTCACTTCCATTAAGTGTATATCGTATTTGAGATGCTGGAACTGATGATGTAATGGAAAGAGTTATTGAATCAGCATAAAAACCAGCAGGCAACGAAAAATTAGGCTTAGGAAGTGATTGAGAAAAACAAACTGGTTTAATTAAAATAAAATAAATAAAATATGAAACCGTTTTTTTCAATTATATAAATGTATTAAAATGGTGCGTGAATTACAAATTGAGGATAGGTTGATTCTTATATTCTTAATTTTTTTGCATGTTTGGAAGATTTCGCAGGATTCCAAGCGTCATCATATGATTTCTTAAAGAAAAACTCTTGTATATAAGCAATAGATCTAACAACTCGAAGATAGAATCCAAAATAGAAAACCATACAAGGAAGATATGGAACAAAATAAATGATAGGTGCATTTTTTCGTGTCCGAAATAAAGAGAATACTAAAAATTTCAAGAAATTATTTACTGTGTAAAGTAATATATTAAAAGGTAAAATAAATCCTAATAATGAACTATAATTAAACAACATATCTAAGAAATAAAACCACCATTTCACATTTAAAATAATATTGTAAGTAATATTTTCTGCACTTGAAATAAAATTTGAAAAACGGAATGTTTGATTAGGATAAAAAACATCGCGATGTTTTCTGACTCTAAACCTAATAATTGATTTGTCCCATCTTAAGCGTTGTTTAACTAATTTCTTAAAAGTGTTAGGAACGCTTGTTTGACAGATTGCGTCAGGTTCAAAAACAATATTATATCCTAATTTCCTAAGCTTAACTGTTATGTCACCGTCAAGTCCTGGCCCAATATCCCAACCACCAACGCGATCTAAAGCCTCGCGAGAAAAAGCACCAAAGGCACCAGAAACTAATCTATAAATACCTAAATAACTTGAAGTAATTCTTCCAACTGAAATGGTATCAGAATATTCGATAGCTTGAAGCGTTGTGCATAAACTCTCTTTATAATTTCTCACTAAAATATTTCCACCAACAGCTCCAATATGCTCATCTAAATAAAAGGGAATCACAATTTTCTCAATAGCATCGATATCATAACTACAGTCAGCATCAAAATGAATAATTATTTTCCCTTTAGAATACCGATAGCCTAAATTTGCGGCAGATGCTTTTCCTCCACGCACATCATTACTCAAAAACAAATCGATGTAACCATTTTTTTGCAAACTATTGCATATTACTTTGGTATCATCATCCGAGCCATCATCTATAACAATAAATTCGAAATTTCTATACGTCTGCTCTTTTAATGAATTTGCTAGTTTAAAAATATGCTTGCCTTCATTTTTTCCAGGTACAATTACAGAAATTAAAGGCTGCTCAATGAATAACCGCTCTCTAGCTTTTTGATATCTTATTTTACGTTTTGGTTCTTTTAACTTCCAAATTATGATAATTGAAAGCTCAAATAAAAAAAAACGTGCAAATTCGAAATAAACAAAAAACCAAAATATTCTAATAAGTTTTGTGACACCTACAGAGGTGATGTAATGTAAAAACTCATCAATAAACTCTATCATGTTCTTTCAACGATTTCCTTTATAATAGATTGCAATTGTTTTTCAAATATTTGCTTCTGACTTAATGCTTCAAATCTTTGATGAATAATAATTTTAAAACCATTAAAATTATTGTTTACCAACTCAGTAATTTCTTTAGCTATTTTCAAAACAATTGAATACGTTACATCAGATGCTGCATCATTAAGGCAGATACTTATTATCGAAGCATTATTAATACAAATAAAATCTGCAGGTGTAATATTGGACCTAATGATTTCAACAAATTCAGCGAGCAAGGTTTTTTCATTTGACTTACCGATTGTTTTATATAATTCAAAAATGTTTTCAAAATGAAAAACAGCAATATTAGAACTGATTGAAGAATTTGATTTAATTCGCTCTTGCTCATAATGCATCATGATAGCAAATGTTTTCAATTCTATAGTTCCTTCCACCTCATTACTATTAGAGTAATCAGTAGTTGCAATTCCACTAATAGCAGCCAACTTACCTTTTTTAGTAACCTTGTATGCATTAATGTTTTTCGAAACTAAATATTGAACATCAGTATCACTTGAACAGCTAAAACATTTTGCTTTAACTAAATAATCTTGAAAAACATTATCACAATTAAGACAATGATTAATAATAGATGGCTTATCATAATCTACTCCAATATGTCTTAAACTTTTTGAACATTTAGGACAACTTAAAACAGAATCTACTTTATTTTTAAAATCAGAAATCGCACCAATGTATCCACAAGGAAAATGGTGAATTAAATCTTCCGAAATCATATTAGCCGAATCACAACTTGGGCATACTTCTCTAAAAGAAAGATGACCATTTTTGCAATTGTTACATAGATAAATTCTATCCACAAAATCTGGCCAAACTAAATTTTCTTTTTCTGCCCATTCTAATAAATCTAATGCTTTAGAAGATTCAAAAGAATCGAAATGTGCAGAAATTGCCGGGTAACAAAAACCTATTGTGGTAGAAACATCTTCATATGGTTTAAACGAATTCAAATCTCTCGTAAACATAAAGTTCAAAATTTTCTTAAACAATCGCGCTTCAAATTTCTGAATAATCGAGGTTTCTATTTGAGCACTTTTTGTGGAAATCTGAAGAATATCATTTATTAACTCAGGAATTTGTTCATTAGAAAGGATATTGCCATCAGATAATTCAATCAAATATGGGTCTTTATGTTCTTTAGAATTAATAAGAAAAACAGGCTTTAAATAAAATTCCATTTCCTCATGAGAACGAATTTTTTTTATGATTATTCGGGCGTATTCTGGATCTCTACAATCTAAAATAACAGCATCATATGGTTTTAAAAAATCAATTTTCAGTGTACTAAAACTTTCTAAAAAATAAAAAGATTTATTTGAATAGCTAAGCACATTATCCTTAAACTCGATATTATTTTTTATAGCAATTGGCTCCATAACTTCTTAATTATATTTAAATTTAGAAATATCAACACTCATTTTATAAAACGTCCGCCATTTTTTTAATTCCAAGCTATCAACAGGATAAATATCTGCTGCAATACTACGAGTCGTTGGCTCATACTTTTTCTGAAATTCTTCAGGCAATGTATATGTTGCAATATAAAAACGTTTTAAAAACCCAGAACTTTCAGTGCCATCAGGGAATTTAATAGTAAACACATCATTAATTTTAAAATACTTTAAATCTTCTTGCTCAAAATACACCTTAATGAAAGCAGGTTCTGCAACATGAAGTGAAATAATATCTTCGCTTTTTAGAGCTGTTTCAAAATCATGAATATAAATTCGAGTTGCGATTCCTGTCATTGGTGATTTAAAATACTTTGTTTCAGAAAGTAACTCATCACTAAAACTTAATGTATTAGCAGTTTTATTATTTGAACCTGTACTAGAATGATTTTCAAGTTTAAAATGAGATACGGCATTATTATAAGTTGAAGGTTTGGTTGTTTTTATTAGATGTTTGAGTTCAGAGTTTTCACGATTTAGTTTTTGGTTTTCAGTGTTTAAACGCATCATTTCATTTTGCACAAACTCGAATCTATTTTTAGGAAGAATATCCAAAATAACTTCGTTTGATAACCTTTTTATTTCTTTTTGATAATTAGAAATTAAACTTACGTTTTCTGAAACATCAATATCATTTAATGCAATTTTTTTCTTCAAGGCAAACAATTCTTTTGTCCACCAATCATCTCGATTGCCAGCACCAACAGAACCCATAGCTAAAGATTGAGAATTTCCAGGATTATTGATATCTGTATCTATATCTAAAGCATAAGTAAAAAGCGTATCATATACATTTACACTATCTCCTTCGTGCACATAAAGTTTTAATATTCGAGCATCGTCTGTAAGCCGCACTCTTGTATTGTCAATAATTACATGGCCATAAGCATGCATGTATAAAAATTTAGTTGTAAAATAATACATCATAAATAATCCAAATAATATTAGAATTACTAAATATAAAACCCTGTCCCAGTTTTTCTTATTAACGATTTTTTGCTCGTTAACAATTCGGATTAATGATTTATTTCTTTGAAAATTTACTCCTTTCATAATTATTTTTTCTCCTCCAAGTCTTTAGCGTTAATACTTGAATTATCAAATTTTATTAAATCATCTAAATCATGATATGCCATTTTTTTAAACTTCATTTTTTTGAAGTATAAATCCATTTCATTTCGATCAGTAAAATCTTTTGTTCTTAAGGCAAACACACATTTATCTTTAAAGATAGCCACTTCTTCAGCGCATTTTCTATTAACGAATTCTTCATTAATGTTTTCATAAACCATTAAATACACATTATCACAAACTTTATTAATTTCTTGCAATATATTTTCCGGATAACTTAAAGGAATAGAAACTGATAATTCTAATTTGTTTTCAATTGCAAATTGTTTTGCTTGTTTTAAAATTTTCACATATTGAAGAAATAATTCAACTTGATTTTCTTTAAAATTAGGCTGTGTATGTGGCTCAATATCTAAATGAATTCCTTTAATCTGTTTTAAACTAATTGATTGTTTTAGCGTATCCAAATAACCTACAATTCCTGTATTTAATAATTTATTACTTCCAATCATCAAATGAATTGAAGATGTGTAATTTTTGGAAATAAATTGTTTAACATTTTGTAAATGTACTTTGGTTGTATTGTAGGAAATTAATAATTTATTAAACTCATTTACTTTACAATATTCATTAATCACATTTTCCGAATGATTTTTAAATGCATCGCTCCAAATGTAAATGGCTTTAAATGGGGGGTTAGAAGAAGCTATATTCAAATTATTTAAACTTAAAGGTTTAGTATATTCTGAAATATTTACTTCTGGCAACTTTGTTTTTAAGCTTAGTAATATTTTATACATATCTTGCTTAAGATCTAATAATTCAATGCTATTACTCCAAAAATCATCTAAAATAAATAATGCTGTATTTGGATTAAACTCTAAATCAGTCAATAAATATTTAGCTCGTTCAGTTCTAATTAATTCTAAATAAACTAAACGTTTGTGGTACAAGTTTTTAAACTGCTTTAATTTATATTGGTATTCATAATAATGATTGAGTAAATTAGTTTGAAAATCTTGTTGTGATATTTCACCTTTATAATTTGCTAGTTGAGATTGAATAACATAAAGCTCTTTTTTATCTTTTTGATTGAATGTAAGTGGAACTGATAAATTCATTCCAACAGAAAGATAACTTCTATTTGGTTGGTTTGAATTATATACATCATAATAATTATAACGTGTATAGGCCTTCAAACTGATATCATTGATATAAGAAGATTTATATTTGGCGTTTTTTTGATAATAAGCTAAATTAGAATCTATAGGGCCAGCATTTGATTTCTGTAAAAGAGAAACCAAATCAATATCTAACAAAGGTAATTCAAATTCCATTTTTTGCTTATTAGGAATTTCTGCTTGATTATAATTTCTATACAAATCATATTGGGCACCAATATCAGTAGTGTTTTGAATGGCCTTTAAATAATTATCCTTCGTAATATGTTTGATGGACCACAATTTTTCAATAATAGAGGTTTGTAATTTATTTAATGAATCACGTGTATTTAAAATTGCTATTTTCTTTTCATTAAAATACCTAATGAGTTGTTCCGTTTGAATATTTTGAAATCTATTCAAATTATCAGAATACGTTTTTCTTTGAATTAAATCATAATCTACTTTTAAAATTTTATTTTTTACTCGGTTATCATAGAATCCATTTTTTAAGATATCCCAATCCAAACCAGTGATGGCTCTTCTTTTAAATACAACTATTTCATCGGGATCTACAATTGGAGAATTAAAATTTTCTTGATAATTAACTATAAAATGAAACCCTAAATCTTTTTTATTAATGGATTGTTGAAGTGTATTAGATAGCAACATCATATCTTTACGAACATCTTTTGTTGACAATGGGATTAATTTAAATGGGTCAGCAATAAGTGTTAACGATGAATCAATAATAAATGCATCAAACGTTTTTGGGTTCATTTCAACCCAAATATCTGTTAGATTTTTGATATAAGAAGAAACCAATTCATCATTAGGCTGAGCCTTAATTTGAAATTGAAAACAAAATACCAACCCAATAATTATAAAGAATGGTTTATATTTTTTATTTAATAATTTCATAAATTGCATTTCCTATGACTCATTTTAATCATTTACCCTAAAACTAAATCGAATAAAATAATCTAAAACATTGTATTTCAAATCATTACACTTGTTCCAAATTACATTAATCCAGCAAATATACAGTTTTTAGCACTTAATTCTATGCTTTTATCGATAAAAAATGGAGCTTTATAAAACGTAACCAAGTAACTAAAAGTATCTGCTAAAACATATAACCTATGTTCATACATAAATTTACTCTTAATCCTCTGCCGTTTGAGTAATTAGTAGACGCGTTTTCGGACTGTAAACCAAAACCCACTGTACCACTTATAACAAAGTGCTTATTAAGTTTTGAAATAAATCCGTTATTAATAACAAAGGAAAGATGTTCTCCTCTTGCATCTGTGTAATAGTATGATGAAGGATAATTTGGGTAATTACTAATATATTGGTATTTTTTGTAAGAAAATTGTGCGTATTGAATTCCTAAACCTATTATGTAGCGAAATTTTCCAATTCTGTATGGATAAAAATTTAAGTCTATGCCTGTTGTGAAAAACCGTTTATTATCAGATTCGTGAAAAAATGCGCCCTTATTATTAATTGTATTGGGATTTAAAGCTGCAATGCTTAATGGGATTTTTATTCCCACTAAATGATCATTAAAGATATATTCGAAAGCAATACCTATTTGATTTTGAAATATTTTACTTGGTGTAAAAGATAAAACGTATTTTCCTTTTGCCTTCTCTGCTTTATCTAATGGATTTACATTTCTGTATTTTGGATTTATAGAAGAGCCATCACTCAAAATTATTTCTTGCAAGTTAGATCGCGAATAATGCAATAGAGGCAAACTTGGCTTTGATGGTATTTTATATATCACATCTCTGGTTGTAATTTCAGTAATTATTACCGAAACCTTACTTCCACTAAGTGTTATAAGGGTATCTGTTTGACTTTTTAATCCAAAGTTTTGTGCAATCAAAATCAAAACTAGCCCTAATTTCTTCATAATTTCATTAATAAATAAAAGTTTACTCATCAATGTAACGCTTTATCTACCAATAAATTGTTTAACGACTGATTAAGAAAAAAAACTCGAGACTAATTACCGAATTCGCTAATAAATTTAATGCGCATCAATCGAACCTCTTCTTCACTGTATTCATCTTCTCCAAGTTCTTTTAAAATAGAATTGATATCATCTGTTTCTGTTTCACGCAAACATTCATAAATCTCTTCACGTTTATCTTCATCAATAACTTGATCAATATAATAGTTGATGTTTACTTTAGTACCAGAAGTAACAATCGTTTCAATCTCAGTTAATAAATCATTCATTTTTAGATTTTTGTTTTTAGCCATGTCTTCTAAGCTAATTTTACGATCTATGTTTTGAATAATAAACACTTTTAATCCAGATTTATTTACAACAGATTTAATTACAAAATCAACTGGGCGGTCGATTTCGTTTTCTTCAACGTATTTTTTAATTATTTCTAAATATGCTTTACCGTATTTAGAGGCTTTGCCTGCACCAACACCGGTAATTTTTGTCATTTCTTCAATATTTAAAGGATATTGAATAGCCATTTCTTCTAAAGAAACTTCTTGAAAAATAACGTATGGTGGTAAATTATTTTGTTTGGCAATTTTCTTTGTTAAATCCTTAAGCATGGCGTATAAAACCTCATCAGCGCCACCACCTTTGCCAGTTGCAATCTCGTCATCATTATCACTTTCAGCATTACTGAAATCATTATCACGAGCAAATTTGATACTTTCAGGATTCTTTAAAAAGACTTTTCCCTTTTCAGTTATTTTTACAATCCCATAATTTTCAATGTCTTTTGAAAAATAACCATAAACTAACGATTGACGTAAAACAGCATTCCAGAATTTATCATCCTTATCATGCTCAATTCCTTCTCCCCACGTTTTTAATTCATTATGCTTATATGATTTACCAGTTGCGGTTAAATTACCCATTACAAGGTTAATGATATCTTTAACTTTATGCTTCTCTTTACTTTCTTTTACAGCTTTTAACACTAACAATAAATCGTCTTGTGCTTCAAATCGTTGTTTTGGATGGCGACAATTGTCACACATTTCATTACACTTAGATTCATTAAATTCTTCCCCAAAATAATGTAAAATAAATTTACGACGACAAGAAGATGTTTCGGCAAAAGATGCTGTTTCAGAAAGCATTTGTTTCCCAATTTCTTGTTCATTTACAGGCTTATCCTTCATAAACTTTTCCAACTTCATAATATCATCATAACTATAAAAAGTTACGCAATTACCTTCTCCACCATCTCTTCCCGCTCTTCCTGTTTCTTGATAATAACCTTCTAATGATTTAGGAATATCATGATGAATGACAAACCGAACATCTGGTTTATCAATTCCCATTCCAAAAGCAATTGTGGCAACAATGACATCAATGTCTTCCATTAAGAATCCATCTTGAGTTTTTGCTCTTTCTTTTGCGTCAAGTCCAGCATGGTAAGGCGCTGCTTTTACACCATTTACAATAAGTGCTTGAGCAACTTCTTCAACCTTTTTACGACTTAAACAATATATAATTCCTGATTTGCCAGTATTTTGTTTGGCATATTTTACAATTTCCTTTATGACATCCTTTTTTGCTCTTACCTCATAATATAAATTATCGCGGTTAAACGATGATTTAAATAATTTTGATTCCTGCATGCCTAAATTCTTCTGAATATCTTGCTGAACTTTTGGAGTAGCAGTAGCTGTTAATGCCATTACAGGTACAGATCCTAATTTCTCAATAATTGGGCGTAAACGGCGATATTCTGGCCTGAAATCATGACCCCATTCTGAGATACAATGCGCTTCATCAATTGCAAAAAATGAAATTTTAAATTCTGAGAAAAAAGCAACATTATCTTCCTTGTTTAACGTTTCAGGAGCAACATACAATAATTTTGTTTTTCCAGAAAGTACATCGCTTTTTACAACGGCAATTTCTGCTTTATTTAATGATGAATTTAAAAAATGAGCTATACTATTTTCTTTACTGAACCCTCTAAGAGCATCAACCTGGTTTTTCATTAAAGCAATCAGCGGAGAAACAATAATAGCTGTACCCTCGCTCATAATTGCTGGCAATTGATAGCACAATGACTTTCCTCCACCAGTAGGCATTATTACAAATGTATCCTGCTTATTCAAGATATTATTTATAATGGCTTCTTGTGTACCTTTAAAGCCATTAAAGCCAAAAAACGACTTTAAAGGTTTATGCAAATTGTGTACTTCAACTTCTGTAAGCATGTTTTTAATGATTAAAAGGTATAGTTAACTGAGTAAATGATTTGTCAATTCCTTTATAAAGATATAACAATTATTTTATATAAAGCAAAACTAAATCGTATCTGTCTTCGCTTTTTAGCCTAAATACTTCTTTAAGACGATGAACATCCATAATTATGTTTTTACGCTAATTTTTACAAGTAACGAATTTCTAGTTCAAATTGTTTAAAGAAAGGCCATTTTTTAACTCTATTTAATTTCATTCCAGAACAATCAAATTTCTATTCTTTTCAGAAAATATTATACTGTATATAATTTATTTATATTTAACCCGTGATTACTAAATTACCAAATTACATTCTTGCATTTTTAAGCGCTTTATTTTTAAGTTTAGCTTGGTATTCACCTTTTACAGTTTTTATTTTTATAGGCTTTGTTCCTTTATTTATTATTGAACATAATATTTCTAATTCTGAAATTAGTAAGCGCAAAAAATTAAAAGTCATTATGTTTGTTTATTTAGGATTGTTTCTTTGGAACCTTGGTGTTACCTGGTGGTTGTTTTATGCATCGGTAGAAGGCGGTCTATTAGCAATTATCTGCAATCCAATTTTTATGACCATCCTATTTACAGCATGGTATAATTTAAAAAAACGAATTAATAAACCTTGGGCTATTTGGCTGTTTATTCCATTATGGCTTGGTTATGAATACGGACATACACTTTGGGATTTAAGCTGGAGCTGGCTAATACTTGGAAATGCATTTTCATTTACTCCTAACTGGATACAATGGTATGAGTATACGGGCACCTCTGGTGGAAGTTTATGGGTTTTAGTAGTCAATATTTTAATTTTTCAAATTCTAAAAAACAACACCTTTAATTTTAAAGCCATTTCAAAACCAATTATATTAATTAGTACGCCAATTGTTATTTCATATCTAATTTTCTATTTAAATACGAATAATAATCAGCACACTGAAACTAAAAAAAACGTTGAAACTTATAAAACGCTACTTATTCAACCAAACGTTGATCCTTACAACGAGAAATTTTACTTTGCTCCTGAAGCTCAATTATCTAATTTACTTAAACAAATTTCTCCAAAGCTAGATAGCACCATTGATTTTTTAGTTTTACCCGAAACTTTTTTGACAGAAAATATTTTTGAAACTGAAGAATTTAATTCATATTCTTTTCGCTTTTTAAGAGATAGTATTTTAAAAAACTACCCGAAATTGACAATTATTTGTGGTTCAAATACAAACTACGCTTTTAAACCAAATGAACCTATAACCGCAACGGCTCGTAAATTTACTGACGATGACAGTTATTACGATTCATTTAATACTGGTATTCAATATAATAGCGAGGGCATTGTTCTTTATCACAAATCCAAATTAGTGCCTGGTGTTGAAAGAATGCCGTTCCCAGCATTATTAAAGCCCCTCGAAAGTTTAGCAATTAATTTAGGTGGTACATTTGGTAGTCAGGGAACGCAAGAGGAACGCACTGTTTTTTTTAGTCATGATAAAAAAGTTGGTATCGCACCAGTAATTTGTTACGAAAGTGTGTACAGTGATTTTGTAACAGGCTATATCAGAAATGGCGCCAATATGATTTTTGTAATCACAAATGATGGCTGGTGGAGCGATTCTCCAGGTCATAAACAACATCTTGCCTTATCTAAATTAAGGGCTATTGAAACACGGAGAGAAATTGCTAGATGTGCAAATACTGGCATATCTTGTTTTATAACACCTTATGGAGAAATTGAACAAGCAACCGCTTATTGGAAAGAGGCTATGATTGTAAAAGAAATGACTCCTAATAACGACATTACATTATTTGTAAAATTTGGAGATATTATTTCACATTTATCGGCAGTAGTAGCAATTTTACTATTCCTATTTAGTCAATATTTACGCTTTAAAAAGTCTTAAATTTTAGTAAATTTGAACCTTAAATTAAAAAAACATTAATAAATAAAATATATGGAAAAGTTTGATGTAACAATTATTGGATCTGGCCCTGGTGGATATGTAGCTGCAATTCGTTGCGCTCAATTAGGAATGAAAACTGCTTTAATAGAAAAATATCCAACTCTTGGTGGTACTTGCCTTAATGTTGGTTGTATTCCTTCAAAAGCTCTTTTAGATTCATCTGAACATTACTTTAATGCAGTTCACCATTTCGAGGAACACGGCATAGAAGTAAAAGCTCCAAAAGTAAATATTAAACAAATGATTGAGCGTAAGCGTGGCGTTGTGAAAATGACTTGCGATGGTATCAATTTTTTGATGAAGAAAAACAAAATTACAGTTTATACTGGCGTTGGAAGTTTTGAATCAAAAACGATTATAAATATTACAAAAGCGGATGGTACTAAAGAACAAATTGAAACAGTAAAAGCAATAATTGCAACTGGTTCTAAACCTTCGTCTTTACCAGGAATTGAAGTAGATAAAAAACGTATCATTACTTCAACTGAAGCTTTAGAAATGACAGAAATTCCAAAACATTTAATTGTAATTGGTGGTGGTGTTATTGGTTTAGAGTTAGGAAGTGTTTATGCTCGTATTGGTTCTAAAGTTTCTGTTGTTGAATTTATGGATAGATTAATTCCAGGAATGGATGCAGGATTAGGTAAAGAATTACAACGCGTTATGAAAAAAGATTTGAAAGTAGAATTTTTCATGAAGCACAAGGTAGAAAGCGTTATATCAAAAGGTAAAGAAGTTACTGTTACTGCAGATAATGGAAAAGGAGAAAAAGTTGAGTTAAAAGGAGATTATGTTTTAATGGCTGTAGGTCGTAAACCATATACCGAAGGATTAAACTTAGAAAAAGCAGGCGTTAAATTAGATGCTCGCGGCAGAGTTGAAGTTGATGCTCATTTAAAAACAAGTGCAGATAATATTTATGCCATTGGAGATGTAGTGGTTGGAGCCATGTTAGCTCACAAGGCTGAAGAAGAAGGTGTATTTGTTGCTGAACAAATGGCTGGACAAAAACCTCATATTGATTATAATTTAATACCTGGTGTTGTTTATACGTGGCCAGAAGTTGCTGCTGTTGGACAAACAGAAGAACAATTAAAAGAAAAAGGAATTAAATACAAAGTTGGCTCTTTCCCTTTCAAAGCAAGTGGAAGAGCTCGTGCAAGTATGGACACCGATGGTTTTGTAAAAGTATTAGCCGACGAAACAACTGATGAAATATTAGGTGTACATATGATTGGCCCACGTACTGCTGATATGATTGCTGAGGCAGTTGTAGCAATGGAATTTAGAGCAAGTGCTGAAGATATTTCACGTATTAGTCACGCGCATCCAACATTTACGGAAAGTTTAAAAGAAGCGTCATTAGATGCAACTGGAAAAAGAGCTTTACACATTTAAAATTTAAGCAAACTATAAATCAAAAAGATTAAAGTATTACTCAACTAATATTTTAATCTTTTTTTTATTTAAATAAATATGGAAGACGTATTAGATTCAAAAACATATCCAATTGGAAAAGTAAATCAGGTTGAATTTACAAAAGAAGTTTTATACCGTTGTATTTTGATGATTGAAGTTGCTCCAGTAAGTTTAAGAAAGCGAATAGAAACATTAAATGCTGATGAATTAGAATTAGGTTATAGAGATAGCAGTTGGACTGTTAGGCAAATTGTGCATCATCTTGCTGATTCACATATGAACATGCTCATAAGATTTAAGCACGCCTTAACAATAGATAATCCAACTATCATGCCTTACAATCAAGATGTTTGGGCTAACATGGCTGATTATGCAACGGCGCCAATCGAAAGTTCTCTGTTAATATTTGAAGGAGTTCAACAACGCTTTTCAGCACTTCTAAAAATAATGAAAGAAGATGATTTTAAGAGAACCTATTATCATCCTGAGTACAAACAAACCGTCAAATTATCAGAAGCAACTCAATTATATGCTTGGCATGGCATGCATCATGTTGCGCAAATAGAAGGTATTTTTAAATAGGGTTCGCTCAAAAAATAAATGTTCTTTTATTATTCTTTTTGCTTGGCAAAAAAGAATCAAAAACCCAAGGCGAAATGTCAAATCCAATTCTTTTCTCACATAAAAACCTTCGCACTACCTCCGAAAAAATCGTATTTCGCACCATTTCGCCAAAGTCTACCGCACCCTTACTAATGTATGATAAATTAATCCTTTATTCGTTTTTTCTATAATACCTTAGCATTAAAAAGCAATAAGATTCCTTAATACTTTTGTATGTATTCGTATTATATTATTGTAA
>JAYVIS010000147.1:0-6597 GCA_043769975.1 Bacteroidota bacterium
TACAAATCTACTAATTTTAAATAACTTTCCATAGCTAAATTTAATCTTTCTAACTTTTTGGATTCCAAGCTGTTAACCGCTAAAAGGTAATAAGAGTTAATACTTTGATACATTAATTCGTCTACTTTAGTTGATTCAGGAAACTCTACTATAAAGTTTTTGGTACTTGCTATTGTTGCTTTAAAGTCACCAATATGAAAATATTGATTTGTAATATCATATTCTTTTATTTCTAGTTTTCCACGAAGAAGGTCATAAATTTTATTACAAGAATCAATACGTGGACTTTCAGGGTATTGATCAATAAAATTTTGTAACTCAGCCATTGCATTTTTTGTATCTGTTTGGTCTAACCGATATGCAGGTGAACTCAGGTAATAACAATAGGCATTCATAAATAAACATTCTTCAGCATGCTTCCCTGCCGGAAAACTTCTATAGTAATTTTTAAAATGGTATTGTGATAAGTTATAATCACCTTGGTAATAATTGCAATACGAATAATAGTAATAAATCTCCTCAGCTTTATCAGTTCCTTTATATACAGGAATTAATTCTTCGTAAAGGCCTGACGCTTTAATATAATTTGATTTCTTGTAATATTCATGAGCGCGTTCTAACTTAAGTTCATAATTTGAACTTTTTAGAAGTTTGTTATAACCATCACAGCTTGAAAAAGCAATAATTGTAATTAAACTTATGTATAATAGGTATTTTCTCAAAACGTAGCAAAGATAGCTGAATTTATGAATTTGCTTTATTTTTTAAGTAAAGAAAACTGAATTTTAGTATTTTTTCACTTATTTTTTGAGAAGTTGAAGTTTTTGAAATAGCTAGTGGTTAACTTTTTTACAATCTGGAAAAAGAACTATGCCACAAAGGTCTGGAAGTTCCTCAAGGTGCCCTTCTGAATTTTCAGCCAAAATCTTTGTTAAACAAATTTTAGTAGCTGTTTTTCTTTTTTTAGTGAAAAAATTTATAATGCTTTCTGTAAAAACATTACCCATTATTTTGTTTTCGTAAGCACTGCCATTTTCCTTATAAAATATAGTATATGATTTTATGACGTTTTGATGGGGATTACCATATTTGTCGAAAGCAATAACTTTATATTCAGTTTCATCAAATGCTGCCTTTACAAATTCTAATTCTTTTTTTACTTTAATGGTTTTTACTTCTGTATTGTTTTGAGCTACAGTTGTATTAACGACAATAGAAATAAAAAAAATAAGAGTTACTAATTTTAGCAATTTATAGTGTATTTAATTTGTTTAAAATCATTTCTAAGGCTGCTTTTGCATTTGAGTTCTTCTCACTTAGTTTAGTTAAAATTACTTTGGCTTTTAATAAGGTATCCTTGTCTATTTCTGCATCCATTTCAGTTATAACGGTAAATGCTTCAAAAGATACATTAAAATCTTCAGAGCCAATTAGCTCAACAAAGGTTAAATAATCCTTACTAAAATCTAAGCCAGTTTCCCAACAGGCTGAAATTATTAATGCTTTTTGATTTAAGTTTTTAGTTTTAGCAATTGCCGATAATAATAGATTATTTGCTTTGTTTGTTTTTAATTTCACTAAAGCTTCATCTTTTTCTTCTCGAGTAGATTTATTACTGATTAAAATGCTAATATAATCGGCGTTTTGTAAGTCTTTTTTACTTCCATCATCACCACCAATAATTAAAGTTGCATATTCTTTTTCATCAAATAATTTTGCTGGATCAATTTCTGGAATGATATCTCCTTTTAATTCTTCTGGTAAATCGTCAAGATTAAAATCTTCGTTTGGTGTCATTTTAGAGTGTTTCTAGTTTTAGTTTTATAATTCGTATAAGTAAATATTAATCCAAAAATAAGAGTTAATATGGTAAAAATAAAACCCAAAAATACGAATACAACTGGAGTTAAATCGCAACCGTTATCTAATCTGTTCATATCAATATGTTTTGGAACTCCAGCTTCATAAATTTTCATAGCAATAAAAGGGGCTGAAAAACTTAATGCTACTAAAATGATGACCATAGTAAGTGAGCGGACTGTATTTTTAACAAAGGGTAGTTTCATTAAATAAAAAATACTGGCAAATGGAATCCCACTGATAAGTATGGTAATTATTAAAGTTATTATGCGCATTATTTGTTAATTTTTCATTTAGAATTTTACATTCTTATAAACTCATCATATCTTTTAGTTTAACTGCTTGCCTACGTGATATTTCGACTTCTTGTCCACCTTTTAATTTAACCATTAAACCACCATTAAACCAAGTTTCGATACTTTCTATCCAACTTAAATTCACAATATGTTTTCGGCTTGCTCTAAAAAAATGTTTTTCATCTAATCGTTCTTCTAAGCTATTTAAACTTCTTAATATTAAAGGTCTAAAGGTATCAAAATAAACTCTAACATAATTGCCTTCACTTTCAAAAAGACGAATGTTACTTAATTGTACAAACCACGTTTTTTCACCGTCTTTTATAAAAACTTTATCTGATTCTGTTAAAGGTGTTGTATTTTCTTTTTTCTCGTATGTTTCTTTTAGTGTTAATTTTTTTATAGTTTCTGCTAATCTTTCTGGTGAAACTGGTTTTAATAAATAATCAAATGCATTTACCTCAAAGGCTTTTATAGCATATTCATCATGTGCAGTTACAAAAACAACATCTGGCAAAGCAGATACTTCTTCAATAAGCTCCAATCCTGTTTTTCCTGGCATTTGCATATCTAAAAAGATAACATCAGGGTTTAACTCAGCTATTTTTTCTTTTGCAGATTGGGCATTGTTGCATTCAGCAATGATTTCAATATCCTTGTGAACTGCCAATAAATTTCTAAGTTCTTGACGCGCTAAGCGCTCATCATCAATTATTATTGCTCTCATTTTTTCTTGTTTAAATTAAAAATATTAAAGTTTAATTATTAATTCACTTATTACATTTTTGGCATCATAATTTTTTAAACTAAAATTTGCCTTTTCGCCATATAAAATGTGCAAACGATTATTGGTATTTTCAACTCCAAAACCTAAACTTGAATTTGTATTTTGCTGTAATTGGCCCGTATTTTTTACCTCAATTTTAAATATATTATTTTCTAAATATGCTTTTAGTATAATTTCTCCACCTTCTACTAAATTCCCAATGCCATGTTTAATGCCATTTTCAACTAATGTTTGAATCATCATCGGTGGAATAGGTATTTTTAATGTTTTAGGGTCAATATCTAAATCATATTTTAAACGTTCCTCGTACCTTATTTGTTCAAGCGCTAGATAATCAGTTACCAATTTAATTTCCTCTTCAAATGAAATAAATTTATTTTTATGCATCATTAAGGTGTTTCGCAAAATGTTAGATAATTGCGTAATTGCCGTTTTTGCTTTTTGAGGATCTTCGTCAACTAATGCTCTTATGCTGTTTAAGCTATTAAACATAAAATGAGGATTTAATTGAGATTTAAGCGTATTTAATTCAATCTCATTTTTATTAGCATGTAATTTTAAGTTTTGAATTTCTGTTTTTTTATAATTGTCAAAATAATGAAACCCAAAATATATAACTGACCAAATAATAAAAATAAGCATTAAGCTTAATATTTTTGAAATAGAGGCAACATAGTCTAATTGATAATTAATGTCGCTAAATATTTTAATCACAAAAACGTTGAAAATAAAAAAAACGAAGGACATTAAAAATGTAGAAAGAATGATAAATGGAAGTTGGAAAACTATTTTACTTTTTAAAATATTCAGTTTATTTATCAGTAAGCGGTATAGATGCGTTATACTTACTCCTAAAGGAAACCAGAGTAAAAAAATAATAACATCGAGGGCATTTGTTTTATAACTTAATTTAAAAAAAAACAAATTGATGGCTGTATAAAACAACCACCCACTTATTTGGCATGACCAGTATATGTTTTGTTTCTTATACATTAATTAATCCCTAACCATTCTTTACGAGCTCTTAATTGTTGCTCGGTGGCTTTATCATTTATTTCTAAAATATCGGTTTCAGTAACAGGAACTGTTTTAACTTTTGCTTTTAATACTTTAGTTTTTTCATTTCCTTTTTTGTCTTTTCTTAAAACTTCAATAACTAATTTATCACCTACTTTGGTGTTTTCCATATAACCACCAAGTACTTCTTTAATATTATCTAAGGTTAATTTTCTATTATTGAATGTTATAATTTCATCACCTTCTTTAAAATTTAATTTCTTTCCAAATGCATCTAATTTATCTGTATTAACTACGATTAAGTGGTTTGAAGTTGGATTGTACCCAACTGAAATACCACCAAGTGTTATTTTTTGTTCTGTTTTTGATTCTATATAATTCATGCCCACCATATTAAATACTTCTTTAAAAGGTAAAGGTTTATTACCGCTTACATAAGCGTTTAAAAAATAGCGAATCTCTTTATAGCTTAATTTTTCAATGTCGTTAAATAAATCATCATCATTAAATGAAGTGTTTTTTCCATATTGTTTTGATAAATCATACATTAACTCTTGAGTTCCATATTTTCCATTACTGTAGTAGCGAAGCATTACATCCAAACACATCCCAATTAACGCTCCTTTTTCATATACATTTGGATACTGAGGTTTGTATTTATCTAAAACATATTTACTCATGGTTGTAAATGGAACGGTGTCATTAAAGGCTCTTGCATTTTTCATTTTTTCAACCATGACTTCAAAAAATGCATCATATTCAATTAAGCCAGTTTTTACTTGCATGTGATGAGCTGCATATTCAGTTAAACCTTCATATAGCCATAAATGCTTACTCATTTGGGGATTATTAAAATCAAAGTTTCCAATTTCATTTGAATGAATATTTAGAGGAGTAACAATATGAAAAAATTCATGTGCAGCAATGTTTCTTATTTCTTGCGCTAAAGTTGCGGTATCTGCTTCTGGTAAATAATAAAATGATGAGTAACTATGCTCTAACGCTCCACTTGATCCGCTTAGTGAAGCTTTATCAGTAAAATAAAATAGAAAGGCATATTTATCAATTGGCAACGTTCCGCCTAAATATTCAGCCTGTGCCATTAATAATTCATGCAAATTATGAGCAATAAATTTTGAGGTTACTAAACCATTTGGGGAATAAACTGAAAATAGAATTGTTGAATTTCCGATTTTAATTGATGTTGTATCAGGCTTGCAATACATAATTGGCGCATCCACTAAGTCGTGGTAATTGAATATAGAAATGACATCTTTAGTTGCACCGCATTTAATGTCTGAGATACTTGATGATGGATAAAACCCTTGTGGTTTTGTAAACTCTAAAATAAATTTTGCTTCAATTTTATTTTTGAAATAACCAAAAAAGCCATGTGTATTTAGTGCGAAATTTTTTCCATCTTCAATGTTTGTTCCACCTGGTTCAAATACTATTTTTTCTTTTATTTCAGTATCCCAAGTGTCTTCAACTTCGTAGCTTATTTCTTTAATGGCATTTGCCGGAGTAAGCTTATACGTATTTTTATCTATTTTTTCGATGGTAATTATTTTACCATCTTTTCCAGTGGCTTTAAAGTTTGAAACAAATCGTCCGAAATCATAAACTTCATAAGTGCCAGGAACCATAGCTGGAAACATAAACAGTGTTTCGTTTTCTGCTATATCAGGTGGGATTAAAGTAACGGTTAATCTATCGTTAGAGGCTTTTGTTAGATCAACAAAATAGTGATAATCTCCATCCGCAAATGATTGATTAAACGTAAATACAATTGAAAGTAATAAAATAAGTTTTTTCATGGTTTTTTTAGTTTTTAACGTATTATTAATTTCCAATTTGATAATTTATATTTTTTGAATAAAATGAAAAAACAAATGAGAGCCATCACAATCCAGCTCAAAAATTCTCCAGCTGGATTTTCAACGGCTGTATAAAATATGGAGTCTGTTTGCAACACTGAGTTCTTTGAGCACACTAATAATGCTGATACTAAATTGTTAGCACAATGTATTCCCATTGCTAATTCTGACCCTTCATCTAACAATGTTAAAAGACCTAAAAAACCTGCAAATAAAATGTAATAAGGCATCATAAGAAATAACCCATGTGTTTTTACTTCTGGATTTGTTCCATGCATTAATCCGAATAATATGGAAGTTATAATTAAAGGAGTAATTCCGTTTTTGAATATTAACCCAAATCCTTGCATGAGGTATCCTCTGAATAAAATTTCCTCTGTTGCTGTTTGAATTGGAATAAATAATATTCCTACGATTAATAAAATAATAAATTTTGGAAAATCAAATCTAATCTCGAGGTCTTCAGGAGAAATTAAATAGGATATAGTGGTTAAAATAATTATTAAAGCACTCCAAATTGAAAAAGAAAAGAAATATCGTTTCCATCTAATTTTTTCGAATCCTGTAATAACGGAGCTTAATGGTTTTTTTTGAAAATACTTTAGTGCTAGAGCGAAAAATAGCAAAGTAAAAACAAACATTCCCATCATTAATGCTAATAAGAGAGATCTGTTTATCCCAATAGCATCAGGATTGAACAAGATGTTTGGATCTTTTAGAATGGTTTCCATTGTTACGCCATTATTAGTTGCCGCCGAAA
>JAYVIS010000148.1:0-8365 GCA_043769975.1 Bacteroidota bacterium
TTTTCTTTCTTGAAAAAGAAAAGAAACAAAAGAATTCAAGACGAAATACCAAATCCAATTCTTTTCTCGCTAAAAAAAATCTTCGCACAACCACCGAAAAAATCGTATTTCGCACTATTTCGCCAAAACCTATCGCACCCTTACTAACATATGATAAATACACTCAATGTTGGTTCAACTAATTTAATTGCGACAAAAATAGCCCTGATTGTAGCGGCATCCTTTTTGACTTTTTTTCAAAGGCAAAAAGATACAGCGGAAAGCAGGAGAAAGCTCCAAAAAAAACTAATTATTTAATGCGAAGACATGAGTAACGAACTATCACCGTAGCTCAAAAAACGGTAATTGTTTTTAAGTGCATACCCATAAATTGCCTTCCAATCATTGCCAACGATAGCGCTAATTAATAATAATAAGGTGCTTTTTGGCTGATGGAAATTTGTAATAATACCTTTTGCAATTTTGAGTTGATAAGGCGGCGCAATTAATATTTGAGTTTTACAAACTAACTTTTTAAGGTTATTTATTTTCATCCAAGATAGAAGCGATTCTAAACTTTGCTCAACCGAAATTTCATTCTCTGATAATTGATAAGCGTCCCATTGCTTCACTTCTAATTGTTGTATGGTTTCATTTGGATTTAAAAATGCTTTTAAACCCATCCAATAAAGGGTTTCAACGGTTCTAAAAGAAGTTGTGCCAACAGGAATAATTGAGGAAAGACAATTTTTTAATACATGTTCAATCGTTTCGACATCAACATCAATCCATTCGGCATGCATGATATGGTCACCAATTTTTTCAGATTTTACTGGCATAAATGTACCAGCGCCAACGTGAAGCGTGACATGCAATTGTTGAATGTTTGCACTTTTCAATTCATTTAAAATAGCTTCCGTAAAATGCAAACCTGCGGTTGGAGCTGCAACCGAGCCTTTATGTTGAGCATAAACAGTTTGATAACGCGTTAAATCTGTTTCAGTTGTTTCTCTTTTTAAATAGGGTGGAATTGGAATAGCTCCTACTCTGCTTAATACTTCTGCAAAACTAAACTCTTGATTATTCCAGCTAAATTCAATATTAACATGGGTTTCAGTTTTTTCTAAAATTTTAGCTTTCAGTTCAATATCTTGATGATTTAAAACTAGAAATTCATCCTTCCATTTTCTTAAATTTCCTACTAAACATTTCCATTTTACAGAACCTGTAGTTGCCATTGCTATGGCCACGTCGCTATAACAATCATGAGGTTCTAAACAAAACAATTCGATGGTTTGATTTGTTGCCGTTTTAAAATGTAAACGCGCTTGAATAACTTTAGTATTATTAAAAACAAGAACTGCATTTTGTGGCAGTTGATGCAAAATGTTTTTAAAAGAATGAGATTCTATTTTCGATTCCTTATACACTAACAATTTAGCATCTTCTCTGTTTTCAGCTGGAAAATAAGGAATATGCGATTCAGGTAAATCGTAATTAAAATCAGAAATATTTAAATGTGAAGGAGAGTTCATAAAAGATAAAAGGCAAAATTACCAATTTTTATCTGTTTTGTAAACCGTTCCTTTAAACAAGGCTACTTTTTGATTTGTTGTAAGGTTAACAATATCAATGGTGTAAATAGCAATTTTATTACTACTGGATTGTTGGGTTGCTTCTGCAATGATGATATCATTTTCAACCAAAGAAACAACATGTGAAATAGAGGTTTCAATTGAAACCGCTTTTTGTCCATAACTATTGGATGCAAATGCCAAAGCGCTATCAGCAAACGAATAGGCTATGCCTCCATGAGCAATACCAAAACCATTTAACATATCTTTTTTGATTTGCATTTTCAATTTACAAGTTCCTTCAGAAATTTCTAAAACTTCAATACCTAACCATTGACTAAAATAATCTTTAGCCATCATGGTATTTACAATATCTTTTGGAGTTGGCATTATACGCGAGGTTTCCAAGGCGTTTCAATAGCCTTTAAATCAAAGGTCATTTTACGAGAAAGAACAAATAAATAATCAGATAAACGATTTAAATATTTATAAATTAATTCGTCAACTTGATGCTCTTCATTTAATCTTAACACACAACGCTCAGCGCGCCTACAAACACAACGTGCAACATGGCAAAATGAAATAGTAGTGTGTCCACCAGGAAGCACAAAGTGTTTCATTTCTGGCAAATACTCATTCATGGCATCAATTTCTTTTTCTAATAAAACAATATCAGTTTCTGAAATTTGTGGCAATACCATTTTACTTTTTTCAGGATCTGCTGCTAACAGCGAACCAATTGTAAATAAACGGTCTTGAACTTCAATTAAAATGGTTCTTGAATTCTCATCAATTTCCTGGTCTCTAATTAAGCCAATGTTTGAATTTAATTCATCAACGGTACCATAAGCTTCGATGCGGACATCAAATTTTGGAATCCGTGTTCCTCCAATCAAAGAAGTTTGACCTTTATCCCCCGTTTTTGTATAAATTTTAAATGCCAAAATTTTTAAAACTTTAAGCTTAAATTAATATTTGGTAAAATTGGTAATTGATTAACACGTTTGTTTTTTACACGATCGTAATAAAAAATATTTTCACGATTATAAGCATTTGTTGCTCCAACGTTTAATTCAAATTTCATACGCTCGCTTATGTTATACAACCATTTTAAACTAATATCTAAACGGTGATAATCAGGTAAACGTTTTGAATTATAATCACCTGGTACATACCCTAAATTAGCATTTGATGTTGTATAATCATATGTAAATTGATTACTGAAATCAACTTGTGGATAGAAACCTTGAGTTGGGGTGAAAGGGAAGCCAGAACCAAAATTCCAACGAACACTTAAATCCAAATTACGTTTTTTACCAAATGTATAAGTTCCTACTAAATTTACATTATGACGTCTGTCAAAAATTGGTGCGTATTTTTGTACATCTCCACTTACTGTATTTCCACTATAACGTGTGTTTTTCGACAAACTATAAACTCCCCAAAAGTAAAAACGATTTTTTTCATATTTTGCAGTAAAATCTAAACCAATAGCTTCTCCTTGTTCAATAATAAAATCTTTTTTAAGTGCATCGGGTTTTGAAGCATTTGCTTCAATGTCATCATAAATTTTACCACGATTAACTGCAGGCAATTGAGTAAAGTATTTCTGATATCCTTCCACTTGAATTTCTAATCCTTTAGCTACATCTAACTCAAAACCGGCAACTACGTGTCTCGCTTTTTGAATTACACCTTTTGTTGTAACCGTATTATTGTTTTTGTCCTTATAAGTAGCAGGTAAACTTTCAGGTCCATTTAAGAAACCATAAAATAGATTCACAACATCTTTATCAGAACTAGAACTCATTAAACTTTGGCTATAAAATCCACCAGCAAATTTCATACGGATTTTTTTTGTAAAATTTAATTTTCCTTGTAAACGAGGCTCTGGAGAAAAATTATTAAACGTTGCATAATATTGTGCACGGAAACTTGGTTCCAAAACAATAAATTTCTTTCGGTCTAACCATCTAAATTTAACATGACCAGCAATTTCTGTCGAGTTTTTTGTGTAGTTTATTTTAGCTAAAAGAGGAGTTTGGATTTCATAAAACGTATTGGTTCCAACTAATTCAAAACCATATTTTAATTCGTTGCGGCCTAAGTATTTTAAAAAGTTAAAACCTCCGTTAAAACCACCTACTGAACTTGTTTTTTTATCAGTTTCTTGTGAACCTTGATAGTTAATTTTATATTGAGAATAAGCTAAATTTCCTTCAATTAATAAAGAAGATGCCGCTGGAATTAAAATAAAATTACTTCCTGCTCCAAAAGAAGCCCAATTAAATGATGCCAAATCTTTATAAACCACTTTATCCGTATAATTATATCCAAATAAGTTTACTTTACTACCATTACCGCCATTTATAGATACTTTACCATATAAATCGGTATAATAAAAAGGTAAACCATCTTTATTTGCATAAGGATATAAAACTTTTGATGTTTGAGGCAAGTAAGAAGTTTTACCTGAAAATAAGAATGATGAACTTGCTTTTCCATCTTCTTTTAATTTTTTTAATGGGCCTTCTAACGTTAATTTTGCACCAAATGTTGATGCAGACACTTTACCAGCTAAGCGTTTTTTATTTCCATCACGAGTTGTTATATCCATAATAGATGAAGTTCTTCCACCATATTCGGCACCAAAACCAGCACTATAAACATCTGCACTTCTCATAATATCATTATCAAACACCGAAAATAAACCAATAGAGTGAAATGGATTATAAATAACCATTCCGTCCATCAAAACTTTATTTTGAATAGGTAAACCACCACGAATATATAATTGCCCACCTTGATCTCCAGTAAAAACAACACCTGGTAACACTTGCAAATATTGAGCTAAATCTGGTTCTCCAACACTTGGTAATTTATTAATAGCTATCGGGTCAATTTTTTGAACTCCTACATTTGGTGTTTCTAATTTCTCTAAAGATTCAGCTGTAATATCAACTTGCCCAACTGTAATTCCACCTTTAACAGCATAAAACTTCTTAGTAACAATTTCATTTGCTTTTACAGTAATTGATTCGCTAATTGAGTCAAATTCAAGATTAGTTACTTGTATTGTGTATGCACCTGGTTTTACTTTAGCAATAGTAAAGAAACCATTCATATCAGTAGATGCGCCATTTGTGGTGCCTTTTAAGTATACATTACTAAAAGCAACTGCTTCGCCATTTGCTTTATTGTAAACAAAGCCCCTTACAGTTCCTGTTTGTGCAATACTTATAAGTGTAACAAGTACAAATGATAGTGATAATATAAATCGAGTCATAAATTTTTAAAAATTTGGAAAACAAAAATACCATTTTCTGCGAGTAAAAAAAGGGTTTATTTTGGGATAATATGGGAAACTCATTGAATTTTATTTATAAAAAGGACAATTAACGATTAAAGCTCAATCTTTCCCCCTTTTTCGACTCATCAAATATTCCATTGTCATATACTAAATGGCCATTTACAAAGGTTTTTTCGATACTCGAAGAGAAAGTATAACCTTCAAATGGACTCCACCCACATTTATATAACAAACTCTCTTTAGTCACTGTATTTGGTTTATTTAAGTTTATCAATACTAAATCAGCAAAATAGCCTTCTCTGATATAGCCGCGTTTATCAATATTAAAAATATCAGCCACATTATGGCTCATTTTATTGACGATCATTTCCAAGCTAATTTTTTTCTGTTTATAAAATTCTAACATCGCTAATATAGAATGTTGAACTAATGGACCTCCACTTGGAGCTTTTAAATAGGATTGGCTTTTTTCTTCAATGGTATGAGGAGCATGATCAGTTGCAATCACATCGATTCGACCATCTAAAACTGCTTCAAAAATTTGTGCTCTGTCGTATTCTGTTTTTACAGAAGGATTCCATTTAATAAAATTCCCCTTCGCTTTATAATCTTCATCATTAAACCATAAATGATGAATACAGGCCTCTGCAGTAATGCGTTTTTGTTTTAAAGGGATTTTATTGGTAAATAAACTTAATTCTTTAGCACTCGAAATATGTAAAATATGCAAACGTGTATTGTATTTTTTTGCTAATGCGACTGCAAACGATGAAGATTTATAACACGCTTCGTCGTTTCTAATTATGGGATGAAAATAAGCTGGAATATCTTCACCATATTCGGCAATGATACGAGCCTGAGTTTCTTTTATCATAGGGTCGTATTCGCAATGTGTGGCAATTAAGGCATTCGATTTTTCAAAAAAGCCTTCTAATGTTTTTTCATTATCAACCAACATATCGCCAGTACTTGAACCCATAAAGATTTTTAAGCCGCAAACTGTTTTATAATCAACCTTTAAAGTTTCTTCTAAATTAATGTTTGTCCCGCCCATAAAAAAGGAATAGTTAGCTAGCGAACATTCTTTAGCACGAGCATATTTTTTCTCTAACTCAACAATGGTTACAGCTTGAGGAATTGTGTTTGGCATTTCCATGTAGGTTGTAACTCCACCTGCTACAGCAGCTTTTGCTTCAGTATAGATTTCACCTTTGTGCGTTAAACCTGGTTCTCTAAAATGCACTTGGTCATCAATAGCTCCAGGCATTAAAATTAAACCTTCTGCATTTATAATCGTTGCATTTGGTTCGGTTATATCCCTTTCTATTTTAGAAATATAAGATCCTTCTATTAAAACATCAGAAACAAAAGTTTCATTTTCGTTAACAATGGTGGCGTTTTTTATAAGTGTTTTTTTCATGACACTACAAATATAAAGCTTATCTATTTCTTTAAAGAATCTAAAACAGTAATTTCTACTTTTGTTAGTCCTGCACTAATAAAATTAAGCTGTTTAGCAGCTTTGTAACTTAAATCAATACTTCTTTTTGATTTTTTAGGCAAACGGTCGTTCACTTTTACAATAACAGTTGAGTCATTTTTTAAATTCCGAACCTTTACATAAGTCCCAAATTTTAAGGTTTTATGTGCTGCAGTCAGTTTATCATTTTGAAATATTTCACCTGACGTAGTTTTTCTTCCATTAAATTTTTTGGCATAATAACTAGCTATTCCTTTTTCAGTAGATTTATTTTCAATTATGGAAGTTTTCGTTAAAGTAGAATCCTGAGAAAATCCATAAAACGAAAAGGATAGGATAAAATAAAGGAAATATAATTTAATTAATTTCATTCATTTAAGATACGAATAATTCCTCAAATTAAAAAAACGAAATACGCTTATTAACAGGTTAAGCTATTATTAGCCTATTTTAATTACTACAACTAAACTTCTATATATCTGATAAAAAACAAGTTATGTAATTATGCTTTATAAACTAAATTAGGTTTAATTTAAAGTAATTGTTGAAAATAAAAATTAATTAAAATTATAGAATTAATATCTTTGTAATGTTCTAAAACGAAAAAAGCCCCGCGGTAACGGAGCTTTTTCGGAAATCTTAAAGTTCACCCGACTAATGAGATCGGTTTAAGTTAATGGAACCGCTACCAAAAAGAATTCTCAACTAGCCAAAAAGCTCGCATTTGTGAGCTTTTTGGCTTTACAAAGATTATCAAAATTCATTGAAATTTTATAAAATGAAGTTAACATTACGTACCATTTTTTAACATTCTACTATTAACTTAAAAAGTTGAAAACCTTATAAACCCTTGATAACAGACAATTTAAGGAGGTTATAAAAAATAATGAAAAAAAACTACAAATAGATTTTGTCAGTATCATTTTTTTATTAAGGTACTGATTATAAAGCTCTTAAAGTTCTCATTTTACAATAAAAACAACCTCACATTACAATCAATAAAATCAATGATCAAATAAATCAGATTCTGAATTGTGAAGTTTTTTGAGTGAACCTTCATGCTCATCAATCACATCAGTGCCGCGCTTGTAATCATTAATTTTTCGATTAAAAACATTACTTGCTTTCACTACAAAAGAAGGGTATTGATGGCTCAGAATCAATCTTTCATAACTATAAGGGTCCGTTGTTCTTAAATTGATTGCTTTAAATGAACTTAATAAATCACGACATTCGTTAAAACTAAAATAAAAAAGAGGATATTCAGTTTCCAATTTTTGATCTTTATAAATCGGTGCAAAATAAATTAAACGTTTGTCTAACTGAGCCCAATGCTTATCAAAATACCAATCTTCACAAAACAAATAACCAACTAAGTCTTTACTATTTAATTGTCGATCAATATTCTTTTTCACAACTTCTGGATTTCCATCTGAATCATAAATAGTTTCAGTTAACGAATCTTTGAAAGTTAACATAGTTTGCAATTTTTTGATGAAGATCTTTTCCTTCTTTACGTTGTCATCAAACTTTTCAGAACTATAGGCATTTACTTTTCCAGTTAAAACTCCAAATTTTAATACTTCAAACAAATCTAAATATTCACAGGTGTTATTGGGTGTAAATACTTTTTGAGCTTCAATCTCTTTTAAATCTATTATTCGCCAAACTCTTTGTCCGCTAAGCGCTTGTGGCTTAACAAGCGTATCTAGATTAATTGGTCTTTTATAAAATTTCTTATAAATACTCTGCGGATTACATTCACTATACGAACCAGGGTTATAAACATTACCAGGCGATTGAGAATACAATGATCCACAAAAAATTAAGAGGGCAATTATTAACTGAAATTTCAACAATATTAAATGTAGCTTTTAGAATTTATAAAAGCAAATCTATAATAGAATTGCTTTTATAAAAACCATACTATTTAATCTTAAACCTCAATCCCGCATAAAACATTCTACCATAAATTGGACCCCAAACCATGCTGGCATCAAAGTAACTTCCAAACGGATTTTG
>JAYVIS010000149.1:0-23388 GCA_043769975.1 Bacteroidota bacterium
ATTGCCACAAATTTATTTTGTAATAGTTTTTTTGTTACCAAGCTTTGATACCTTCTTTTTTCTTAAAGTCCTCATATACTTGGGTAATTCCAACTTCTAATTCTATTTTATGTTTCCATCCAAGTGAATGCAAATAAGAAACATCCATTAGTTTGCGTGGAGTTCCGTCTGGCTTAGATAAATCATGTTTTATTTCGCCTGTGTAACCAACTATTTTTTTAACTAATAGTGCTAAATCCTTTATTGTTAAATCTGTGCCTGAACCAATATTTACAAATTTTTCACCATCATATGTATTCATCAAATAAACACAAGCATCCCCTAAATCATCTGCATGTAAAAATTCACGCATAGGAGTTCCAGTTCCCCACATTTCTACAAAAGGTAAATCGTTTTCTTTTGCGTCATGAAATTTTCTTATTAATGCAGGAAGAACATGTGAATTGCTGAGGTTATAATTATCATTTGGGCCGTACATATTTGTTGGCATGACTGATATAAAATTACAACCATATTGTCTTTTGTAGGACTCACACATTTTGATGCCTGCAATTTTAGCAATTGCATATGGCTCATTTGTTTCTTCTAACAACCCAGTTAACAAAGATTCTTCTTTAAGTGGTTGAGGCGCAAGCTTAGGATAAATACAAGAGCTCCCTAAAAACATTAATTTTTTTACACCGCTTAAATACGAATTATGAATGACGTTATTTTGTATCATAAGATTTTCATAAATAAAATCTGCACGATACAAATTATTTGCTTGGATTCCGCCAACTTTAGCTGCTGCTAAAAAAACATAGTCAGGCTTTTCTGTTGTAAAAAAATCATTAACGTTTTGTGAATTACGTAAATCTAATTCGGCTGATGTTCTTACAATTAGATTTGTATATCCTTTTTGTTTAAGGTTACGAATTATTGCAGAACCTACCATCCCACGATGACCAGCAATATATATTTTAGAATTTAAGTCCACTAATTATTCTTTATAATTTAAAACTTTATGACCACCTTCAATAAGGTATTTATCTCGTTTGAACAATTCTACATCCGCAGCAACCATTTCTTTACAAAGTAATGCCACAGTGTAGGTTGGTGTCCAACCCATTTTTACTTTTGCTTTTGTTGCATCACCAACTAATAAATCTACCTCTGCTGGTCTATAATATTTTTCATCTATTTCAACTAAAACTTTATTTGTTGAAACATCAATTCCTTTTTCATTTTCCGCTTTACCTTCCCATTTCAATGTAATTCCAACTTCTGCAAATGACATATTAATAAATTCTCTTACCGAAATTTTTATTCCAGTTGCTAAAACAAAATCCTCTGGTTCATCTTGCTGCAACATACGCCACATACCTTCTACATAGTCTTTAGCATGACCCCAATCTCTTTCAGAATCAATATTTCCCATAAACAATTTGTCTTGTAGGCCTAAACTTATTTTTGCAACTGCACGCGTAATTTTTCGTGTAACAAATGTTTCGCCACGTAAAGGGCTTTCGTGATTAAATAAAATACCGTTACAAGCAAACATTCCGTATGCTTCTCTATAATTTTTTGTAATCCAAAATGCGTATAATTTTGCTACTCCATATGGGCTACGAGGGTAAAAAGGAGTGGTTTCTTTTTGAGGAATTTCCTGAACTAAACCATACAACTCAGAAGTAGAGGCTTGATAAAAACGTGTTTTCTTTTCTAAGCCTAAAATACGAATGGCCTCCAAAATTCTTAAGGTACCAATTCCATCCGCATTAGCTGTATATTCCGGAGTGTCAAAACTCACTTTTACATGAGACATGGCGGCTAAATTATAAATTTCATCAGGCTGAACCTCTTGAACAATCCTTATTAAATTGGTACTATCCGTTAAATCGCCATGGTGTAATTTAAAATTAATATGTTTTTCATGTTGATCTTGATACAAATGATCAATTCTATCCGTATTAAACAATGAACTACGGCGTTTTACACCGTGCACTATATATCCTTTACTTAATAATAATTCTGATAAATAGGCACCATCTTGTCCGGTTACGCCTGTAATTAATGCTACTTTGCTCATAAATATGGTATAGAATAGCAATATTACGAAAAAATAGCCATATTTTGGCTTAATTGGTTAATTTTTAATAGCTTGAAGATTAAAAGTTTGGAAAAGATGTAATGATTTTTTTAAATCATTACTCCAATAATACAAATATCATCAACCTGTTCTAAATCGCCTTTCCACCTATTTAATGTATCTGTTAAAATTTGTTTTTGTTTTTCCATTGATTCGTGAGAAATGGAAATCAATAATTCTTGTAATTTTTTGTACATGAATTTTTTTCCTTTTGGGCCGCCAAACTGATCTGGAAAGCCATCTGTTAAGGTATAAACCATATCACCAGTTTGTAATTCTATTTCATGTTGAGTAAATGGCGTGTTATCCTTGTCGTGCTTGCCAATTGGCATTCTATCCGCTGGTAAAGCAATAAATGAAGCGGTGGCTGAGCTTGTCGAAGCCTTGATTATCCATACAGGATTATTAGCGGCAGCATAAACCAATTTTTTATTTTTAAAATCGAAACTTATTAAACTGCAATCCATTCCATCTTTTCCGCCTTCGGCACTGCCGTCGTTGGATAAATGCTCAATTATTTTTTTACGGGTAGAGTTTAAAATATCTGCTGGCTGAAATAATTTATCGGCGTTAACAGCTTCGTTTAAACAACTGATGTTTAACATACTCATAATTGCCCCTGGCACACCGTGTCCGGTGCTATCAGCTGTAGCTAAAATAAAGTTACCACTACTTAATTTTGAGCCCCAATAAAAATCACCACTTACTACATCTTTAGGTTTAAAAAATAAAAAATGACTAGGTAAGTTATCTTGCAATAATTTGTTGCTAGCTAATAACGAGTACTGAATTCGTTTAGCGTAATTAATACTGTCAACTATTTCTTTTTGTTTTTCTTCAATGATATCTTTTTGAACTAATACGATTTGTTTAGCCCGTTTTTCGAGCTTTAAACTTTTAAATATCATGTATCCAAAAAATAATGAAACGGCTAAAATTGCAATAATTGAAAACAATATAATTTGACTTCTTTTTTGTTCCTCTTCAAATTGCAACGATTTTTTAGATGATTCGAGTGTTATAGCCTCTTCTTTTTTAATAAAATCGTATTCAATTTCATTTTTAGCTAAAAGCAGTCTAGTATCAATGTTTATTAAAGAATCTTGAATGGAATCTGCCTTACAGTAAAACACTAAAGCTTTTTTAAAATCACCTTTATGTTTATTAATTAAATATAAATTATATGAGCAAGATGCTATCTGACTAGGAAGATTTCTTTTTTCGGCAATTGATAAACATTTTAAGCAATATTTTTCAGCTGAATTGAATTCTTTATCACTAGTATGTATACTGCCTAAAATATCATATGTCCAAGCTAGCTCATCTTCTGCTTGAAGTTTTTCGAACAAAGGCAAACTAATATTTAAATAACTAAAAGAAGAGTCTAGCATCTTGTATTCTTTAAAACACATTGCAATATTATTGCAAGCAAACCCAATATACAAACTGTCTTTTTGTAGTATAAACATATTTAGCGCTTTTTTAAAATTTAAAATTGCTAAAGAAAACTTATTTATATGTTGATAGGCACCTGCTAAATTCATGTAAGAGTTTGCTTCATATTTTGATATGCTTAGGTTTTTGTAAATTTCAATCGCCTTTAAATAAAATGGGACTGATTCTTTATATTGTTTTTGAGAATAATGTAACATACCAATGTTATTTTGCATATCAGCATAGAGGGTTTTAGACCCCATTTTTTCTGAGTAGTTTAAAGCACTATAATATTTATCAAACGCCTTTTTAATAATACCTTTATTACGATAGTAATACCCTAAGTTTCCAAGTATATTGCCTTTCATTGTGTAAAAATCTTTCAAACTAATTTTTGTTGAGTCTATTGTGTTAAGAAGAGATAATGCTTGATTACAATTTAATTCCATTAAGTTTTCATCATCCAAATTAGATAGTTCATAATATGCACGAACTCGTTCCATTTTACTATTTTTGTCACTGTTCGCAATATTTTTCAAACTATCAATATTTTGGGAAACACAAAAAAGAGATGGTAGTAAAAATAATATGATATAATTCAGCTTCATTAATCAAATATAATAAAAAAGCCCCCACAAAATGTGAGAGCCTAGTTTCTTGTCATTTAAAAATTTACATATTTCTTCTATACTGACCACCAACTTCAAACAAAGCTTTTGTAATTTGTCCAAGCGACATATATTTCACAGCTTCCATTAATTCATCAAAAATATTTTGATTTTGAATAGCTGAATGTTGTAATATTTTTACAAATTCATTGTGTTTTTCTTTGTGAGAATTATGAAGTTCTTTTAGCATTGTAATTTGGTATTCTTTTTCTTCAGGTGTTGATCGAATAACTTCTGATGGAATTACAGTTGGACTTCCTTTGCTTGATAAGAATGTATTTACGCCAATAATTGGATATTCACCATTGTGTTTTAATGTTTCGTAATACAAACTTTCTTCTTGTATTTGTCCGCGTTGATACATTGTTTCCATCGCTCCTAAAACACCGCCACGTTCTGAAATTCTATCGAATTCAGTTAATACAGCAGCTTCAACTAAATCAGTTAATTCTTCAATTATGAATGCACCTTGTAATGGATTTTCATTTTTTGCTAAACCTAATTCTCTATTTATAATTAATTGTATAGCCATTGCTCTACGAACAGATTCCTCTGTTGGTGTTGTAATTGCTTCATCGTAAGCATTTGTATGTAACGAATTACAGTTATCGTAAATTGCATATAACGCTTGCAAGGTTGTACGAATATCATTAAAGTCAATTTCTTGAGCATGCAATGAGCGACCAGAAGTTTGAATATGATATTTCAACATTTGACTTCTTTCATTTCCGTTATAACGTAATTTCATTGCTTTAGCCCAAATTCTGCGACTTACACGGCCAATAACACTATATTCTGGGTCAATACCATTACTAAAGAAGAACGATAAATTTGGAGCGAAATCATCAATATTCATCCCTCTACTTAAATAATATTCAACAAAGGTGAAACCGTTAGCTAACGTAAATGCAAGTTGTGAAATAGGATTTGCACCAGCTTCAGCAATATGATACCCGCTGATACTTACTGAATAAAAATTACGTACTTTTTTATCAATGAAATATTGTTGAACGTCACCCATTACGCGTAAACTAAACTCTGTACTAAAAATACACGTGTTTTGAGCTTGATCTTCTTTTAAAATATCGGCTTGTACAGTACCACGAACTTGTGTTAACGTTTTAGCTTTAATAGTTTCGTAAACATCTTTTGGTAATACTTGATCTCCAGTTACACCTAATAACATTAAACCTAAACCATTATTCCCTTCAGGTAATTCGCCTTGGTAAGTTGGTCTAACTGTTCCTAAGGTTTTATAAATCGAAACGATTTTAGCTTCAACCTCTTTTTCTAATTTATTTTCTTTAATATAAAATTCACATTGTTGATCAATAGCGGCATTCATAAAAAAGGCTGCTAAAGTTGGTGCAGGACCGTTAATGGTCATTGAAACTGATGTTTTAGGGTCTGCTAAATTAAAGCCACTATATAGTTTCTTAGCATCATCCAAACAACAAATACTCACACCACTATTACCAACTTTACCATAAATATCCGGACGGTAATCAGGATCGTTACCATAAAGGGTTACGCTATCAAAAGCAGTACTTAAACGAGCAGCTGGCAAACCTTTACTTACATAATGAAAACGTTTGTTGGTTCTCTCTGGCCCACCTTCGCCAGCAAACATACGAGTTGGGTCTTCACCTTCACGTTTAAAAGGATAAATTCCGGCTGTATAAGGAAAATCTCCGGGAAAGTTTTCTTGTAAATTCCATTTTAAAATATCTCCCCATGATGTATATTTTGGAGAGGCAATTTTTGGAATTTTTGAATGTGATAATGATTCGTAATGCGTTTCAATTTTTAAAACTTTATCACGCACTTTAAATTCGTAAAATTCGTTCGAGTATAATTTTTTCTTAGCTTCCCAATTTTCAATCACTAATAAATTACGTGGATCTAAATCTAATTTTGTTTTCTCAAATGCTTCTTGCAGACCTTTAATTAATCGGTCTTTATCTTCCATTTTGGATTCAGAAATGGTTTCAATTGTTTTTTGAATACCGTATAATTTTTGTGCAACTTCACTTTGTTGATTCGCTCTTTTATCGTAGCTACGGTTGTTTTCAGATATTTCACTTAAGTAACGCGTTTTAGATGGAGGAATAATATAAATTTTTTCGCTCATTTCTTCTGTAATAAAAAATTGAGAAGCTAAATTTTTATTCCCCGTTTTCTCAACCATTTTATTCATTACCGCTTTATACAAACGGTTCATGCCTGGGTCGTTAAATTGTGAAGCAATGGTACCAAACACCGGAATGTCTTCATCCGCAATTTCCCACAAATTGTGATTGCGTTTGTATTGTTTTTTAACATCACGAATAGCATCTAAAGCACCTCGCTTGTCAAACTTATTTAATGCAATAATATCTGCAAAGTCTAACATGTCTATTTTTTCTAATTGAGTAGCCGCACCGTATTCAGGTGTCATTACATAAAGACTCATATTAGAGTGTTCAATAATTTCAGTATCTGATTGTCCAATACCAGAAGTTTCTAAAATAATTAAATCAAAATTGGCTGCTTTACAAATATTTACAGCATCCTGTACATATTTACTTAATGCTAAATTACTTTGACGAGTGGCTAATGAACGCATATACACGCGATCATTATTAATCGCATTCATGCGAATTCTGTCTCCCAATAAAGCGCCACCTGTTTTTCGTTTTGATGGATCAACAGAAATAATAGCAATTTGTTTGTCTTTAAAATCAACTAAAAAGCGACGAACCAATTCATCCACTAAGCTTGATTTTCCTGAACCGCCAGTTCCTGTAATTCCTAAAACGGAAGTGGTGGATTTTTCTGCTTTTGTTTTTAACTCATTTAATAAAGCTAAATTATCTTCATTAAAGTTTTCCGCTGCAGATATAATGCGAGCAATTGATTTATAATTTCTGTCAGTAATTTTAGCAACATCGTCTTTAATATTTGTTCCAGTTGCATAATCGCACTGGCGCAATAAATCATTAATCATTCCTTGTAAACCTAAAGAACGACCATCATCAGGAGAATATATTTTTGTAATTCCGTAGGCATGTAATTCTTCAATTTCTGTAGGAAGAATTACGCCACCGCCGCCACCAAATAATTTGATATGCTCACAATTTTGTTCTTTCAACAAATCGTACATGTATTTAAAATATTCAACGTGTCCACCTTGGTAACTTGTTACCGCAATAGCATTTGCATCTTCTTGTATGGCACAGTTTACAACTTCTTGCGCACTTCTATCATGGCCTAAATGAATAACTTCTGCTCCGCTCGACTGGATAATTCGGCGCATGATGTTTATTGCGGCATCGTGTCCGTCAAATAACGCTGCTGCGGTTACTATACGAATTTTGTGTTTTGATTGATATGGTGTAGTTTCCATGGGGAAATTTGTTTAATATAATAGTTGACTAATATAATATTTTTTCTGTTGCTGAACCAAGAAATTAGACGAGTTTTATTATACCAAAAAAGCTAAGAAACCTTGGGTTTATTTGCAAATAGTTTGTAGTAGTAAATACCAACAAACAGGAAGCCTAATCCAAATGGTATTGACGAAAACATTTTGTTTTCTCCAAAATTAAAAAACTCACAGTACATCCAAAAACTATTAGCAGAAATCCAAAACAGAATGGCCAAGTTGATATAAATATCATATGATTTTCGCGAAATATAGACTATAATTCCAGCTATTATTAAAGTTGGAATCACCATCAAAATACCTAACCACCTTAATTCAAGCATCCAGCAACTGTCTTTTATAAGCCAAAAAACAATATGTAAACTTTCAAATTTTTTTATTTTTTCAAATAGTTCCATAAAACAGAATTTAAAAATAAGCTTTTTGCTTCTATTAATCCCTTTTTAGTATCTTTAAACATATTTTATTTCCAAAAAACATGATTCAATTCGAAAAGTTTAAACTTAAAAATAATCTCACCGTTATCGTTCATCAAGATAAAAGTACGCCATTGGCTTGTTTGAATATTATTTTTGATGTTGGTGCTCGCGATGAAGATGAAAGTAGAACGGGCTTTGCTCATTTGTTTGAACATTTAATGTTTGGTGGAAGTGTAAATATCCCTAATTACGACGAACCTTTACAAATGGTGGGTGGCGAAAACAATGCCTTTACAACAAACGATATTACTAATTATTACTGTACAGTTCCTGCCGAAAATCTAGAGACAGCATTTTGGTTAGAAAGTGATCGAATGATGAGCTTGGCATTCGACAAAAAAAGTTTAGAAGTCCAACGAAGTGTGGTTATTGAGGAGTTTAAACAAAGGTATTTAAATCAACCATATGGTGATGTGTGGTTATTATTACGCCCATTGATTTATAATGTGCATCCTTACAAATGGGCAACTATAGGTAAAGAAATAAAGCACATTGAAGATGCTACTATGGAAGATGTAAAAGCATTTTTTAAAGCACATTATAATCCTAGTAATGCCGTTTTAGTTGTTGCAGGTGATGTGGAATTAGATAACGTAAAAGCACTTTGCGAAAAATGGTTTGCGCCGATTGAACCAGGTATTAAATTAAAACGGAATTTACCTGCTGAACCAGAGCAAACAGAATACCGCAGTTTAACAGTTGAACGCGATGTGCCTATAAATAGTATATATAGAGCGTATCGTATGTGTTCTCGTGTTGATGAAGAATACCATACTGTTGATATGCTTTCGGATATTTTATCACGTGGAAATTCATCACGTTTATATAAAAATCTAATAAAAGATAAGCAATTATTTTCTGATATTAATGCTTATGTGATGGGTGATTTTGATAAAGGATTGTTTGTTATTTCCGGAAAAGTAAATGATGGAATAACAATCGAACAAGCTGAAGCGGGCATTGACGCTGAGATTTTAAAAATTCAAACGGAATTAGTTAGCGATGAAGAGTTACAAAAGTGTAAAAATAAAATAGAATCTACGGTTACTTATAGTGAAGCTGACGTATTGAATAAAGCTACAAATCTTGCAATTTCAGAGCTTTTAGGGGATGCTAATTTAATTAATTTAGAAATTGAAAATTATCAAAAGGTAAGCGCTGAGCAAATTAAGGAACAGGCAAATATAATTTTACGAAAAGCAAATTGCAGTACGTTATTTTATTTAAAGAAAAAATAATTTAGTATGATTAATGAAATTTCAAATAGGCTAATTCAACTAAACTTTAATACAGATATAGTTAATCGGTATTCTGAGCCCCAAAGATTTTATCATACCTTAGATCATATTGTAGAAGTATTAAACGAATTACGTAATAGTGATTTACTAATACATGATGAGCTTTTTTTAGCGGCTATATTTCATGATATCGTTTATAACCCTCAATCTAAGACTAACGAAGAAGATTCGGCAACCTTCTTTCTGAACGAAGCAAAATCGTCGCAACTAACAACTGAGCAAAAGGAACATATAAAGCAACTTATTTTAGATACCAAACATCACAAGCCAACAGTTAAATTTTCGGAAGAATTTATAAAAGCTGATTTAGCCATTTTAAATTCATCCTTTGATAAATTAATTAAATATGAAAAACAGATATTTAAAGAGTTTCAGTTTGTTGATTATAAAGATTATAAAGTAAAAAGAATTGAAGTTCTAAAACATTTTAATGCCAATGGAAACCTAAACCATTTAATTGATTATGTAAACTCTGTTGAGCCTGCCATAGCAGTTTTTGCAGGCAGCTTTAATCCGTTTCATAAAGGCCATTTTAATGTTTTAAAAAAAGCAGAGAAATTGTTCGATAAAGTTATTGTTGCATTTGGTAAAAACCCAGACAAATCAATTCGAAATTGGCCAATCCCTCAAACCATAGGTAACAGACAACACACAGAATATCATGGCTTGTTAACTGATCATATCGATTCTTTGGGTTATGATGTAACGGTTGTAAGAGGTTTAAGAAATTCCACTGATTTTCAATACGAGCAAAATCAATACCGTTACATACAAGAATTAAAGCCAGATATTAAAATCATTAATATATTTTGTGATAAAGAGTTTGAGCACATAAGTTCTTCAGGTATTCGCACCTTAGAAAAATACGATAAGCATAAAGGTTATTTGTTGCCTTAGTATTTTGCTTTTTTATTGTTTTTTTGTATCTTTAATGTAAAGGATAATAGTTGTTTGAAAATGCTATTGCCTTTTTATAACAAATTGAAAACAATAGAATTATGAAAAAACATTTTTACTTTTTTTTAGCAACGGTTGCTTTTATTACCACTTCTGCCCAAAACATCATTCATACAGATAATGGCGATTATTTGGCAAATACGATTATCATAAAAGTTAAGCCATTATATAAATCTGAATGTGAGAATAGCACAATCAGCAATAGTTTGTTTTCAACTTACGCTTCTGCACTAGGCATTACAAATCTTCACAAAAAATTTCCATTAGATAAATCTCCCAAAGAACAGTTTAATTCAGCTGGACAAGCCTTTGCTGATTTATCATTAATTTATGAATTAAATTACTCTTCAAATATAACTATTGAAAAAGCAATTAATAAATTAATGGCTACTGGAATTTTAATATATGCAGAGCCTCATATGGTTCCAAAATCATTGTATGCGCCAAATGATCCATTAGGCACAGCAGGTAGCCAATATCATTTATTAAAAATAAACGCATTTAATGCCTGGAATATAAACAAAGGTGATTCAAGTATTGTAATTGGAATAACTGATACAGGAACTGAACCAAATCATCCTGATTTATTTAACGCAACAAAGAGAAATTATGGTGATGTGATTGATGGAATCGATAATGATGGCGATGGTTATGTGGACAATTACAAAGGATGGGATTTAGGAATGAATGATAATGACGCAACATATCAAGCAAATGCACATGGCGTTCATGTTTCTGGTATTGCTGCCGCTAGCACAGACAACAGTATTGGTGGAGCTGGTGTAGGGTTTAATTGTAAGTTTTTACCCGTAAAAATTTCTGATGCAAGTGGAAATTTAATTAAGGCATATGAAGGAATAAAATACGCTGCTGATCATGGCTGTACTATAATTAATTGTTCTTGGGGTGGTGGAGGTGCTACTGTGTTCGGACAAGATATGGTAACATATGCATCAATAAATAAGAGCTGTTTAGTTGTTGCCGCTGCCGGTAATAATGGCATAGATGGAGAATTTTATCCAGCAGCTTATGATTATGTTATAGCAGTTGCAAATACAACTAGCGGAGATATAAAGCATTCTTCTTCAAACTATGGCTATTTCGTTGATGTTGCAGCACCTGGTGATAATATTAATTCAACGTGGACTGGTAGTTCTTATTCTTTGCTTACAGGAACATCTATGTCGTCGCCTGTTGTTGCAGGCGCTGCAGGAATAGTTAAGAAACAATTTCCATCGTATAACGGTTTGCAAATAGGAGAAAGACTTAAAGTAACGGCAGATAATATTTATCCATTAAATCCTACTTATATTAATAAATTAGGAACAGGCCGAATCAATTTATTTAGAGCATTAAACGATCCAGCCTCGCCAAGCGTTGTTTTTACTAATAAAATGGTAACTGATCATAATGACGAATCATTTATTAGTGGAGATACACTATTTATTACAGGAACGTTTATTAATTATTTAGATCCTACTACTGCTTTAAATGTGACGGTGACACCTTTATCAGCTTTGGCAACTGTTATAGACAAGACAACATCTTTAGGAGTGATAAATACACTTGCCAGTAAAACAAATAGTTTAGATCCGTTTACATTTAAATTGACTGGTGTTATTCCAATTAATCAAGCAATAGATTTTGAAGTATTAATTCAGGATGGTGCTTATCAATCAAAGCAATATTTTACTTTAAATGTAAACGTTGATTACATCAATATTACAAATAATGATATTTCAACAACAGCAACTAGTAGAGGGCGAATAGGATATAATCAAACTGGTCAAGTTCAAGGATTAGGATTTCAATATAAAGGTGCTAATTTAATGTATGATGCAAGTTTAATGATTGGAAAGGATAGTACCCATGTTTCAGATTGTACAAGAAATGCAACAGGAACATCAGATGATAATGACTTTTCGGTTATGACAAGAATTGCGAAGCAAATGACAGCTCCTTTTTCTGATTTTGATACGAAAGCTAAAATGAACGATAATTTGGCCTTGTCTCCATTAACCATTCAGGTTGAACAAAACACCTATTCTTGGAGCACTGCTCCAAACAAGCAATTTGTTATATGGGAATATCTGATAAAAAACACTCATGCAACGGATACCATTAAAAAAATGTTTGCTGGTATTTTTGCTGATTGGGATATAGATGGTGGCACCTTTTCACAAAATAGGAGTAACTATAATGTTGGCACAAAAATGGGTTATAGTTTCTTTACAGGAGCAAGTGGAAAATATGCTGGTATAAAATTATTAACGAGTTCAGCACCACCTAATTTTTATGCATTAGATAATTTGGCAGGTGGAGCAGGTGGTGTAGACGCCACATCGGGAGGTTTTGACACGAAAGAAAAATACAAAACATTGTCAACTCAACGTTTAATTGCTGGAACTACTGGTGTAGGATCTGATGTTTTAAATGTAATGAGTAGTGGGCCGTTTATTGTTTTTCCTAATCAAACGGTTAAAGTTGCATTTGCATTAATTGCAGGCGATAGTTTGTCTGGTTTAATTTCTGCAGCAAATCAAGCCCAAATTAAATATGATGGTATGGTAACTACCTCTGCAATTAGCAATTTTGAAAATGAGGAATCGGTTTTAATTTATCCTAACCCAACTAGTAACCTATTAAATATTTCACAAACCAATACGTCATTCAACCTAGTTGAGATTTATAGTTTAAGTGGAACTTTAATTTATAAGTCAGAATTATCACTTTCTTCTGAATCTATAAACCTGAGTGGTTATTCGAAAGGAATGTATCTTGTTAAATTAAGTAATGCTAAGAAATCAATTTTCAAAAAAATTGTACTAGCTGATTAATTTAAATATTATTGAATCATTATTTTTTTATGAATGGTTCCTTTTTCGGTTTCGATGTTTAGGATATAAAATCCTGAACTGATTAGCGGCAAATGAAGCATTGGACCTTTGGAACTTCCAATATTATTTCCTGAGGCATTAATTAATGTACATGCTGAAATTTTTTCTGGAGAATAAATATGTAATGTTTCATTGCCGTTTATTGGATTTGGGTAAACAACCATACTTTTTTCGAGCATTTGTATTTCAGTAATTCCAATGATGGTGTTTTGGTTTATAACCCCAATCGCATCTAAATCAAAGCCGGAACTTCCGAAAGGCGATGGCCAAGGTTCATTTACTTTATTATTATAACTGTCGCGTGTTGCATAAAGCGTATTGATAGAACCAATGCAATCAATGGTCTTAACATGTGTAATACTGTTTTTATTTAATAAAGCACTATTAGGAATATCGTTTAAATCAAAAGGAGTTCCATAACCAGCTTCATATTTTCCGGCTAAATTATTTATTTTAGTTGCATCAGTATACCCAAAGGATGGAACCTGAATGTTTGTATCAATCAATGAATGGGAAGGGAAGCGAAAAAAATGTTCACCATCGCTGCTAACTTCTACAAAAGCTAGTTCTAAAAACAAGCCGTCAAAACTGTTTTCAAAAACGGCAAAATCATTTCCTGTGCCATCTTTTATTGGAAAGGGGAATTTACAAATTGCTACGCCACCATCTCCTAAACTTACTACACCATTGCTTAGAGCTATTCCATAAACTAACGAACTATCACCAACATTTGCAAAGCCTAATCCAACATTTGAAACATCTTGATAGCCTCTGATTACTTGGCATTCATTTACCCAATTTACAAAAACCGAACTGTCTTTATAAATAGCTGTTGAGCCTGGCATTCCTGCTTGGGGTGCGTAAATCTGAGACTGTATTGAATTAACGATCAACAGAGAAAAATAAATATTTAAAAATAGTTTTTTCATCATTTAATTTTTATTTCCATAAGCACAATGTCTGCAACTATTACCGCAACACGAACCCTTTAAATAATGGTATAATTCGGTGAATACAAAAAAGCCATTCTCTTTGTAAAAATGAACTCCTTCTTTTAAGTTTTGTGGATTTAATGTTCCTCTTAAAATGTAATTGTTATTTACTAATGATTCCAATTCGTTTAAACAATTTGCGCAAAGACAATTGTAATTTGTTTCACTCATAAATGTTTTGGTGTTTTCAGAAAGGGTAATTCCATTGCACTGACAGTTTGAAATGTCATTAGCCCTGCACTCAAAAGTGACATCACAGCGTTTGCAATATGTGTTTTCCTTTTTATTCATAGTACACAATCTTTTTCGCGAAGATTATTGTGTTTACTATTTAGGCAGGTCTCCTGACTTATTCCTTTATTTTTGAACCTTCTCGTTAAACAGATTAACAATGGTATTTTCAAAAAGGTAACAGAACTTACAGTTGCGCGACAGTTGTAGATTTTAACTACATTCCCTTTTAATTTTGGGTTTAACCAAAAACCAATAGTATGGTAAATTTAAACATTTTAAATTAAATCTCAATAAAAAATTCAATCCAGTTCGAGACTTTAAAATGTCAATCTGTATTGCGGAATGACAAAAAACTTTAACTGATAATCTGTTTTAATTTTTTGCGTGGTCAGGTCGTATTGTTGTTGAAATATATTATTATGTTTAGTCACATTTTGTATGTCTATACTAATTTCATGTGTAAATCGTTTAGTGTTTATTTTATACGAAGGCTTTACATCTAGCCTAACATAAGGATCATATTGTGGCTGATAAGCAAGTGACCCATTTCTAATTTCGTCATTAGCCAAAATTGATGCAGGCAAATCTATTGGAACATAGCGCTTTCCTCCTGCATAAGTAAATTTAACATCCAAAGCAAAAATATGTTTTTCTTTTATTTTAAATTCTTTTCCTGCCAAAGCATTAAAAACATAATTACCATTAAAGGCAGTATTCCTAACAACACCATCGCTTCCTTTGTATTTACTTTCAAATAGTGAGGCTGTAACTAAAAAATAATATCCTTTGCTATAAAATTTTTCCAGTGTTATTTCAAACCCATAATTTTCGCCGGTACCATTACTTACTAAGCTATCTAAATTAGGACTATTGAAATCAGCGCCTAAGTTTGCTGCACTAAAATAATCGCTCCTTGATTTTACTGGTATTTTATATAAATATTGATAATATATTTCAGTTTTAATTCGTACACTATTGAAAAGATTTACATCATATGCTATAACAGCATGCGCAGCTTTTGTAAAATCCAAATTTCTGTTTGTTTCTTTTACTGTGCCATTTCCTAAATTGGCAGTTGCAAAATAAATGTAAAGTGGTTGAACTTGGCTGTGCAAGCCTGCTCCAAAACTAACAGATTGTTTTTTATTTATTTCATATTTTAATCCTAATCTCGGTTCTGGTGATTTAGATTTATTGAGTAACAAGTATTGATATGTAAATCCAGTATTTAAAGAAAGTTTTTCGCTAAAATTATGTTTCCATTGAATAAATCCTCGTGACAAGGATGTTTGTCCTTTATAATTTCTTAAGGTTACAAAGCCCGTTCCATAAGTGTCTACACTATCCACATACGATGTGTTGTATAAATCAATATAAACACCTGCATTTATAAAGTTACGAGAGTTTATTTTTTTATTGTAAGTTGTATTAGCTGTGTAGCGAGTTGTATATGATTCGTTTCTATATTCTGGTCTAACGGTTTGTTGGTTGGCACTTGTGTCCACTCTATCTGATATAATATAATTTGATTGACCAGTTACGCCAATATTTGTTTTTAAATAGGATGTTCCATTCAGAAGATAAGTATGAGAAATACCCCCAGCGCCAACATTTGATTTGAAAGACATGTTTCGTCCACTATAACCGTATAAATTATTATCTTTCGATTGTTGGCTTAGTAACAATTCAGCTTTGCTTAATCCTCCAATTCCCCAAACTGAAAATTTGCCTGCTTTTTTTGTGGGCATATCTATTTTAAATGTAACATCTTGATATTGCGGAACCGCACTTCCTGTTCCAAAATCTAAGCCAAGGTATTTAAAAACGGATAAAGTTGAGTAACGGTAATTAACCATATATGAGGCATTTTTTTTCTTTTTACTGAATGGGCCTTCTGTACCAAGTTCAAAACCATTAAAACCTACCATTCCCAAGAATTCACGCTTTTCGTTATTGCCAGTTCTCATTTTTAAATCGAATACACCTGCCGTTGCATTACCATAATCAGCTGGAAAAGCACCGGTCAAGAAATCCGAATTGTCTAATGTGTTATTATTTAAAATAGAAATTGGCCCACCTGAAGAACCCATTGAACCAAAGTGATTCGGATTCGGAATATCTAAACCGTTAAGTCTCCATAATACGCCAAGTGGTGAATTACCTCTTACAATAATGTCATTTCTACTATCGTTTGCTCCACTTACACCTGCAAAGTTTGCCGCCATACGTGCTGGGTCGCCTCTGCTTCCAGCATATCTGTTAGCCTCTTCGGTGCTAAAAACACGTGAGCTTACAGTTGCCATTTTATTATTTGTTTTTGTTTTATCAATTTCAGCTGTTATCACCACTTCTTCTCCTTGCAACACACTTTCTTCTAACTCAATAGTTAACACAGTTTCTTTACCACTTGTGAGTACAACGGTTTGTGCCTTTTCTTTATAACTTACAAAAGATATTTTAATTTGTTTTCTTCCCAATGGGACATTATCTAATCTGAACTTTCCAAATTCATTGGTTGAGGTAACTAGTATCGGATCTGAATTTAAAATACTAATGATTGCTCCTGGCAAAGGACTCTGAGTTTGTTTGTCTAAAACAGTTCCTCTGATTGTTTGCGTTAATTCTTGCGCATAGTTTTGCATATGCGAAATGAAAAATAGGGATAAAAGAATTTGTTTCATTTTAAGCATACTGTAATTTCAAGTCGTTTATTTTTTTTAATTTTTCTTCGCACATTTCACTGTGAGATTTTCGAATACTAAAATTGATTTCACAATCTGTATCAAATTGTTGTTGTTGTATTTGACAATCCAATTGTTTTAATAATTTCATCACATCGTTTAATTGTATGTAAGGAAATTTAATTTCGTATTTAAACAGAATTTGTTTTTCAATTATCGATGCACTTTTTATTACTTCAGATGCTGAGGTTTTATATGCATTAATTAAACCACTCACACCTAACAATGTACCTCCAAAATAACGAACTACAACAATTAACACATTTGTTAAATCATGAGATTGCATTTGTCCTAATATTGGTTTTCCTGCTGTATAAGAAGGTTCTCCGTCATCGTTCGCTCTAACGTTTTGTTTGTCTGCCCCAAAAATATAGGCGTAACAATGATGGTTTGCTGTTGGGTGTTCTTTCTTTAAAATCAATAATGTTTCTTTTACTTGCTTCTCAGTTTCTGTGGGATATGCATAAGCAATAAATTTGCTTCCTTTATCTTTAAAGATAATTTGTGAAGCAGATTCAATTGTAAAATATGTGTCGCTAAATAACAGGGTTTTGGTATTTATAAATTATTTTCTGTGATTTAGCAATTTGCTATTGCGGCAAATGTTTATTTATTAAACAAGGAAAACGGTAAGGGCAAGTAGGATAAATTAAGTTATTTACAACTGTATTTGTTTTTGCTACAGTTATAACTAAATCTGCTTTTGCCCATTCAATGGCTAAACAATCCATTTTAATATTGCTTTCTGGTTCTCCGTTTGGAATTTGTTTATAGTATTTCCATGGTTCAAAAAAGTTGTATTTTCCTTGAGGCAACTTTGTTTTTAAGCAACCATTTTTATCAGTGGTTATCGTGTCAACCTTGTTTTTTTCCGAAACATAAATTAATTTTTTGTTAGCATAAGGTGTTGCAATTTTTAATTTTGCTTCCATTTCGGGTGTTGGACGAGCACCTCCACAATACGGAATAAATTGTGCTATTTTTACACATACTTTTTTTGTTTGAGAAAACCCAGTTGTAAAAGAAAGGATTGCTAGTATTAAGATTATTTTTTTCATAATGTTTTTTTTAAGGAGTTGATAAAGATACTGGTAAAATTTTTCCGTTATAGTAGTGATGACCTTTTGTTGTAAAATCAAATATATATTCAGCCATTTGAATTGGTTTAATTGGAGCTTCGTAACCAGGAAAAGCCTCAGCTAGCATTTCTGTTTGAACAGCGCCAAGCGCTAAACAGTTTACTGTTATGTTTTTTTCTTTAAATTCTTCTGCCATGCATTCTGTTAAACCAACAACCGCAGCCTTAGAGGAACTATATGATGAAAGTCCCGAAAACTTTACACTGCCCTGAAAACCACCAATACTACTGATGTTTACAACATGTGCTTTTGTTTTTTTACCTAATAGGCTTAATAGTTGTTGTGATAAATAAAAAGGTGCAAATACATTTACCTGATATGTTTTTTCTAAATCGGAATAAAGTATATCCTCAAAAGGTTTGTTTACCAATGTCCCAGCATTGTTTATTACAAAATCAATCGTTTGGTGTTTTTCTTTAATGGCAAACACTGCTTTATCGATGCTAATTTTAGAACTTAAATCAGTTGTAATGATTTGTAAATTTGAATTTGACAACGCCTCAAGTGTTTCGGTATGTCTTGTTAAAGCAATTACCTGATAATTGGCATTTAAAAACAGTTTGGTGAGTTCAAAGCCAATGCCTCTGCTTGCTCCAGTTATGATAACGGCCATGTGCTTTGCTTTTAATAATTTATTACTTGTTCCATTATTTCTTTTGGAAGTGGTCTTTCCTCGTATTGTTGCGTTCTTAATTGCGGTTCAAAGCCTGCTTCAGTAATTGCATCCTGAATTGTTTTGTAAGTAAAGCGATGCGGCGCACCAGCAACACTTACAACATTCTCTTCAATCATTATGCTACCGAAATCATTTGCACCAGCGTGTAAACAAATTTGTGCAGTTTGTTTTCCTACAGTTAACCATGAGGCCTGAATGTTTTCAATGTTAGGCAACATAATTCTGCTTAAGGCTAACATGCGAATGTATTCATCGTCACTCACATTATTTGTAATTCCTTTTACGCGTTTTAATAAAGTGCCATCATCTTGAAAAGGCCAAGGAATAAATGCTAAAAATCCTTTTGCCTCTTTTGGTTTTTCTTCTTGCACATCACGTATCCAAACTAAATGTTCAAAGCGCTCATATATTGTTTCTACGTGACCAAACATCATTGTAGCTGATGTGGTTATATTTAATTGGTGACAAGCGCGCATGACATCCAACCATTCTCTACCTGTACATTTTCCTTTCGAAATTAATCGGCGAACTCGGTCGTTTAATATTTCTGCACCCGCTCCAGGCAAGCTATCCATACCAGCAGCCATCAGCGCTTTTAAAACTTCGGTGTGTGTTGATTTCTCTAATTTTGTAATATGTGCAATTTCTGGTGGCCCAAGTGCATGTAGTTTTAAACTCGGATAAAGAGCTTTTAATTCTTTAAATAAATTGACGTAGTAACTTAACCCTAAATCGGGATGATGGCCGCCTTGCAATAAAAGTTGTTCGCCACCTAATTGAAATGTTTCTTCAATTTTTTTCTTATAAGTTTCTATAGAGGTAACATAAGATTCAGGATGACCTGGTATTCTGTAAAAATTACAAAACTTACAATTTGCAATACAAACGTTTGTTGTATTTACATTTCGGTCAATAATCCAGGTTACTTTTTTGGAATTGTTTTTTTTAATATTTCGTATTTCGTTAGCCACAAACATCAAGTTTGATGTAGCAGCATTTTCGTATAAAAATACGCCTTCTTCTATCGATAAAAATTCGAGATTAAGTGCGCGATTTAATAAGGATTGAACATTCATTTTATATTCTTTAATATCTATCAAAAATAAGCAATTTATAAGAAAAGAACTGATTATTTTGTCTTTTTATCTTTAACTTTAAACGTGCTTAAAACAACTATTACGCAGTATTGTTTAAACAATAAAAAGAAATGTATTTTTATTGTCACATTTTCTGTTTTATTCATTTGGTTTCTATGTTGTTTACCTAATCCTTTATTTAATGATCCGTATTCAAAAACGGTAAATGATTATAAAGGAAATTTATTGTCTGCAAAAATTGCTGCAGATGGGCAATGGCGTTTTCCTGAAAACGATTCTGTTAATTCTAAATTTGCAAAGTGTATTATTTCATTTGAAGACCAATATTTTTATTCGCATCCTGGTATCAATCCCGCTTCTTTTTGGAGAGCATTGAAACAAAATATTAGAGCAAAAAAAGTAGTGAGCGGTGGAAGTACCATTACTATGCAATTGGTAAGATTGATTCGAAAAAATAAAAAGCGAACCTATTCCGAAAAATTTATTGAATTAATCTGGGCTTTGCGTTTAGAATTAACGTATTCTAAAGATGAAATTTTAAATTTATATTGTGCCCACGCACCGTTTGGCAGCAATGTTGTTGGTATTGATGCTGCGTCATGGCGTTATTTTGGAAGAAGTGCTCAATACTTATCATGGGCCGAATGTGCTAGTTTGGCTGTTTTGCCAAACGCGCCTTCTATTATTTATCCTGGAAAAAATGAAGATAAATTTAAACTAAAGCGAAATACTTTATTGTTAAAATTGTTGAATCTTAAGCTCATTAATCAAGAAACCTATTTACTTTCTTTACAAGAACCTTTGCCACTGAAACCATTTTCTTTACCGAGCAATGCAAAACACCTTTTAAACAGAGCTATTTCAGAACATAAAAATGAAAACGAGTTTAATACAACTATTCAATCGGAAACCCAAGCTAGACTTAAAGAAATATTAACGAAGCACGCTTACCAATTGCAACATAACGAAATTAATAATGTGTGTGCTTTGGTTTTAGATGTTGATCAACACAATGTTGTAGCATATATTGGTAATACGCCTTTAAAAACAAAAGAGCCACATGGTGAAGAAGTAGATGTGATTATGGCAAACAGAAGCACGGGCAGTTTATTAAAACCGTATTTATATAGTTTTATGTTGAATGACGGACAACTATTACCCAATATGTTAATCCCTGACATTCCAACTCAAATTGCAGGTTACGTTCCGCAAAACTTTGATTTCACTTATGATGGTGCTGTTCCCGCAAAAAAAGCACTTGCGAGGAGTTTAAATATTCCTGCTGTTAAAATGTTGCAGCAATATACCATTGATAAATTTTTAGATCGATTACATCAAATAGGTTTAAAGTCGATGAATCGTTCGGCAGATAATTATGGTTTATCATTAATATTAGGTGGAGGCGAATCAAAATTGTGGGAAATGTGTTCTGCATATTGTAGTATGGCAAAAGTTTTAAATCGATATAACGGTTCTGGACTTTACACAAAAGATGATTGGGAAAAACCAACATATATTATGGATAATCACGATAAAGAGTTTCATCAGGATAATTACCCATTTCTTTCGGCATCATCCATTTGGTTGACGTTTGAAGCTATGGCCGAAGTTGGTCGACCAGATATTGATGCAAGTTGGCAACGATTAGGTAATGCTCAAAAAATAGCTTGGAAAACAGGAACCAGTTTTGGCTTTAGAGATGGTTGGGCTATTGGTGTTTCTAGTAATTATGTGGTTGGTGTTTGGGTTGGAAATGCTGATGGAGAAGGACGTCCAGGTTTAACTGGGATATCTGTTGCGGCTCCTATTTTGTTTGAAGTGTTTGGCGCTTTGCCAAAATCAGAATGGTTTAAAATGCCTCTAAAGGATTTAAAAAAAGTAATGGTTTGTAAACAAAGTGGTTGTTTGGTTTCGATGTGTTGTAATGATCAGAAAGTGGAATACATTCCGAAACAAAGTAATGTGGCAGTTGCATGTAGTTATCATAAGCCAATAAATACTGATATTACTGGGCAATACAGAGTAACAGATTTATGTGTATCGCCGTTGGATATGAAACAACAAAATTGGTTTGTGTTGCCTCCCGTGCAGGAATATTATTATAAAACAAAAAATCCATCGTATAAAACTTTGCCACCGTATTTAGCAAACTGTGAACCAAGTATTGAAAAAGCCATGGAAATGATTTATCCAAAGCCAGGAACAGTTATTTATATTCCCTACGAATTATCTGGAGAGCAAGGAAAAACAATTTTTGAAATAGCGCATCGTAATCAAAATAATACTGTTTTTTGGCACATTGATGGTGTGCTAGTTGGCACAACTAGAAACATTCATGAGTTAGGTGTGAGTCCTGAAAAAGGAAAGCACGTGCTTACAATTACTGATAATGTTGGTGAAACAATGAATATTCCCTTTGAGGTGATGAGTGAAAAAAAGTAGGATTTAAAAATTAGAACCAGTTCCGTAAAGAATTCCAAATGCGTTTATTCCAATTGAATAGTTAACGCCAAAATACATGACGAAATTTTCGCCTCTACAAATTTTAAAACGCGATGCTATTACTGGCGCAAAACGAAGATCATTATTTCTATCAATTAAAACGCTACCGAGAGGTCCTATTTCAAAATCGATTTTAGATTTTTTATCCAAATTATATTCTATTAATCTAAATATCATTCCCGTTCCAAATGTTGGCGAAGCCCTTTCATATACTAACTGGCCATCAACAATGTATTGCTTACTTTCAGTTGCAATATTTAAAAATATGGGAATCCGTAATGTTTTTTTAGGACGTAATTCTACTAAAAACAAAAGGGCAGAAGTTGGAATTACTATGGCGGCCTGTTGACGAATGTTTATTTGCTTGCTATTTGAAATGAATAATAAATTTTGACCAAAACTAATTTCAAACTTATCACCTTTTCTTGTAGAGTCTTCAAAATGTTTTCCTAACCGAATATAAAACGGCTTTTTTTTAGTTTTTATACTATCCAAATTTTGGGCAACACATATACTTCCAGCTATTGCCAAAAACAGGAGTGTAAAAAAAATTTTGTATTTTATCACTGATTTATAATTCTAATCAATCTAATTTATACAATTTATTTGGTATAACAAATGGAAGAAGGTTTTATAAACACAAATTACACGTGTTGTAATTTATAAGTAATTTTTTAACCAAGAAATGGCTTCATCTTTATTATTAAAAAACTTTGTTGGCC
>JAYVIS010000150.1:0-7594 GCA_043769975.1 Bacteroidota bacterium
GGGTTTTTACAGATTTAGCTTTATAAAGATCAAATTTTGTTGGTTCTGTTTTTATATTCCAAACGTTATTTTTTTCATTTATATCACAGGTTTCTCTTAAAGGATCTAATACAATGCCAATTACTTTCTTATTTAATAAAAATGTTTTTGTTACTTCCTTTTCATTTTTGCGCCAAATATATGCGCCAATTCGTTCAGTATCGGCGGTGCCATCAAAATAAAGAAATTGAATAATTAAAGGCATCACCAGCCCACCTTTATTTGAGAATTTTATTTCGTAAACAAATTTGTTGGCATATTTACTTATTGCCGTATCGCTTACAGGTTCAATATCGTTAAAACGATTTTTTACTTCTTTTGTGATCTCTTTTGGTTTATAGTGATAATAAAAATCTCTTAAGCTCGTATCAATATCCACTAAAAATTTAAAACCAGCCTCTCTGTTCCTTAATTTACTAATGTGCTCAAATTCTTTTTTTGCAGGAAAAGTTCGTATGGTATCTGTTTTATTAGGAACATCTTTTCCGTTAGAGAAACCATATACTTTTACCGAATCTAAAGCAATATCTACAGGCTCAATATCGTAAAACCAAGCTCTCCAAAACCAATCTAAATCAACCGCACTAGCATCTTCCATCGATCTAAAAAAATCTGCTGGTTCAGGATGTTTAAATGCCCAACGATTACAATATTGTTTAAAGGCAAAATCAAACAACTCACGCCCCATAATTGTTTCGCGAAGCATATTTAAAGCCGTACAAGGTTTGCCGTATGCATTTGCCCCAAAATTATTTATATTTTCACTATTAGTCATAATTGGTTCTAATTGATCTTTTGGTAATTTCAAATAATCAACCATTTTGTATGCTGGCCCACGATTTGATGGATAGTTATTATCAAACTCTTGTTCTGTTAAAAACTGAACAAATGTATTTAAACCTTCATCCATCCAACTCCATTGTCGCTCATCACTATTAATAATCATAGGAAAAAAATTGTGGCCAACCTCATGAATAATGACACCAAGCATACCGTATTTTGTAGCTTCAGTATAAGTACCATCTTTTTCAGTTCTTCCAAAATTAAAACAAATCATAGGGTATTCCATGCCTTGGGCAGCTTCAATACTTTGAGCAACAGGATAAGTATAAGCTGTTGAATATTTTGAATAAGTCTTAATTGTATGAGCAACTGTTTTTGTAGAATATTTACGATACAAACCATATGCTTCTTTACCATAAAAACTCATACATAATACTTTTTTGCCTTCAACTTTAATTGGCATGGCATCCCACATAAATTTACGAGAAGAACCCCAAGCAAAATCTCTTACGCTATCAGCTTTAAAAATATAAGTCTTTGTAGTAGTTAATTTATTTTTTTCAGCAGCCGTACATTCGTCTAGTGTAATAATTTCAGTAACATCACTATAATTTGAAATTGCTTTTGTATAACGTTGCATTTGAGTTGGCGTTAAAATTTGAGCATAGTTTTGGCATTCGCCAGTAGAACAAACAACATGATCAGAAGGAACAGTCATTTTAACGGTGTAATTTCCAAATACTAAAGCAAATTCTCCTCTGCCAGTAAATTGTTTATTTTGCCATCCTTGAAAATCACTATAAACACACATACGAGGGTACCATTGCGACATTGTAAATAAATAATTTCCATCTTCTGGAAAATATTCATAACCACCTCTGCCGCCTACTGTATTTCTGTTTGGAATTTTATATTGCCATTTTACAATAAATTTAGTTTTAGAATTACCATTTAAAACCTTTGGTAAATCAATACGCATCATTGTTTGATTGATGGTATATTTTATTGGATTACCTAATTCATCAGTAATTGATAAAATTTGAGTTCCTAAACCTTTCAGCTTTTCTTTTATTGCCAAACCTTTGATGTTTTCTTCATCAAAAGGTTGCCCCATTTTATTTTCATCAAAATAGTTGTTATCTCCATTTGGTTGGTGAATATTTTCATCTAATTGCATCCATAAATAATTTAATTTATCAGGAGAATTATTAATATACGTTACTGTTTCTTTACCAACCAACATAAGGTCTTTTTCGCTTAATGTTGCTTCAATTAAATAATCAGCTCGTTGTTGCCAGTATTTATTGCCTGGTGCACCAGAAGCAGAACGGTATTCATTTGGTGTAGGCAAAATACCTCCCAGTTGTTCAAACTTATTACCGTGGTTAGAAAGTGGATTATTTTTAGAATTTTGTGCAATTCCTAAAACAGAAATGCATGAAAAAAATAATACTGATTTTAAATTAAGACTCATGATAGAAAGAAATTAAGCGTTGTATAAAAATGAATAATGCTGAACAAAAAACAAAGGCAGATATAAATAATACCCAATATTTATTTTTAAGTCGAGTAAATGTAAATAAAAAAAAAGATAAAATTACCATGCCCATCACAATTACAAGCTGCCCAATTTCAAGACCAAAATTAAAAGAAATTAGTGGTAAAAAAACGCTCTCTTGTCTTGCTAAAAGTGATTTTAATAGATATGAAAAACCCATACCGTGCACAAATCCAAATATTAATGCTAATCCGTAATTAATTGATTTTACCTTAAGGTTATCTTTTTTTAAACTCAGCATATTTAAAACACAAGTTATTAAAATAGTTAAGGGAATTATAACTTCAATAATACCCTGTTTTAAGTGTATCACATTAAAAACACTAGCAGCCAATGTTAATGAGTGTCCAATTGTAAAAGCGGTAATAAGCGTCAATAACTGCTTCCACTCTTTATATGAAAACATGACACAAAGAACCATTACATATAGAATATGATCATACCCATTCAAATCTAATATATGTGTAAAGCCAGTGCTAAACCAAATATAAAATTCATTCATAAAAAATGTTACTTTTGTGTGTGCTAAATTTAAAATTCTTTAGTCAGAAAATCTCAAAAAATACACAAGTGGTAAAATACGGCTTGTTTGTTATTTTATTACTATTCATAAGCTCATTCCAAAAAGTAAAACATCCCTTTTTTGTAAGCGTTATTGATATAAATTACAAACAAAAAGAACGCGTTTTACAATTAAGCGTTAAGCTATTTACAAATGATTTGGAAGATGCCTTAAGGAAAACTTCGAAAAAGAATATTGATATTTTAAATCCAATCAATAAGGCTGAAACGGATTCTATTTTGTTTAATTATATAAGTAAACGTTTTAATATTGGTATAAATTCAAAAAAACAAACGTTTAATTTTATAGGTTATGAAAAAGAAGAGGAAGCTATTTGGACTTACCTTGAAATAAAAAACAGTGCACAACCAAAAAAAATAAATATTGATACGAAATTGCTTTATGACTTTTTACCCCAACAAATAAATATTGTGCATATTGATATAAACGGCATTAAAAAAAGCAGTAAAGTCACAAATCCTATCAGTAACATAGAATTTATATTTTAGATAAGTTAAAAGAATTGAATCATCATTTAATCATAATAGCAGGTCCTACAGCCGTTGGTAAAACAGCTCTTTCTATTCAATTAGCAAAGCAATATAAGTGTCCGGTTATTTCTGCCGATTCGCGTCAGTTTTATAAAGAAATGAGTATTGGAACAGCAAAACCTAGTAGTGAAGAAATGCAAGGAATTGTTCATTATTTTATAGATAACAAAAATATTGATGACGTTTACAATATTGGTGAATATGAAAAAGAAGCCATAATACTGATAGAAAAATTGTTTTTAGAACATGATACGTTAATTTTAGTTGGTGGTTCGGGTTTATACATCAATGCTATTTTAAACGGATTAGATGAATTTGAAGAAATTCCAACAGACATACGCGAAAATTTAATAAATCAATATAACGAAAAAGGTATTTCATTTTTACAAGAAGAGTTAAAACAAAGAGATTTTAAATATTACGAAGAAGTTGATACGAATAATCCACAGCGAATGATGCGCGCTTTAGAAGTATGTATTTTTAAAGGAAAACCATTTTCGGAATACAGAACAAAAGTCAAAAAAACACGAAATTTCAATTCAATTCCTATTTTAATAAATACGTCAAGAGCTATTTTGTATGACAGAATAAATAAACGCGTTGATGAAATGATAAGCGCTGGATTAGTAGATGAAGTGAAATCATTACAACACAAAAACCAACTAAATGCACTAAATACAGTTGGGTATAAAGAAATATTTAGTTTTTTAGAAAATAAAATTACCTTACAGGAAGCGATTGATCTTATTAAACAAAACTCAAGAAGATATGCAAAACGCCAGCTAACATGGTTTAATCATCAAGGTGATTTTGAAACTTTTGAACCAAACGAAATAGAGAAAATTAAATCATTCATCAATATCATTATTGAACATAGCTAATTATGTTTTCGTTTTTAAAAGAATATCAAAATTTAAATAAAGCAATTGTAAATGTAATTGTTGCTGAGTTTTTTATACAATTAGTGAATTGTACATTTATGCTTATTTTGCCATTATACCTTGATAGGAAAGGTTACTCAAATGAAGAAATAGCATTGTTTTTAACCATTCGTTTTTTAGGTGTTTTTTTATTGGCAATTCCAGTTGGAAATTTAATAAAAGGAAAAGCGCTTAAACCATTTTTTAATTTATCGGCCGTGCTAGTGCCATTATTTGGATTAACATCTGTTCTATTTATTTCATTAAAATTAACGTATTGCATTTACGCATCACTTTTACTTTGGGGTGCATCATTTACATTGATGCAAATTCCTATTACACCTTATATTTTAAGGAATTCTGAAACAAAGGAACACACCGCCGGAATCTCACTAAGCTATAGCACCTGGAGCTTTGCCGGAATTTTGAGTGGTGTATTAATTGCGGTATTAGATAAAATAAATCCACTTTTTTTTAATGAAGAATGTATTTTAATTATTTTTTCAATATTAGGGTTTGGCGGAATTTATTTTATGAGTAAAGTAAAAATTACAGAAATAATAGATGATAAAAAACAAAATGAAAAACTTGTCAAGCAAAAAAATCATGATTGGTTCCTAATCATTAAAGGATTAATTCCAACATTAATCATTGCAACTGGTGCTGGATTAACAATTCCATTTATTAGTTTGTTTTTTGATAAAGTACATCATTTAGATAAAGGAACTTTTTCATTTGTAAGTGCAATTGCAGCAGTTTTAGTAGTTTGGGGAGCATTGCTAGTTCCTAAAATAAAACAAAACATTGGATATAAAATAGCTATTCCAACCACTCAAGCACTAGCCGTTATATCATTAGTTGCACTTGCAACTACACAATTGTATAGTCAGTATACGATGGCTTTATACATTGCTATTGGTTGTTACTTATTAAGACAACCCTTAATGAATATGGCAGGACCAATGACCTCTGAATTAGTTATGAATTATGTTGGTAAAAGAAACAGAGAAATAACCAGTGCACTAACCGCTGCAATTTGGAGTGGAAGTTGGGTTATTAGTGGTTATTTTGTTAAAATTATGTTTAGTCAAAATTATGATTTTGTAACCATTTTCTTAATAACATCCATTATGTATGCATTTGGAGTTTTAACCTACTATTTCTTAATTGTAGATTATGGAAAGCGAGAAAAAGATGGCTTAATTGACATAACTTAAAAATATTTAAATTCTATAACCTAATTGAATGCATTATCTATTATTGTTTTTTTATATTTTTTTCACAGCGCAACTATCTTTTGCACAAACCCCACTCATTATCGCCCATCGCGGAGCAAGTGCTTATGAGCCTGAAAACACACTGATAGCATTTGAAACTGCCATTGAAATGGGAACCGATATCATTGAAACTGATGTTCAGCAAACAAAAGATAGTGTCTTAGTTTTAATGCATGATTTATCAGTTAATCGGACAACTTTTGGTGAAGGATTAATTAAAGAAAATGACTTTAATTGGTTTAAAAATTTGAAGATAAAACATAAAGATCATTTATTTAAAAACCCATCTCCACCATCATTAGAAGAGGCAATTAAGCAAATAAATGGCAGATGTAAGTTATTGATTGAGATAAAAAAAGGGAACGACTACTACCCGAACATTGAAAAGCACATTATAGAATTAATAAAAAAATATAATGCACAAAGTTGGATAAGTACGATACATTCTTTTGACAAAAAATCTTTACTAAATGTAGCTAAATTAGACAGCAACATTCATTTACAAAAATTGATTGTTTTTAAATTGCCACTAGTGAGTTTCAACTTCGATAAGCATTTTAATAAAGATGATTTTAAAAATTGGGAAAGTGTAAATGTTTATTACAAATTTTGCTCAAAAAAATTGATTCGAAAAGTACACGCACTTGGTAAAACTGTATATGTGTGGACTGTTAATAATCCACGAAAAGCCAGAATACTAGCCAAACGAGGAGTAGATGGAATTATTACAAACAATCCACATATTTTGAAATAAATAAATTACTATCTTTACCAAATGCCACGCTATTTTATACAACTTTGCTATAACGGAACTACCTTTAATGGCTGGCAAGTTCAGGAAAACACTAAAAATACAATTCAACATATTTTACAAGAAAAATTAAGTATTATTTTTTCAGAACCAATAGAAATAGTAGGTTGTGGAAGAACAGATGCTGGGGTTAGTGCTAAAGATTATTACGCACATTTTGATTGCAACAAAACCGATTTACACTTACCTGAAACAAATTATATATATAAACTCAATAAAATTTTACCATACGAAATTGCAATTAAAAACATATATAGTGTAACTGAAACTGCAAGCGCTAGATTTGATGCCGAATTCAGAACATACGACTATTTAATTCACACTTATAAAAATCCTTTTCTATTTCAATCATCCTTATTTATTTATGGTGAAATAAATATAGATTTAATGAATGAAGCAGCTAAATATCTATTAGATGTAACTGATTTTACAAGTTTTAGTAAAGTAAACACTCAAAATAAAACAAATAATTGCAACGTTATATTTGCACAATGGATTAAACAAAATGAGTATGAATATGTTTTTAAAATAACTGCTAATCGTTTTTTGAGAAATATGGTAAGGGCAGTTGTTGGCACGTTATTAGAAGTTGGAAAAGGAAAAATTACTTTGGGAGAATTTAAAACCATAATTGATAACAAAAACAGATCAGATGCTGGCATGTCGGTGAATGCTCATGCCTTATATTTAACAGAAATCACCTACCCTACTTCTATTTTTTGTTAATGTCAAATACTACTACTCCTAATAAAAAATTGAATGTTGGTTTATTAAAACGAATTTTATCATATAGTAAACCCTATAATAAAATATTTTATTCGGCAATACTTATAACGATTACTCTTTCTGCACTCGCTATTGTTCGTCCGTTATTAATAAACAAAATGCTGAATGTGGTCGGAGCAACTACCCCTGCCGATCCAAACTTTTTACAAGACTTCGAAAAAACCAATTACATCAATCAAATGGGATTGATATTATTAGGTGTGCTTTTAATTGAAGCTATGTTACAATTCTTGAACATTAACATTACAAACTTATTAGGACAAAATATTGTTAAAGATTTACGTTTACAAGTATTTACACATATTTT
>JAYVIS010000151.1:0-7419 GCA_043769975.1 Bacteroidota bacterium
GGTCGAATTTAAAAAAATTGATAAAACAATTATTTTTATAGTGATTTTTAATTTCATTAAAACGTTTTAAGGTATTATATCCTCTGTAAAATATATTATGTGCAAGTTACAATTTTAAAATTTCAATTAACCTGCCAAACTCATATTTGGTAATGATATAATCCATGTTTTTAACATTATTTTACATAATGCGTTATAATTATATGCTAAAATAAAAAAGACGAGTTAATTGTATAACTCGTCTTTGTAGGAATTTATTTTCTTAATTAAAATTTATAATTTAAACCTAATCCTAGTACTTGTTTAAACTGAACATCTGGTCCGATTGTGCCTTTTTGATCGCCTGCACTTCGAAGCACTTTAATATCATCATCGTAAATTAATTGAGTTGCTAAAGTTGCAGAAATAAATTTATTTACTTTAAATGTTGTTAAAGTTGTCCAGTTTACATCAACATTTCCTGGGTTTGTTACGTAATTTGTAAATAATTCTAATACCGTTTGAAAAGTAATGTTATCCATCACTTTGGTTTGATATTGCATTTTTAAATATGCCCCAAATTCTTCACGGTGAGTTTTATATTTTGTAGTAATTTTCGTTGGATCGTTTGGATCTAAATATTCATCCTTTTGTACACCAAAAGCCCCAACTCTTGCCAATTGAGCATCATTTACAAAGGTGAATTTTCCAGTAGCGGGAGAAACAAAAAACGAAAAATGGATATTTGGTTTATAATCAAATCCTAAAGCGGCTAAACCATAGCCAGGTGCCATAAACTTTGAAATATAAACAGAATCATTAGGATAGTTGTATCCATTTGCAAATTGAGTTCTAAAATCAACTAAGGCTGAATAATACCAACTTTTAAATGCATGACGACCATATTTTGAGGTTATTTGTATTTTATCATCATTTTTCCACCAGTGTTTGTTATCTCCTTGTTTAATTACACCATAACCTAATTCTAAGTTATTATCCCAAGTTGTATTTCCACGTTTATATTTCGCGAATACATTTACTAAACCACCTACAGAAATAGAATTATTTCCACCTGCTGCCCAATTTGTTAATGATACTTGCTGTCCATTTATAGCAATAATTCCACCAATTCTCCAAGGTTTAACGGAATCAGCAGCCATTGATATTAATTTATCAGTTTCTGCCTGCAGCTTCGCAGCGTCATCTTTGGTAACTTCTTGTGAAAATGAGCTTAATGTTATTGTAAATAAAGTAATCGATAAAAAAAATTGCTTCATAATGGTCTTGAATTTTAAAAATGCAAATCTAGCAAAACATATATTAAACCAAAACTTTATAAATTATCAAATTGTTAATTATCAAATTCTTTGGTATTTGCAATCAAAATGCTGATAAATTGGAATACTCTGAGCTTAATTGGCTTGGATTTTATACCACTTGGTGGTATTTGCTGGGTCAACAGTCGTTAGCGTTTGCACTACTTTTGTTTTTTCGTCTGGAAGGCCTTTTGAAAAAATATTGACAATTTCATCTGCTTTAGCATTAAAAAATAACTCCATTACAAATGTGGCAGGTCTGTTTTTATAAACTCCAACTAACAAATCCATTGATTTCAGTATTTCACTTCTTCCTTCATCAGGTTTATCAAACATAATATCTAAACCAAGTCTATGATATCTGTACATACACTCTCTAATAGGTATAAATACTGGTTGTAAAGCATTTTCCGGAATCCAATATCTGTTTTTATTTGATTCTTGTGATTTCCAACCAATGTCGCCTGAACTTTGAGCATTAGCAACTATGATTTGAGCTTTTTGAAAATATTCAGTTCCTCCTAAACTTGAAAATGTATCGTAATCATTTGCTAGAATAATATAGGCATAATACGATAAAACTGAAGTTAAGTTTGTGGAAAATGTATTTAAATTAAATTCTAATTGCTGAAACTGCTGATATTTGAAAGTGAAATTTTCGTCAATATAATTTACAGCGGGAGAAAAATATGAGCTTTTGAAAATTGGTCTTCTGCTTTGAATCTGAATCGTTGCTTTATAATCGTCGGTGCTTATTTTTTGTGTTACGTTAATTAAAATCGAACAATCAATTCGTTCTGAAGTTGTGTAATTATCTTTTGTCCATTTTGTGTTATTCATAAACTCAAAAATGGCTTTTTGTAATTGTTCAAAAATTTGTTTTTCAGTTGTTCCTTGTATTTGTGGCGAAGCAACTGTTACCTGACAATTTAATTCTTGAGCAAATATTCCTGATGAATAGCAGAAAATTAGTATGAATATATATTTAAACATCTTTTTTAATTAATTGAATTGTAAAGTTTACAATATCTTTAGCAACTTCTTGTTTTGTTTTTAACTCAAAATTAGTTAAATTATTGTGTTTGTCAATAATAGTTATTTTATTAGTGTCAACTCCAAATCCAGACCCTTTTTCAGTTGCTGAATTTGCAATAATAAAGTCGAGATTTTTTTTGATTATTTTGTCCTTGGCATAATCAATAATGTTATTTGTCTCCAATGCAAAGCCAAATAATAATTGAGAAGTTTTTAGTTTACCCAATGTTTCAAGTACATCAACTGTTTTAGTAAGGGCTAAATTAAATTCAGCATCCTTTTTTTTAATTTTAGTTGATGAAACTTCAACTGGTTTATAATCTGCAACTGCAGCAGATAGTATGGCAATATCACAAGCTGTAAAAGCTGTTTGGCAAGCATTCAACATCTCTTCAGCACTTTCAATAGCTATAACCTTAACATTTTTCTGAATAGGCTTTTGATGTGATGGTCCTAAAACTAAGGTAACTGATGCGCCTTGCTTCGCAAATTCATCAGCAATAGCAACTCCCATTTTTCCTGAAGAGCGATTTCCAATAAATCTTACTGGGTCAATAGCCTCATAGGTTGGCCCTGCATTTACTAAAATAACTTTTCCAATTAATGGTAATGTGCTTTGTATATCTTTTTTAATAAAATCAACAATAAATTCAGGTTCTGCCATACGGCCTTCTCCTATTAATCCACTTGCTAATTCGCCAAATTGCGCATTTATAACTATGTTTTTATTATTTTTTAAAATTTCTAAATTTTTTAAAGTTGTTGGATGTTGATACATATCCAAATCCATGGCTGGAGCCACAAATACATTACATCTGGCTGATAAATAACAAGCAGTTACCATATTATCGCATATTCCAAGTGCAAATTTTGCTAATGTATTTGCTGTTAATGGCGCAACAACAAAAATGTCAGCCCATTCGGCAAGTGCAACGTGATTATTCCAATTGTGCGAAGAATCAAAAAAATCAGAAATTACCTCATTTTTACTTAATACTGAAAGTGTTTTTGAGCTAACAAATTCCTCAGCAGATTTTGTCATTATTACTCTTACTTCTGCCCCTTCTTTAATAAATAGTCTAACTAAATGAGCACATTTATAAGAGGCGATTCCGCCTGTTATACCAAGTAAAATATGTTTGCCTTGTAACATTTTGAGACATTAAAGATAACATTTTTAAAATAAAAATTTTATTTTATTGTTATCAATCAAAATGACTTAACTGTAGTTTATTGCTTAATCATTTTCTTAAACAATTCTTTTTCGTTTAATTTAACTTTCACTAAATAAGTGCCACTACTTATATTTAAACTATTAGCATCAATTGTTTTATTAAAAACTCCAGCACTTTCTTTAGATTTATAATAAGCTAGTTCTTTGCCTAAAGCATCAATAAGGGTAAGCTCAACATTACTATCTCCAGTTAAATTTAAAGAAATCAAAAATGTATTTGAAAAAGGATTTGGATAAATACTAATCAAATTACTTTCAGTAATATTTGCAACCCCAGCTGCAATTGTTACAGTTTGTCCATTTGTGCTAACAACAGGGCTTTGCAAACCTGCTCCGTTTTCTGATTTCACATTAAAGAAATAAGTAGTTCCAGCAGTTAAAGTAAGGCTTTTTGCAGTTACTAATGTATCGCCCCAATTACTTGTCCAGGCCAAGGTATTTGTAAAGCCAGGAGCTGTACCAATTGAATACCAATATTGAGCAATATCAGAATTTGGATCTTTTGAAGATGACCAATTTGCCGAAAGAGAATCACTTGTTATAACCACATTAATATCTGATGCTTTACCATCATTAATATTAGCAATTGTAGTTGGATTTGTCCAGTCAATATTTAAATCTTCATAATCAATAGTTGATAAATTTCCAGCAAAATCATTTACAATAGATTTTACTTTTGCGCCAAATTGAAGAGGATTTGGATTTTGATACCTTGCATCATATGCATTTCCAGCACCTACAGAAACAGTTACTGATGTTGTTGGACGGGACCGATATACTTTTATTTCATCTAAACTCCAAATGCAGTTCCCACTTCTAAACGAAATATAGTCACCAACAGTATGTGGTGTTGGGTCTGTCCAGGTTGCTATTTTTGTTAAATTTTGATACACATCAATTTTACCAGTAATACGATCAAAAATCACTTTGTAATCGTACCATTGACCAGGTATGATAACGCATGTAGGACTAACTTCTAAAGTAAACACATTGTTTATTGTTTTATAAATTTCAACAGTGGCTGTGTTTGTAATAGCAGAAGTCCCTAATCTAAAATATACAAAATAAGAATTATATCGATTTGAAGAATCTGGTCTATCAACAAAAAAGTGGAAACCTGCTCTGCGGTTTGTACCCGAACCAGCGATTTTTCCTTTAAAATTATATAAATATCTGTTAGATAAGGTTTGAGTTAAGGCAGCATAAATATTTGTATTTGCCGCTGCAAGACTTACTTCGTCAGTTTGTTCTAAAGCATTTGTGTTTATAATCCAAGTTCCCGTTTTTTGAGTCCATTCTGGGTGAATTGCTAAATCAAAATTATCTGAGAAAAATCCATGGGTATAATTTCCTCTCCATTCAGTTGAGTTATAATCTAGAACTTGGTAAAAACTTTTTTCTAATCCAGAACCACCAGCATCAGTATCTGTAAAAGAAGCTGTAAAGTTTGCTGTTTTCCATGCACCAACCGTTGAAATGGTTGTAGTTGGAACTATTGCATCTATTGTACTTGTTACCACTGCATTTGTTGTATATGTTGCGGCCCACCCAAGTTGTGTTGTTGCACAATCAGAACGGAATTCGAATAACAAACTAGACCCTGATGAATTTATAATTCCAGGAGAAACATTGTTTGTGTATTTTCCTATTAATGTTGAACTTGTAGAACTTCCGTCGTAAATAAGTAAAAAATCATAATTGTTTTCTAAACTAAATGCTGTAAAATTCATACTGATAGATGTTGCACCAGATGGTTGAAATAACCATAATTTGCGCTCATCATTTGAGTAATTTGCCCCAGCTCCACCAGAGTCATAAAAGTTTCCTGAAGTTGCAGTTATAGTTGTTGTTATAGGTGAGTTATTTAATAATTTGTAAAATTTTTCCCAATTCCATAATGGACCAGGGTCTGTATGGGTTTGGCTTGGAAACATTTGGTGTCCTTTTATTTTCACACAAGTTCCTTGTAAACAAGATGCTGTTGAACCACTGCAACCTGGACCAAAATAACAACGTAAAGGATTTATTGAATTACTTGTACACATATCTCTTACTAAATCTGCGCTAGATTGATACATTGAGTTAGTAAACCATGAAGATGAACTAATATATCCTTCATGTTCGATTCCTAACGTATAAGGGTTTTCACTTCCAATATGCCATGCTTTATTACTTTCTAAAACCATTTGTGTTACCTGACCGTCAGAACTACGTATAACGTAATGCGCACTAGCACTTGCTGCGCAGTTTTTAAACCAAGAAATACAACCAGCATAGCTTCCTTGTACAAAATGAATGGCAACAGCTGTAATTGCTGTTCCAGCACGTGAACTATAATTACAGGTTGTTGGGTTCCATATTGCAGGCGGATAATCAACCGATGCCACAGAACTAATGCCACCAGATGATTTGTAACTAACGCCCGAACCACTCGATATAGAGCTTGAACTAATAATTACATTGCTAGAACTTAATACTTGATAGTTAGCTCCAAATACACCTTGTAAATCAATACCATAATCGGGGAAGCCATAAAAATCTTGAAATTCTCCTTTTGATAAAAACCAATACAATTGATATAATTGAGAATTTATAGCGAAATCGGTTTGTAAATCAGCCAATAATGGCAGTTCGCTTAAGGCAATAAAAATAGGTTTGTAATCAGCAATGTTGTTTCCTGAAATATCTTCTTGTGCTTGAAGAAATGAAAAGGCTTTTGCATAAGCTAAAATATTTTTTTCAGGATTTGATTTTATATCATTCACCGAAAAGCCTGATAAATAAGAAACTGTTATTAAATTATTTCTAAAATAACCTTGTCCATTTTCAGTTAAGCCCATAACTCCAAAAGCTGTTGGATAATCAATGCAACTTGGCTCAACACTTACATTTAAATCCGTAAATCTACTTTGCGAAAATGCAACCGATTCTAAAATACCTTTTGGTATGGATGGATTTAATACATAGGCCTTTCGAAAAGAAGCTTCGTATGGATTTACAATTAATAAATCATTAACCGAATTTGAAAATGATTGAAAGCACAATAAGGTTGAAATAAAAAGTATTAGTTTTTTCATAGGTATGTATTATAATTGGCTAAAGTATGACATATAATGTAAAGTAAAAACTAAATTTTTTAGCTAAACTAGTTTAGAGTTTTATTTTGTTTAAGATTTAACAATTGAGATTTTTGAAATATTTTAATGTCATAATATTAGAGAATTGTTGTGAGTTATTTATCTTAACAAAGTCCCTTATTTATGCAGTTACTTGCAATCAAACAAATAATTACTGACCTTTACCAATCGTATGAAAAAGAAAGTTGAAATTTTATCGCCTGCCAAAAATTTAGTTCAAGGTATGGCAGCTATCAATGCTGGTGCTGATGCTGTTTATATTGGTGCTCCACAGTTTGGCGCTCGTTCTAATGCTACAAATTCGCTCGAAGATATTGAAGAATTGGTAAAATATGCTCACTTATTTAAGGCTCAGGTTTTTGTAGTAGTAAACACTATTTTGTATGATCATGAATTAGAAGATTGTAAAAAATTAATACACACATTATACGCCATTGGTGTTGATGCTTTAATTGTTCAGGATATGGCTATTATGGAGATGGATTTACCTCCAATTGTTATTCATGCCAGTACACAAGCAAATAACAGAGATCCTAAGCATGTAAAATTCCTTAAAGATGCTGGAATGAAACGTGTGGTTTTGGCCAGAGAATTAAATTTAGATCAAATTAAAGATATTAGTAAAGAAACCGATGTTGAATTAGAATTTTTTGTTTCGGGAGCACTTTGTGTTTCTTTTAGTGGTAATTGTTACATGAGTATTGCTAATGGCGAAAGA
>JAYVIS010000152.1:0-11155 GCA_043769975.1 Bacteroidota bacterium
TGAGCTTTTTATATTTTCAATTGTAATCATTGCTTATGGTATTTTTATAACTACTGCAATTTTTGGCATTAATAATTTGAATAGAAACATTAGAACTCGTCAGCAAATAATAAATTATCCTTTTTTATCTATTGTTGTTTCTGTGAGAAACGAAGAAGAAAATGTAGAACGGTTTGTTGATGAAATTAAAAAGCAAAATTATCCAAAAAGTAATTTCGAATTAATTGTTATCGATGATTTTTCTGTAGATAATACCTTGAATTGTTTCAAAATAAATTTAGAGAAATCTGGCTTGAATTATAAAATCATTAATCAGGTTTCTCATAAAGGAAAAAAGTATAATATTTCTGAAGCAATAAAATTAGCAGTAGGTACAATTATTATAACCACTGATGCTGATGTGTGCTATCGCGATGCGAATTGGTTAAAACAAATTGCCGGTTATTTTGAAAACAATTCTCCAGATTTATTAATTATGCCGATTGATTTTGATGAAAATGCTGGCATATTATCTCATTTTCAAATTACCGAAAACATTGCTCTAACAGCTATTACAGCTGGTTTTTGTGGAATAAACAGACCATTTATGTGTAATGGTGCAAATCTAGCTTTTTCAAAACTAGCCTATGAAAGTGTAAATGGCTATTCAAATCATTTGCATATTTCTTCAGGAGAAGATGTTTTTTTGTTAGAAGATTTAAAAAAAGTAAATTCAGATAAGATTCACTACTCTTGGCAAAAGGAACTCATTGTACGAATAAAACCTATTCAAACAGTTAGTGAATTTTTTGCTCAACGGCTTCGTTGGGCATATAAAGCAAAATATAATTCTAATACTATTAACCTTTCGTTCGGCTTTATTGTGCTTTGCGCTAATCTAATTTTTTTAGTTTTGGTAGTTTCATTAATTAAAAATCAGCCTATTACACCATATTTAGCAATTTTTGTTCTAACAAAGCTAATTTTCGATTTTTTGTTGTTATTTTTAGCTTCTAAATTTTTAGGAAGGGTTAAATACTTAGCGTTGTTAATTCCGTTTGAATGTGTATATTGGCTATACGCTCTCATGGTTGGATTAGGCTCGTTATTTATTAAACCATGCTGGAAAGGAATTAAAGTTAAGTAATTGAAAAGTAAAAAAGAAAATACCGACATTCGATCTGAATCGCTTACAAAGCAAACGTGGCGACGATTTAAAAAAAACAAGCTTGGTATGTTTGGTTTATTTTTAATTGTATTCGCATCCATTATTTCAATATTAGGTTATTTAATTACGCCCGATTCCTCACCTTTTGCTAACGATCAAAAGCCAGAGTTGCATATTAAAAAACCGGGATTTAGTTCTCCTATCATACTTATTAGAAAAAATGAATTGCCAAGAAGCACAAATTTTTTTAGTAAAATGTTATTTGGTGAAATAAGTGAATTTTCAGCATTGCCTTATTATGCTTATAGTTTCAAAGGATTTGATATAGAGGTTGAAGAGTATACTGGAAATGAACCTAATAATGGAACAAAAACGTTATTCAATTTGGCTGATGTAGTTTATGATGCAAATAATAATTATCCAATTAAAAATGATAGCGTTGCAAACACGATAGAGTTTTATCAATTGAGTACAGGAAGCAAATTAAAATTTAAAGTATCTGAACTGAAAAACAAAATCATTGAAGAACATTTAAAATCAAAAACATTTATACTTGGTACTGATTTAGCTGGAAGAGATTTATTAAGCAGACTAATGATAGGAACACGAATTTCATTATCAGTTGGTTTTATTTCAGTAATTATTTCAATAATAATCGGAATACTTTTGGGTGCAATTGCCGGATATTTTAGAGGTTGGATCGATGATGTTGTTATGTGGGTAATTTCAGTGGTATGGTCTATTCCTACATTATTATTAGTTATTGCAATTACGTTAGTTTTAGGAAAAGGTATTGTTCAAGTTTTTATTGCTGTTGGTTTAACCATGTGGGTTGATGTGGCCAGGCTTATCCGTGGGCAAATTTTAAGTATTAGAGAAAAAGAATTTGTTGAAGCGGGTAGAGCACTTGGTTTTAAAAATATGCGAATTATTATGAAGCATATTTTGCCAAATGTAATGGGGCCAGTAATTGTTATTGCTGCTTCTAATTTTGCCGCAGCCATCTTAACAGAAGCTGGATTAAGTTTTTTAGGAATTGGAGCACAACCTCCAACTCCATCTTGGGGAGAAATGATAAACGCACATCGTGGATATGTATTAGTTGATTCGGCATATTTAGCTTTTGTACCAGGCATTGCTATTATGGTTTTAGTACTAGCCTTTATGCTTGTGGGCAATGGATTGCGTGATGCACTCGATTCAAAATCGATTGATTCTAAGCCACTGTTAGGAAATTAAGTCCTTAAAATAAGTAGTTTTTAAACGGCCATTTCTTTCAAAGCAATCACAAATTCATCTAATTCCTGCGTGCTTGTATAAACATTAGGCGTTATTCTGCAACCATGTACACCTTTCCCATCAATTGCAACTGTATAAATTTTATATTTCTTCAAAAGTGTTTCTGCCATTATTGCTGGCGACATATTTTTGATACCAACATTTGCGATAGCACACGAACGCTTTAAATCATCAGGCGTATTCAAAACAATATTTGGAATATTTCTTACTTTATTTGTCCAATAGTTTTGTAAGTAACGGAGTCTGTCTTCCTTTTTTTGCCCACCAATTTTATTATAAAAATCAATCGCATTTGCAATTGCTAAATCTGTGTGAACAGGAATTGTTCCTGTATGATTTAATTTTAAAATATCATTTTCTGGTCTTCCTGCTTCTGCTAATAAAGGCCATATTTTTGAAATGTTTTCTCTTTTTGCATAAAGAAATCCAGCGCCAATTGGAACGCTCAGCCATTTATGTAAACTGCAACCATAAAAATCGCAATTTAAATCTGACAATTTAAATTGAAAGTGTGCAAAAGCGTGAGCGCCGTCAACCATAACAAGTACACCTTTGCTATGTGCCATGTCACATATTTTACGAACTGGCAATATCTGTCCAGTAATGTTGATCATATGGCAAACCATTAATAATTTTGTGTTTTTAGTAATTGCCTTAGCGTAAAGTTCAATAATTTCTTCATCAGATTTCGGATGATTTGGAATTGAAACAACTTTATTTATAACGCCATAACGTTTACTAACTTGGCTAAACATATCTAACATAGCTCCGTAATCTTGATCTGCCATTATTGCTTCATCTCCTTCTTTCCAATTCATCCCTGCAATAATCATATCTAATGATTCAGTAGTATTTCTTGTAATTATTAATTCATCTTTTTCGCAACCAGCCAATTCGGCTAGTTTTGCAACCATTTTGTTTTTATTTTCAAACTGAACGGTGCGCATATAATAAGCACCTTGCATATTAATGTCACGAATGTGATTAATGTAAGCTTCAAGTACTTCTTGTGGTTGTATACAATAGTAGCCATTTTCAAGATTGATATAATCCGGCTTCAACTTATAGTTTTTTCTTATTGCTTCCCAAAAATCTTCATCCTTAGCTAATTCTTTAGATGGAATATGAGATACAGATTCAATTAAACTTGCTAGGCCTGGTAAACTTAGTAAGCTACCAATGCCAATTAATGAAGAAGTTTTAAGAAATTGTCTTTTGTCCATTTTTGATTTGTTTAAATAATTAACTCGTTTTTATTTCTTCTCTTCCATCTGCATGTTTCGCAAATCTAGTTTTTTCTCTCGGATGAACTTGATCATATTTTGGCCAAGGCCATCCACCAAATTGAGTTTTATGGTAATCTTCAAAAGCTTGGTTAATTTCATCCTTTGTATTCATTACAAAAGGTCCGTATTGCATCACTGGTTCGTTAATCGGTTTTCCTTGTAATACCAAAATACTTACTTCTTTAGTTCCAGCTTGTAACACTACTTCAGTGTTAGCTATTAATTCTACAGCACTATAAGTTGGGATGTTAGCTCCACCTAAAATTAGTGATTCACCTTCATAAAAATACAGTGTTCTGTTTATTCCTTCTGATGCTTTTGGTAAAGTCCAATTTGCACCAGCTTCCATTTTTATATTCCAAACAGCAACTTCGTTAGTGTTATTTGCAGCCCACGAATTTGGTGGCGGCAATGGTGCTTTGATGTTTTCAATAGAACCAGCAATCACTTCTACCGAAGTTGTTTTTTTATTTATATCTGTGTGTACATATTTTGGAATTAAATCTCTCCACAACATTTTAAAATGTGGTTCTACCATTTTATCCTTTTTAGGTAAGTTGAGCCATATTTGAAAAAGTTCCATTGGATTTTCTTTTTCTTTATTTAATAACGGAAACATTTCTGAATGCTGAACTCCTTTGCCAGCCGTCATCCATTGCACATCACCATCGCCATATCTTCCTGCGGCACCTAAAGAATCAGCATGATCCACAATGCCTTGTCTCACAATCGTAATGGTTTCAAATCCTCTATGTGGATGGCCTGGAAAACCAGGAACTGTTTTTCCATGATACATTCTAAAGCCGTCTTTAATAATAAAATCATCTCCCATATGCCTTCCTTGCATTGAAGTAACTGGACCCATCACATCATTTCCTTTTGGAAATTTATCTTCATGGTGCACGCAAAACAAAAACGGATCTAATGTTTCCCATTGAAATCCTAAGGGTTTTATTTTTATAATGGGATTCATAGTTTCTTCTTTTAAGAGATTAGATTTTTTAAGTGAATTTGAAAAATTAGTTAAAGGCATTGCTAATGCTGATGCCACAGCAACAGTAATTTGTGAAATAAAATTTCGTCTAGGTAATTTCTCACTCATAATACAGTTGAATTTGAATTATGAATATAGCTAAAATTTTTTAAAAAAATAGTTGCTCAAACAAAAACCCCATCTTCGAAAGAAGATGGGGTTTTTGTTTGATTTTTTTGAATTTCTAGTTCAAAATTTTCTAATTAAATTATTGTTGTGAAATCAGTCTTCCTGATTGTATTATTTTGTTTTTACTAACCACTTTGTAAAAATAAAATCCCGTAGGGAAATTACTAGTATCAACTTTACTTAATTGCTTTGTAAGTAATTTTGTAAGAAGCAATTCGCCAACAATATTATAAATATTCAACTCTGCAGTATCAAAATTAGTTACATTATTTAAGTTAATATTTAATGATGAATTGAATGGATTAGGGTAAATTGAAATTGTTTCATTTGTATTTTCAATATTATAAGCAGGAATGTCAGTAATTGAACAAGTTGACTGTTTTATTGCAGTTATTGAATTTGTTGTTAAAGCTCCACTTGTGGTAAAGGCATTTCCGCTCAAATTAGAACCTGTACCTAAATCAATCGTTCCATTATTACAAACAATTGTTCCTATAAAATTTGAATTGTTATTTATGCTTACATTGCCTTTAACTACCCAAAATACATTTTTTGCTTGTGCTCCATTTATCAAGATAACTTTTGCGCCCACGCTTGTTGTTAAAGCACCATTTATAGAAATTACAAATATTGCACCGCTATTATTTTGCGCATTCAAGTAAAGAGTATCCGAAAGCACAGTAGCCATGTTTAATGTATAAGTATGTGGTGTAAGAACTAATTTATTTCCAAGTTGTGCTGGGTACAATAATTCAATATCAAACGGCAGCGAATTAAGATAATTGTAAGCGTTTAATAAATCATTTGCGCAAGATGATGTTGAGGCATCTGGGGTTGAATGAATAGTACCAATCACATTTGTTGCAGTAAATCCAGAAGTTAAACCGACGTTTGTTCCAACATCACCCGTAACATTTGTTAATCCAGTATTTGTAACTGCACCACTTGAAGAAAATAGAGCATAACATAATGCTGAAGCAAGATTAGGGGCAGTAGGTCCCATAAGAACAGGACTTCCACAACCTATAGGAGTGCTCACTGAAGACCCATCAATAGCAACAGCTCCTGAAGTTGAAAACATTCTTCCTTCGAGTGTACCGCCTGCAGCCATAGAGATTGCTGCATTGTTTGCAATTAAGGTTCCTTTCATACTTGTACCTGCAGCCATAGCTATTGCACCTTCCACTTTCCAAAAAACATTACAAGCCAAAGCCCCGTTTATTAATACTATTTTGGTTGATGCCGCCGTAGTGAAAGCCCCTCCAATTTTGAAAATAAAAATTGCGCTTGGATTTGATTGTGCATCTAACGAAAGCGTTCCGACAGCTGAACCGGCAGCTGCAATAGAGTAAACACCTGCAGTAAGTATTTCGCCTCCTCCAAGTACCGCAGCATGAGCAGTAGTTGCTGGAGTTGCATTTAATTGATTGTAAGCTGTAAGTAAATCTGTTGCGCAAACTGAGCTTGACGCGTTGGCGATATTTAGTACGCCATTAACGTTGCCAAATGCTGTGATGGCCCCAACATTTGTACCTACATTACCAGTAACTTGTGATACTCCCGTATTTCCAACGGCTCCACTTGAAGTAAACAGAACGTAATTTGCCGCGCTACCTAAATTAGGTGCTTGACCGAAAATAATTTTCGGAAATGATGCCAATGCAGCAATTGCTACAATAAAGAATAGTTTTTTTTTCATTTTAATTATTTTTTAAGGTGAGTTATGTTTCACTTTACAAAAATCAGAAAGTAGGTCTGTTTTATATTACATAATTTTTTTTATAAGTTATATAATTCGCAGACGTTAGAAATCTAATAAATTGGTTAATGAAACAATACCTAATTTAGTATCGAAAATTTTTTCGGCCCCCTTTCGCTATCGTAGATCCTTACAAACTAAACATGAACGAAAGTCTTGTAAACACAAATGGCATGATTCTAAATTGGAACTCGTAGGAATTTTTTTATAGAAAGTGTAAATTTCTTATATCTATTAAAGTAAAAGATGAATAGAATAAAAAAAATCAGGACATATTATTTTGCAGAAATTCTATGGTAAAAGTTGTACCCTTATTTGGTTGACTAATAAAATTAATAGTACCGTCAAGGAGTTCTACATATTTCTTTACTATGGCTAAGCCCAAGCCTGTTCCTTGTATGTTTTCCACATTACTTGCCCGAAAGAATTGACTAAATAATTTTGTTTGATCCTCCTCCGGAATTCCAATACCGTGATCTTTTACAGTTATTGATACTCGATCATTACTTACTGAAGAACTAATGAGAATGTCTTTTTCGATAGGAGAGTATTTGCTGGCATTTGAAAGGAGGTTTAATAAAATATTTTTAAGTATTTTACTTGATTGTTTTATCATTACTTCGCCATCATGGTCGTAGATGATATGTTGTTTTTTTCCATTGACCATTCCGCTCATATCCTCTATTACTATCTTAATAAATTCAGGTAAATTAAATAAGCTATTTTTTACTTCAATATTTTTTTGTTCTAATTCTCCATGTGTCAAAAAATCATTAAGAATTTCCGTTAGATGTTTTACTGAAGAAGAAATACGGTTTATGTGTTTTAATCGCTGTTCTTCCTGTTCAGGTTTATTGTACAACTCAATTAAAGATGAACTGGAAAGGATAGCAGATAATGGAGTACGAAATTCATGCGATGCGAAAGACACAAAACGGGATTTCATTTCATTATTAGCTTTTTCGCGTTCAAGTGCATTAGTTAATTCAAGTGTACGAACCTGTACTTTTTTTTCCAAATCAGCATTCAATTGTTTGATCTCTGCCAGATTTTTTGCTTCTGCAATGCTATAACGGATTGTTCTTTCTAACTGACTTGAAGAAATAGCACCTTTCACTAGATAATCTGCAACTCCCACTTTCATTGCTTGGGTATCAATTTCAATATCATTTTGTCCTGTTAGAAGAATGAGCGGAACAACGCAGCCATTTTTAAAAGCTTCTCGAATTAACTCGAGTCCGTTATCAGCACCCAGGCGGTAATCCACAAGGAATACATCATGTCTTTTTTCTAAAATAAGTTTTAATCCTTCCTTATAAGAAGGCGTCCAATCAATAACATACCGATTACTTCCAATTTCAATTAATAAATCCTTAACAATGATAAAATCTTCCTCATCATCGTCAATCATTAATATTTTAATTTCATTTTGCATTTTCAGTTTCAAACAAGAATTATTTTTTTTTTCTTACCAATCCTATTATTTTATTGTATAATAGTTTTTCGTCAATAGGTTTTGCGATATGTTCATTCATTCCAACTGCTTTGCATTGTGCTAAATCCTCTACTGTAACATCTGCCGTTAATGCAATAATGGGAATTTTTGATTTCATTTTGTTACGAATATGTTCGGTCGCTTCAAACCCATTCATTTCAGGCATTTGCAAGTCCATTAAAATAATATCATAGGATTTAGTTTGTAATTTTTCTAGGGCTTCCTTTCCATTGTTTGCAATGTCTCGTTCAAAGCCGAAATCATCTAATAAAATTTTCATAAGTAATTGATTGAGGGCAACATCTTCAACCACCAATACTTTTATTTTTCCAATTTCAGAATCCAATTTAACTAAGTCGGACTCTAATTCAATTCCTGCTTTTGTTTTTTGAAAACCTAATATAAAACTAAATGTGGAGCCTTCGTTTATTTTACTTTTAACGTTAATAGTTCCGCCTTGCCTTTCTACCAATTGTTTTACAATAGCAAGTCCTAATCCTGTACCGCCAAATAACCTTGCTGTACTGCATGTGGCCTGTTCAAAGTTTTCGAAAATAGTTGAAGTCATATTTTCTGGTATTCCAATACCTGTATCAGTAACTGAAAATTTAAGGGTTGCCTTCTCTTCATCTTCATTTAGCAAACAAACACTTACCGTTATTTTTCCTTTTTCAGTAAACTTTATGGCATTACTCACCAAATTCAAAATAATTTGATTCAAACGCACCGGGTCGCCAACCAACCATTCAGGGATGTTGCTATCATACACTTTAATTAATTCTAAATTTCTTTCCTGAAATTTCAAATCAAATAAATTCAGCATCGCGGCTATATCTTGTTCCATTTTGAATGGAACTTGTTCAAATGTCATTTTTCCCGCATTCACTTTTGCCAAATCGAGTATGTCGTTAATGAGAACTAGTAATGAATCGCCACTTGTTTTTATTGCCGTAATATATTCCTTTTGGTTCGTAGTCAAATCTGTTTTCAATACTACTTTTGCAAATCCAATAATGGCGGTCATCGGAGTGCGAATTTCGTGGCTCATATTTGCCAAAAATTGTTGTTTGGCTTTCATTGCTTCTTCTGCTATTTTAGCAGCACTTTCGGCTTTTTCTTTAGCACATTCAGTAATTTTATTAACCTCTTTTTCCTTTATAAGCAAGGACTCCAACTCGCTTTTTGTTTTTTTTAGTTCCACAAAGGCCTCTTCCAAAATCTTTGTACGCTCAATTATTTTTTTTTCCAAATCAGCATTCAACTGTTTTATCTCTGAAAGATTTTTTGCATGTTCAATGCTATATCGGATTGTCCTTTCTAACAGACTTGAAGAAATAGCACCTTTCACTAGATAATCTGCAACTCCCACTTTCATTGCTTGTTTATCAATCTCAAGGTCATTTTGCCCTGTAAGAAGGATGAAAGGAACATCACACCTATTTATTAAAACTTCAGAAATTAAATCAAGCCCATTATCAGCACCAAGGCGGTAGTCTACAAGATAGATGTCATGTTTTTTTTCTAATATATTACGTAAACCATCTTTATATGATGGTGACCAACTGATAGATAATTTAAAATGATTAATTTCTGATAATAGATCTTTTACAATGATAAAATCTTCATCATCATCATCAATCATCAATATTTTAATTTCAGGAATCATTTTTTTTAGATGTCAGAGGGCAATTCTACAATTTCAAACCAGTATTTATTTAAGGTTTTCATCACTTCTACCATTGAGGAAAAAGTAACTGGTTTTGTGATGAATGAATTTGCCCCAAGGTCATATGTTTTTAAAATATCTTCTTCCGCTTTAGACGTGGTAAGAATTACGATGGGAATGTTTTTAAGAGTTTTGTCTGCTCTAATTTCTTTGAGTGCTTCACGACCGTCTTTTTTAGGCATGTTTAAATCAAGGAGAATAATACCAGGCAGTGGATATTTTTTTTTGTCTGTAAATTTGCCCTTATTTTGAAGATATTGGATAAGCTCTTCCCCGTTTTCTACACTTTGAACCCCATTTGTTAAACGGCTTTCTTTCAAAGCATCCATAATGAGCATACGATCTTCTGCATCATCATCTGCAATTAATATTTCTAAGGATTTTGATAGTTTCATCTTTATGTTTTTAAGGTTTATTTATGTTCGTGATTTTACGATTTTAGATTGTTTCATTCTCTGTTGGATCTACTTTGCTTCGTGTTTGATTGATTGCTAAAGTAACCACAAACTTAGAGCCTTTACCTGGCGTACTAGTAGCCATTATATTACCACCATGAAACATGGCGATTTTCCTGCAAATGGCAAGTCCAATTCCGCTACCCTCATATTTCTGTCCTTCGAGGCGTTGAAAAATGGTAAATATTTTATCAATATATTTTTCATCAAATCCAATTCCATTGTCCTCAATAATAATTTCAATCAGGTTATTTGCAGAAGGAGATGGTCTTGAATATATTTTTATAATGGGCGTTTCATCTTCTTTTCTAAATTTAACAGCATTTGAAATAAGATTTTGAAAAAGTTGTCGCATTTGCATTGGTTCTGCAACTATCGATGGTAAATCATCCGCTTCAATTGTTGTTCCAGTTTTCTCAATAGTAACTTCTAAATCAGAGAGAACGCCATTTAAAATATGATTCAAATCAATAGTTGAAAATACCTGTGCTTTGGACGACAATCTCGAAAAGGCCAGTAAATCGTTAATAAGGACTTGCATCCTTGCTGCCGCATTCAAAATTCTATTTAAATAATCAGTTCCTTTTTCAGTAAAATTTTCGCTTTCAGAAGATTTCAATCTGTCGCCAAAGGATTGGATTTTACGAAGAGGTTCTTGTAAATCGTGAGATGAAATATAGGCGAAATTCTCTAATTCTTTGTTGGATGCTTTCAGGTGTTCGGTAAGAAGTTCGAGTTCTTCTTTCTTTTTGATAATATCATCTTCAATCTTTTTTCTGATGGTAATATCAATAATAAAAGCAATTACAAAGGACTCATCATTTTT
>JAYVIS010000153.1:0-2512 GCA_043769975.1 Bacteroidota bacterium
AGATGTTGTAAAAGTTAAAGACAAAATGATTTTTAATGTCACAGCAACTGATAAATCGTAATCTCGACCTCAAGAGATTGAGGGACGAAGGTTATCACATTGAGGTAAAAGGTGGATATTTAGTTATCCATCACATACCTTATGTGAACAGCAAAAAAGAAACTAAATATGGTGTATTAGTGAGTAAGCTTGTGTTAGTTAATAACACAAGCCTTAATCCACCTGATGATCATGTTATTTATTTTAAGGGTGAATATCCGCATTATGCAGATGGCACAAAAATAATTGGCATGCATCATCAGGATAATACTCAAACATTTGATGATGGTGTTATTATTAACCATTCGTTTTCTAACAAGCCAAAAGAAGGTTTTACTAATTACTACGACAAAGTATTAAGTTATGTAAGAATAATTTCGCATCAAGCTTTAGCGCTAGATAACACATTAACAGCTACGCCTTTTAATGTAGTTATTGATGATGATGTAGAAAGTGTTTTTCATTATTTAGATACCAATTCAAGTAGAGCAAATATTAATATGATAAATGCAAAGTTTAAAAATCAGAAAATTGCCATTATTGGATTAGGTGGAACTGGTGCTTATATTTTGGACTTAGTGGCGAAAACTTGTGTTGCCGAAATTCATTTATTTGATGGCGATGAATTTTTACTACATAATGCTTTTCGTTCTCCTGGTGCTGCATCAAATGAAATGCTTGGTACAAAACCTAAAAAGGTTGATTACTATGCAGGTATTTATGGTAATATGCACAAGCATATTACACCGCATGGTTATTATGTAGTAGAGCATAATCTTGATGAGTTAAGCCAAATGAACTATGTGTTTATTTGTATTGATAGAAACGCAGCTAGGAAGGTAGTAATAGATTATTTACTAAAAGCTAAAATACCATTTTTTGATGTTGGACTTGGTGTGAATACAGTTGATGATACTTTAATAGGAACTATTAGAGTAACCACAGGCACAGAGTTAAGAAATGAGCATTTAGATACTAGAGTGCCGTTTGGAGAGAATGATAATAACGAGTATGGAACAAACATACAAGTGGCTGATTTAAACTGTTTAAATGCTGTTATGGCTGTAATTAAATGGAAAAAAATGAGTGGCTTTTATCAGGACTTAGAAAATGAGCATCATAGTACTTATTCTATTAACGTAGCACAATTATTAAATGAAGAAACATCTGCAACATAAATTTGTTGAGTTTATTCCTCAAAACATAGAGGAAGGTGTGCTTTATATTTCATTGGAATATTGCACGGCCATACACAAATGTGTGTGTGGCTGTGCCAATGAAGTTGTAACGCCACTATCTCCAACAGATTGGGAAATTACTTTTAATGGTGAAACAGTTAGCCTTTCTCCATCTATTGGCAACTGGAATTTTGAATGCCAATCACATTATTTTATTATTAATAATAAAATTAAACATGCTCGAAAGTGGAGTAAAGAAAGTATAGAATTAGGAAGAAACTACGATTTAGAATTTAAAAAGAAATATTATAAAAAGAAAAGTTAACTGCTGGATGAACGAAATGTTTATGAAATAAAAAAATAATTATAATTTTAGTAAAGATTATGCATTACAAATTAACATCTGAAATTATAAACTTAAGCACTACCAAAAATTGGGATAGTGCTAAACGTGAATGGACTTTTAATTTTGCCTATTATAGTGATAGTTTGGAAACTTGCCTTTGTGGACATTATCCAATAAAAAATATTTGTGTAATAAAAAATGCTACAAACGATATAAGTACTGAAGTTGGTAATTGCTGTATAAACAAATTTTTAGGTATAGATGACGGTAATAAAATCTTTACATCAATTAAAAGATTGAAAGAGGATATTACCAAAAGCATAAGTGCGGAAGTTATTGACTATATGAAAGAAAAGAAACTTCTGAACAATTTTGAGTATGAATTTTATAAAGATACTTTTAGAAAAAGAAAGTTGTCTGAAAAACAATTAGAGATAAGGGATAAAATTAACAGGAAGTTTCTAAACGCAACTAGTTATGAATTGAACTCTCATTTCAGGAAAATTAATATTGTGCTTAAATGGGCTGAAGACAAAAGTGAATTTGATATTTCATTTATTTTATCCCTGAGAGATAGTTGTCGCCGTAATGGAAAATTAACTGACAAACAAAAGGTGGCACTAGAAAACATTATTGAAAAATTTAAAATCAATTAATAATAAAAATTAGAATCTGTAATAGATGATACTATACAGTTATTAAACCAATTTTAGATAACAGACACAGGAGTCGCCATCTTAAAAAGAGATAATATCATAAGATTTTTTTATTTGTGATTTTCTTATCTTGAAATAAAATACCTGAATGAAAACGGAAGCTACACTTATTCATCACATGAAAGCTGATGAGTTAATTAAATTATTTACTGATTTGCAGAAACAAATTAGTGAACTTAAATTGCATTATGAACAAAAAAAACTACTGAATTACTTACAAGAAATGAAGTTGC
>JAYVIS010000154.1:0-6281 GCA_043769975.1 Bacteroidota bacterium
AAGATATTTGCTGATTATATTTCTTTGTATTTCTGTTGTGCCCGAATATATTGTGCTTGCTAAAGAATCTCGAACGGTTCGTTCAATATCGTATTCCATTAAATAACCTTTAGCTCCAAAAATGTGCATCGTTTCTGTTGCAGTTTTAATAAGTGATTCACTCACGAAAACTTTAGCTATTGATGCATTTAAAGTGTTCGACTTGTCATTTTCTATTCCTGCAGCGGCTTTGTAAGTTAATAATCTACTGGCTTCAAGTCTCACTTTCATATCACTGATTCGATGCGCTATTACTTGTTTTTTGTTTAATGATTCACCTTGTGATTGCCTATTTTTGGTAAAAGTAATTACTTGTTCAATCAGTTTTTGCATGACTCCAACATGTAGTGCTGCAATACCAATTCTTTCCCAGTCCATCGAATAATTAAAAATTGTAGCTCCTGAGCCAACATGATTTAAAATATTTTCTTTTGGAACATATACATTATCAAATTTTATTTGAGACATAATGCATGTTTTTAATCCCATTTTATTGAAGATTTTTTCTACTGAAAAGCCCTTCGTTTTTGTATCAATAATAAATGGCGTTATTCCACCAAAAAATCCTTTGTCTTTATCAGTTAATGCATAAACTAAAATTGTGGTTGCTTCGCTTCCATTAGTGATATAGGTTTTAGTTCCATTTAATAAAAAGCCATCATTATGTTTTATAGCAGTTGTCTGCATATTAAACACATCTGATCCATTTTCATCTTCTGTAATTGCATTTGCACCATGACTTTTTCCAGAACAAAGATCAGGTAGTAATTTTGTTTTTTGCTCTTCAGATGCGTATTTCCAAATAGGAATGACCGTAGCAAAAAGGTGAGCAGCTACCGAAAAACTCAATCCGCCATCTTCACAACCATATCCCAATGCTTCCATTGCTAAAATCGTTGAAATGGGATCTAAGCCTGCGCCGCCATATTCAGTGCCAATCGGCAAACTTGTTAATTTCTGCCCGGCACATTTATTCCAAAGATCTCTAGGAAATAAATTTAATTTATCTCTTTCTGAAACATTATGATTTAATTCTGCTTTACAAAATTCGGTAATACTTAACTGTAATGATTTTTGTTCAGCGCTAATAGTGAAATTCATACTGTTTGTTTAATTAATTTTTGATAATCAATTTTATTGCTAGAAGTAATTGGTAATGAATTTACAAAAATAAAATCATCAGGAATCATATAAATAGGTAATAATTTCATACTTATTGATTTCATTTCAATAATTGATTTTAAATCTTTATTATCTGTTACAATATATGAAACAATTTGCGTTGTATTTTGTTCAGATTGGTTCGAAATTACTGCGCAAGATTGAATTCCTTGATGTTTTAAAAGTGTTTTTTCAATTTCATCTAGTTCAATTCTATAACCATTTCGTTTAATCATTCTATCCACTCTTCCTTTAAAAACATAGTCATTATTTGAATCTAAGCTAACTATATCGCCAGTTTTGTACCATTTAATGCCATCATCGCCTATAATAATTTTCTCATTAGTTAAAGTGTCCATGTTCCAATAACCAATCATTAATGCTTTTCCGGAAATTAGTAATTCTCCTTCGGTTTTAGATTCGATAATTTTACTAGCGTAATGTGCACATGCTTTTCCTATGGGGATATTTTCAATTAATGATTCTGGATTTTTCAAGTTGTAATAGCAACATACATTACTTTCTGTTGGCCCATATAAATTATAATAACTTGCCAATGGTAGTTTTTTATATAATTTTAAAAATTGCTGAAGCGGATAAACTTCGCCTGCAAATAAAATTAGTTTTAAATGGGAAAAGTCATGCTTTTCAATTTTACCATATTCTGTGATTAAATTGAGGATCGTTGGTGTAGAATACCAAACTGAAATTTTTAAATCTGAAATTTGTTTTGCTAACAACATTGGTTGTCGAGCTATATTTTCAGTTATTATTACTAAAGAGGATGCATTTTTTACACAAACAAATAGGTCAAAAATAGATAAATCAAAATGAAATGGAGCGTGTGAAGAAAAAATATCAGATTGGTTTAGTTTGAAGGTAGAATTACACCAATTCACAAATGACATGGCTCCTGAGTGAGAATACATAACGCCCTTCGGATTACCAGTTGAACCCGATGTATATAAAATGTACGCTAAATCCTCAGGGGAATTTTTTTGATTTTGATTTTTATTTTTAAGAATAATTAAATCCTCAAATTGTGCTGATATATCAAATTCATTTTCAAAAAATTCAACATATTTTTTTTGGATTATTAAGGCGCTTACATCACAGTCTTTAATAATAAATTTATTTCTATCAATTGGGGCACTTGCATCAATTGGAATATAAGCGCAATTAGACTTTAAAATTCCGAAAATTGAGACTACAAATGTGATTGATTTTTCTGAATAAATTGCAACTCTACTTTCCTTTTCAATTCCAATTGTTTTTAAAGAATCTTGAAGATTATGGCTTAATTCAAAAAGTTGTTTGTAGGTAATTTTTTCGTCATTACAAATAAGTGCAGTGTGATCAGAATATAATTGAACTGATTGCTTTAATAAATCATGTAATTTTTCACCATTATTCATTTATCTTTTTTTGAATAAAATTGGCAATTATGTTTATTGAGTCTAAGTTATCTCTATCAACTTCATGAGCTGAAAATTCAAAGTTGTATGTTTCCTCTATAAATACAACTAATTGCATTGTTAAGATAGAGTCAATTAATCCTCCGCTGATTAAAGGAGTGTCATAAGTAAGGTTTTCAGATTCTGCACTTTTTAAAAAACGTTTAATAATAAAGTCTTTTAAATTCTCTTTAATGCTTTCTATACTTGCTGCCATAGTTTCTGAAAAATTTAGTTTTATGAAATTATTAATTTTTATTGAATATTTCTTGTTTATGCTTTAAAATTTCTTGATAAAAGTCATTTGCAATTAATTGATGCCCTAATACATTTGGGTGAGTGTTTATTTCTGATATTTGTATTGAACTTCTTGGTATATTCTTGTAAACATTTTTTAAATCAAGCGTTATGCATCCAGCTTGTTTGGCAAATTTGAACATTGCAGAGTACTCGTTTTCGTTTGTAGTTTCTTCTGTAGTTAAGAGGCAAACCCAAATAATTTTGCTGTTATTTCTTTTACAAATAGATGCCATTTCTGCGTAGCTCCATTGTAAAATACAATCAATATATGGATTGAGTAATTGCTTTATTTGGTTTTCTCCCATTCCAGGTTTAACTCCAGCATGTTCAATAATATCTGTTAGGAATTTGTATTTTATTGGAACATTTCTTTTTAATATGTTTGAAATATCTTTAATCATTTTATTTCTTTCATCAGAATGGGCGAAATAGATAACCGCATTAGGTTTGTATTTAAAAACTTCTGTATTTAAAAGTTCTAAATGTTCAATAATATAATAGCCACCCGCTGCAAAATTCCATATTTCAATGGATTTATAATTACTGTCTGGAAAATTTTTATTCAATTTTTCTTCCGTTAAATATTCAAAATTTTGGTTATTGCTAACTCCTGAACCCATTTCGTAAGATCCGCCAAGTAATGCCATTCTGAATACACTATCATTCTTGTTTTTAGAATATGGTTTATCTCTAATGCCAAATTGGTTACTTAAGAAATTATGATCTAATCCTTGTATGTTTAAATTAGATTTCATTCGCCTATTCAATAAGTTATTTGTGTTGTAATAGGCTAAGGTGTATGGATTTTTTTGTAATTGTTTAATAAATCTTTTACTGCCAATGCCTACAGATACTTCTTCATCTCCCTCTATTAAGCGATCATAATAACCTGTTTCAGCATTTTTTTTATCTATTAAATTTGGCGAATCCTTAGATATTGTTTGAATAAAATTTGAAATTTGTTTTGGTAAAATTGATTGCACATTTATATTAGAAATTAAAATCAGTATGGCTATTGCTGGTAGCGTTAAATAAACAGTTTGCGATGGTTTTTGTTGAATTAGTTTTTGAATACTATCTAGATTAATTAAATAATGTAGTAATATTCCGGTAGTAATTAATGCTGCAATTAGTATGAAAATTGATGCAATGTTATTTCCCTCTAATTTGTTAAAATTTGACATTAGAAACAACCATTCATTTATTGTTTTACTATTCCATAATGCCCACATAATTGACATGTATGTAATCATGCCTATTATTTTTAATGTACTTATAAAATAGATTTTGAATTTTGGATTTGATTCAATTATTTTTTCTTTATGACTGTCTTTCTCTATGAGCATTGAGTTTATTGTTATTAAAACTCCCACTGTTATCCAAAAAGCCAAATCAACTGTTTTTAAAGAGAAACTCCCAGTTATCCAAAATAGTTGGTAAGTGTGAAGGAGACACGTTATTAAAAAGACAGTCATCATCGTTACTGGCAATAAATAGTGTTTAATGCGTTTTTTATAAAAAAACATAATTGGATAGAAAAATAGTTTTAATATAAAATCCCTCCAATAAATATTTATTCTTCGCCATAAGTCAACAAAGCTTGTAGCAATAAAATAGTTGTCAAAAACCTTTGGTAAATTCATTCCAAACATACAAAGCAAGCCTATTATCAGATGAAAAATGCCTGATAACCTAACGATAAGGAAATAGTTAGAAAACAAATAACTTAAAAGTGAATGTAAATCTTTTACTTCTGAATTAGAAGTTAAAAAATAATAACAAATTATTCGGTATGTCAATAAATGAAACACCCCTCTTAGCATCCATCTAATTCCTTTTTGCCATATTTCTTTTTCTGGGGTGTTATAATATGTTCGGATATAGGTTTTGTAATCAATGATAGGAAAGAATAAGAAAAAAATATTTGGAAGCAGGAAAAAATAGGTAATACTCTGCCAAAATGATTTGATAATTAGGCCATGTTTTAGTTCGTATAAGTAAATTATTATTCTAAACATAAACATTGGTAGGAGGTAATTAATTAAAATGTTCAACCTTGGAGAATAAAACCATTCGGTTTTTCCTAAAGCAAACACACAAAATAATAGTGCTACAAATGAAATTTTAATCCAATGCTTTACATTTATGTGGCATAAACTAATTAATAAAAATCCTGTGAAAATTAAAACCAATCCTGCTTTAATACCAAAGGCGTTTAAAATAATATAAAAGATGGCAAGTAATAAGATTAGGTGTTTATATCTAAGTGGAGTAAAACTATAGATGAAAAAGCAAGCTATGATAACATAACTATATTCTATTATTCCAGAGGATTTCTCAATTTTAAATAAATTCAGGATAGTTAGAATCCCAATAAATTGAAAAAATGGAATAATAAAATTAATTAAACGTTTGCTTTCAAATAAAAGTTGAGGCCCTTGCTCCACCGGAAATACTTCAGGAAAAAGTTTATCCATTATGATGTGCAATTTTTTCATAGTGTTATATAAACAAATATATAAAAATATTGCTAATTTTAGCTTTGTATGAGTCAGCTAGTGAGTGAATCAAATATGGATAACAGGTTACCTGGCATTGCCTTTATTGTTGGAATGGGTCGGTCTGGAACTACCTTATTGACTAGCATGCTAAATATGAATCCGGAAATTATTTCTACGCCGGAAAATGAGTTTATTTTGTTTTCATATCATCCATATGTTTTTAAAAATTTCAATAATCCAAAAGTTGTAAAGTCCTTTATTGCTATTTTCAATTATAATTTCAATAATGTAATTACTATCTGGAAACCTAAAAGCATTGATAAGGATGTTTTAAAATTAAAGATTAAATCTTACGCCAATATGTGTAAGTTGGTTTATTTAAATTATCCTTTGTCTCACAAAGAAAAGAGTGCAGTCAAATGGGTTATCGATAAAAATCCAAGTTATTCTTTACAAATTAGTAAACTTAATAACGTTTTTCCTGATGCAAAATATATTGTAATTGTGAGAGATTACAGAGATAACATTGTATCTAGAAATAAATATTCTGATACACCCGTTTCTATTTACAATTTGGCTGCAGCTTGGAATTATTTTTACGATAAGATTTACGAATCTATTGCTCAAAATAATCTTTCCTATCATTTAGTTAGATATGAAGATCTAGTTAGTTTTCCCACAGAAACTCTTCAAAAAATTTGCAATTATTTAAATGTAACATTTACTGAAGAAATGTTGAAATTTCAAGATTTTTCAAAGCACCTCAAGGCACATGCAAAGGAAAATATATCTGAAGAAAAATTTAAAAAGATTAGTTCTATGCATT
>JAYVIS010000155.1:0-2016 GCA_043769975.1 Bacteroidota bacterium
AGCAATGGTTTGAATTACTTTTTTTCTGTATTCATCTATATTTGGTAAAATGGTATGAAAACAAGTAATTACTGGTTTATTTATTAATGCCAAAAGTCTTAATAAATAATCGCCACAAACTCCTCCAAATAATCCAAACTCATGTTGAATAAAAATGAGTAACAAATTATTATCGGCATTTATTTTTTTTGCTAATACATCATATTGTTCAATTTCGGTAGTTTGTAAAACATATTTAACAGCTTCGGTGTATTGGTAATCATTTTTTGTAGATTCTAAAGCACAAATTTTAACAGAAAAAGTATTTCCATAAACTTTTGTAATAGCATTTAATAAATCGCTACTGTAAGTTGCAATACCACATTCTCGTTCAGGGTAAGATGTGATAATTAATATTTCTGGTTCTAATTTTATTTTAAACCCATTTTTTTGAATGTGAGCATTTGATAAATTTGGCAGTACTTCATTGTATCTTGTTAGCTCGTTTTGTATTTTATTGCCATATTCAGTTTTCATTAGAAGATATTTGATTTTTTAATTCATGTATTAATGCTTTTAAACTAACCGAAGCTGCTGCAATACATTTATCAGCAGCACCATAATAGATATACAATGTATCATCAAAAAGTGCGGTGCCTGTAGGAAAAACTACATTATTTACTTCGCCTATTAATTCCCAATCTAATTCTGGTTTAAATAATGGATAAGGTAAGCGAGATAATTCAATTTTTGGATTATGTAAATCTAATAGAGCTGCACATGCATTATATACATAACCACTTTTTGTATCGTGTACACCATGATAAATTAACAACCAACCTGCTTCTGTTTCAATAGGAGGACAACCACCGCCGATGTAACTAATTTCATGATTGTACTTTGAGGATAATAAAATATGTTCATTTAAATGCAATAAATAATTTTCCCAATAAGCCGAATTCAATTCCTCAATTTCATTTACACATGCCAATTGAATATCGGGTCTTATTCTATGAAGAAAATAAATTTTATCTTTTATTCTTCGTGGAAAGAAAATTAAATTTTTATCCCACAAAAGATTTTTCTTTACCTCATTATTTTCTGATATGTGGTTATGGTAACGATGGTATTTAATATTTAAATCGGTATTGCAATCTGCAAGTCGTTTAAATGCTGTGTAAGATAATATTGGGGTAATAATACCTTTTCTTTCAAAATATTTTAAATCGCTTGATGTTGCTAATGCACCTAATGCATTAATACCATCATAAGCTGTATAACTTAAATAATATAGTTCATCAATTTTAGTAATTCGTGGATCCTCAACCCCATGAGATTCGTAATCAAAGTTTGGGCTTATTATGGGTTTATTGTTTCTTTCAACAACCTCTAATGGTCCGTTTAATTTACAATATCCAATAGAAGAGTAGTTGCCTTTTTTAACAGCTCGATAAAAAAGATGTAGCGTATTTCCCTCTTGAAAAACTGCAGGATTAAGTACTGCATCATTTTCAAAAGAAAAATTAGTATGTTCTAAAACAATACCTTCTTTTTTTACTGTAATCATGTTTAATTAATGATTTATTAGATGATATTTTATATCTACAAATTACATTTCTTTCATCAATTGTTCATCACCATTTATTTAAAAGCATTAGCAATGTATGTAAATGCTTTCTCCGAGTATTTAAAGTTCAATTGGTTTGTTTTAGTTTATCAATTTACATTTAAAATGCAATTTTTAAAAGAACTACAACTTTTAAAACCTAATTTAAAAGTTGTAGTTGTACTTATTAATTATTAAAAAACAATTGAACCAAGTGGTTTTATATTGCCCACTGTTACAACAACATTTGAATATGTTTTTGCTGTAAAAATTGAGCTAGGCGTTACAATAACAGTATATGTACCTGCACTTACACCACGCAATAAAAAATTACCATTAACATCTGTTGAAGTTGAATAAGTATTAACACCATCAAAAGCCTTTACACTTGCTGGTAAAGCAGCAGAAGTTGCTATTGAACCACTTATTGA
>JAYVIS010000156.1:0-3705 GCA_043769975.1 Bacteroidota bacterium
CTTTTGTGGTGAAGTATTCCACAATCATCATGTCCATATCCCAGATATCGGAAACGCTTTTCATACTGGCTATTCCTTTCTTTTTAAAACGATTTGGCATCAAGCAGGTAATGCTGATATCAATGCTGGCCTGGGTTTTACGTTTTGGTTTATTCGCCTATGGCGATCCTGAAGGGGGTTTATGGATGATTATCCTTTCTTGTATTGTTTATGGTATGGCATTTGATTTTTTCAATATTTCAGGATCTTTATTTATTGAAACAACTACTGATTCAAAAATACGTTCATCTGCCCAAGGTTTATTTATGATGATGTCGAATGGTTTTGGAGCAGTAATGGGAAGTTTAGGAAGTGGTTACATTATTCAGGCATTTTTTACACAGGAAGATAATTCGTTAAATTGGAAAGGAATTTGGATAGCATTTGCTATTTATTCAGCAATTATTTCTATTTTGTTTGCTGTACTATTTAAACATAAACATAATCCGAAAGAAGTTGAACATATTAATCACTAAATAATAAATAAGAAAAACATAAAATTACTAAACAACTATGATACATTTAAAAACAAACAAGATCATTATCACTACAGATTTTTCTGAAACATCTATGTTAGCAATTAAGCACGGCGCTTTTTTAGCTCAATTTACAAAAGGTGAAGTTTTTTTATTGCATATCATTACTAAGCATTGGGAAAAATTTAATGTATTTGAACCAAGTATTTCTTTAGAAAACGTTGAAAAAGCTTCAAGTGCCGTTGAGAAAAAATTAGAAGAATTAGCTGGTGATATTAGAAAAGAATATGGTATAAAAATCACAACTGTTGTAAATTCAGGAAATCCAACAACTGAAATAGTAAAATTTGCTAAAGAAATTAAAGCAGACTTAATTGTAATGGGAACTCACGGTTACAGTGCTTGGGAAGATTTAACTATTGGTAGCAATGCTTTAAAAGTGATCACTAAAAGCCCGTGCCCTGTATTAACAATGAGCCAATTTGCTAAAGATTTAGGATACCATAAAATTATTTTACCAATTGATACATCAGAACATACTAGACATAAAGTTGTTTTAGCGATCGAATTAGCAAAACAATTTACTTCTCAAATTTTTGCTATTGGTTTATTATCTGGTGATGAAGGTAGTAAAAAACCAGCCATGGAAGTAATGTTGCATCAAGTTGAAACAGCAGCAACTAAAGCTGGTATAGTTTGCAAAACTGAATTGCATGAAAATGTTAAAAACAGAGCGGTTGAAACTGTACATTATTGCGAAAAAGTTGGGGGTGATTTAATAGCTATCATGACTGACCAAGATTCTGAAATTAGCGGTTTCTTTTTAGGAAACTATGCTTTACAAGTTATACATCATGCAAAAGTACCTGTATTAAGTATTAAACCAGAAGAGCATCCAGAGAACGTACACTTTAATATTTTAGCTGGGACTTAATAATATTTCAATTTTATAGCTAACACCTATTGGATGTCAAAATCTAATAGGTGTTTTTTTTATCTAATTTCCCATTCTTTCCAATCCATTTCTTCGCCATTTAAAATTCCTAAATAGCTTTGATAACGTTCTTCAGAAATACGTCCTTCTTCTACCGCCTTTAAAATTGCACAATGTGGTTCATTAACATGAATGCAATTATTAAATTTACATTGATTTAATAAGGCTCGTATTTCAGGAAAATAATGTCCAATTTCTTCCTTCTTCATCTCCACTAACCCTAGTTCTTTTATTCCTGGCGAATCAATAATGTTTCCACCAAATGATAAAGGAAACAATTCGGCAAAAGTAGTAGTGTGCATTCCTTTAAGATGAGCTGATGAAATATCTCCCGTTCTTAAATCTAATTTACTATCTATGGCGTTTATTAAAGTAGTCTTCCCTACTCCACTATGCCCCGACAAAAGTGTTGTTTTGTCTTTTAATAATCCTTTTATCATTTCAACATCATCGGTATTAAATGAGCTGATTGAATAACATTTGTAACCTATATCTGTATATAATTTAATGATGTCGTTTTGAAGTTCAATCATTTCTTCATCCAACACATCACATTTATTAAACACAATTTTTGCATTAATACCGTATGCTTCAGCAGTTACTAAAAAACGGTCGATAAAACCCAAAGAAGTACGAGGTGCCACCAATGTTGCCACTAATATTGCCTGATCCAAATTACTTGCAATTATGTGAGCTTGCTTTGATAAATTAATTGATTTACGGATAATATAATTTTTACGTGGAAGGATTGTAACAATTTGATTGCTACCATCAGCATCTATTTGTAGTTCAACAATATCGCCAACAGCAACAGGATTAGTAGTTTTACGATCTTCTAACCTTATTTTTCCTTTTAATCTACATTCCAAAATTGATCCATTATCAGCTTTCACCAAATACCAACTTCCCGTAGATTTCATTACTAAACCTTGCATGTAGCAAATTTATTATATAAAATTTAAAAAGGCTCATAAAATCATTAAATTTGAATTGAAATAAAAATTATTTTTAAGGTATGTCTATTATAGTAAAAAATATCTCCAAGTTATATGGCACTCAAAAAGCCTTAAATAATGTATCATTCGAAATTGGTAAAAATGAAATTGTTGGTTTTTTAGGTCCAAATGGCGCTGGAAAAAGTACAATGATGAAAATTTTGACTTGCTACATTCCTGCTACTGAAGGCTCGGCAACAGTTTGTGGATTTGACACTAATGAACAAAGTATTGAAGTAAGAAAACAAATTGGTTATTTACCTGAGCATAATCCATTGTACTTAGATATGTATGTGAAGGAGTTTTTAGAGTTTATTGGTAATCTTTATAACGTAAAAAATGTAAAAGAGCGCGTAAAGGAAATGATTGAAACAACTGGCTTACAAATAGAGCAGAATAAAAAAATTGGTGCATTATCAAAAGGATATCGTCAGCGTGTAGGCTTAGCGCAAGCTATAATACACGATCCTAAAGTTTTGATTATGGATGAACCAACAACTGGTTTAGATCCAAACCAATTAGAAGAAATACGCGAGTTAATTAAAAAGCTTGGAAAAGAAAAAACAGTGATGTTGAGTACACACATTATGCAAGAAGTTGAAGCTGTGTGCGACCGTGTTATCATTATTAATAAAGGTGAAATTGTGGCAAACGAACAAACTCAATCTTTACAAAAAAACACAACCAAACAAATTATTACTGTTGAGTTTGATAAAGATGTGAATGTTTCTCAAATTAAAAAAATAGCAGGTGTTGAAGAGGCTATTTTAATTGAAGGAAAAACATGGAAAATAATTTCAGACGTTGATAATGATGTGAGAAAGGCAATTTTTAATTATGCAGTTACTAATGATATTAGCATTTTAACCATCAATAAAGAAGAACAAAAATTGGAAGATGTGTTTAAACAATTAACAAAATAGTTTTTACTCTTATTAAATTTCTTACATACTTTTTGAAGGCAAATTATTCAAAACCTTATGATGTATAAACTTTGTAAGTAAATATAAGTTTGCGTTAAGGATTGCAGTGGAAATCCTTTTTGAGAAACGAAAAAAAGATTGCAACGGAAAGCCTGGCCGAAGGCAACGCCCAAATTATTCTTATTCATATTCTTCCAATACTTTTGAAGGCAAAAGTATCCAAAACCTTATGATTTTGTGAAAGGCAATTCCTGCGGACCGCTGCTAAAATGAATCCT
>JAYVIS010000157.1:0-2703 GCA_043769975.1 Bacteroidota bacterium
CAGATATACGGCATCTACAAATGAAACTTTAAATTATAGGATCCCTAATTTTTTGTCATTTGAAATTTCATACGTAATACTCAAGGAAACCGATAAAAAAAACTTTTATAAGTTTCAAATTGGTGCGAATTTTACCGAAAAAACTTTTACTCATAATTACTCGTATTATCCGTTTTATACACCATATAGTCACAGTTCAGGTCAAACAAAAGATTTTAAAAATAGTACAACAAAACACCCATTAAGTTGGCCCATAAATATATCATTCGGATATGTTTTTTCGTCAAAAAAGGAGTCTAAAAAAATTGAAGAAGTAAATTAGAATATGGAAGAAAATATAAATAACGAACACAACGAATTAAGTACAGTTAAGCATGTCTCAGGCATGTTTAAAACTTGGTTTATTGATTATGCCTCTTATGTAATTTTAGAACGTGCTGTGCCAGCTATGGAAGATGGTTTAAAACCAGTACAACGTCGTATTTTACATAGCATGTGGGAATTGGAAGATGGCCGCTATAATAAAGTGGCTAACTTAATTGGTAATACCATGAAATATCATCCTCATGGAGATGCTAGTATTGGTGATGCTTTGGTGGCAATTGGTCAGAAGGATTTGCTAATTGATATGCAAGGAAACTGGGGTAATATTTTAACGGGGGATAGTGCTGCTGCACCACGTTATATTGAAGCTCGTTTATCAAAGTTTGGACAAGAAGTCATATTCAATCCTAAAACAACTAACTGGGGAATGAGTTACGATGGCCGTAATAAAGAGCCTATCACGTTACCAGTTAAATTCCCATTAGTTTTAGCGCATGGTGTAGAAGGTATTGCCGTTGGTTTAGCAACTAAAATTTTACCACATAACTTTTGCGAATTAATTGACGCCTCTATTCAAATTTTACGAGGACGTAAAGCTGTTATTTATCCTGATTTTATTACAGGCGGTATTGCTGATTTTAGCGATTATAAAGATGGATTACGTGGTGGTAAAGTAAAAGTAAGAGCGCGTGTTAAAGAATTAAATTCTAAAACACTTATTATTACCGAAATTCCTTTTGGAACAACAACAGGCACTTTAATTGATTCAATTATCGCGGCTAATGACAAAGGAAAAATTAAAATCAAAAAAGTTGAAGATAATACATCTGAAAATGTGGAAATCTTAATCCACTTACAACCTGGTATTTCTCCTGATAAAACAATTGATGCACTGTATGCATTTACCAATTGTGAATTAAGTATTTCTCCAAACGCGTGTATTATTGAAAATCAAAAACCTCGTTTTGTTGGAGTAAGCGAAGTTTTGAAAATATCAACGCATCAAACGTTGGCCTTATTAAAACGTGAGTTAGAAATTGAATTGAGCGAGCTTCAAGAAAAATGGCATTTCTCTTCGTTAGAAAAATTATTCATTAAAGAAGAAATGTATATCGACTTTAAAAAATATTCTAATAAAGAAACGTTATTTGAATATTTATACGAATGTTTTAAACCGCATAAAAAGAAATTAATTAGAGAAATAACCGACGAAGATTTACATCGTTTAACTCAAATACCAATGATTCGTATTACTCGTTTTGATAGTATCAAAGCAGAGGAACACATGAAAGAATTGGATAATAAAATTGAAATTGTTAAAGGTCATTTAGCAAACCTAGTTGACTACGCTGTTGAGTATTTTAAAAATTTAAAGAAAAAATACGGTGCAGGTCGCGAACGTAAAACAGAAACTAAAGAGTTAGAAACGATTGTAGCTACTGAAGTTATAATGGCTAATGAAAAGTTATATGTGAATCGTGAGGAAGGCTTTGCTGGTAAGAGTTTAAAGAAAGATGAGTTTGTTTGCGATTGTTCTGATTTAGATGATTTTATTGCCTTTACCAAAGATGGTAAAATGAAAGTATTTAAAGTATCTGATAAAGTATTTATTGGTAAAGACATTATTTATATCGCTATTTTCAAAAAAAATGATGAACGCACAACGTATAATATGATTTATACGGATGGCCCAAAAGGTATCACATTTATTAAACGTTTTAATGTAACGGGGATTACTCGTGAAAAAGAGTATGACTTAACTAAAGGCACTGCTAATTCTGGCGTTCATTGGTTTACTATAAATCCTAATGGCGAAGCTGAAAAAGTACAAGTTGTTTTAAAACCTGTAACAGGTTTACGTAAAATGGAATTAGATATTGATTTTGCAGATATTCCAGTAAAAGGAAGAACATCTACTGGGAATATTGTAACGAAATACGCCATTAAAAAAGTATTATTAAAAACAAAAGGTGCTTCTACATTGGCAGCCGAAGATTATTGGTTTAATGATGCTGTACACCGTTTAAATAAAGACAGCAAAGGAACGTATTTAGGTAAATTTGCTGGAGACGATAAGGTGTTGACTGTTACGAGTAAAGGATTTTATAAATTGTATACCTATGATGTTTTAAATCATTTTGATGATGATATTGTTTTAATTGAAAAATATTATCCTGAGTTGGTTTATTCTTGCATTTATTTTGATGGTGAAAGTAAATCATATATCACCAAACGATTTGTGCCAGAAAATACGACTACTAAAACCTTAATTATAACGGAGAATGAAAATTCAAGAATTGAATTAATTACATCTCAAATATTACCTATAGTTGATATTAAATTTAATAAGGAAAAAGATAAAGTAATTGCTGATGAAGC
>JAYVIS010000158.1:0-12411 GCA_043769975.1 Bacteroidota bacterium
GTATGAGTATAAGCGCCCGCATTTAAAATTATGGCATCATAAGAAAAGCCAACTTCATGTAATTTAGTTACTAACTCACCTTCAATATTACTTTGAAAATAGGTAAAAGAAATTGAAGGAAATTTTTTAATTAATAGGTCGAGGTAATTTTCAAAAGTTTGAGTTCCGTAAATTTCGGGTTCCCTAACTCCTAAAAGATTTAAATTTGGACCATTGATTATAGCTATCTTTAGCATGTTAAATGTTTTAATAAAAATTAAAAGTAATTAAAATTGTTACTCTGGCAAACAAATATAAATGATTTCAAATACTATTTAAGTATCGAAAAATCATTAGCAAAAAATTCGGTGGTAAGTTATGAAAGTGATTTACAAAAACTATCGAATTTCATAACTATGGTTTCGCCAGGTAAACAACCAAGTGAAGTAAGCTTGCAAGATTTACAACAGTTTTTAAAATATATTTCTGAATTTAATTTTACTGAGAGTACTCAATCTCGCATAATATCTGGTATCAAACATTTTTATAAATTTTTGATTTTAGAAAATTACATTAAAATAAATCCTGCTGAATTGCTTGAAACCCCTCGTATTAAGCGTAAACTGCCGGTTTATTTGGAAGTTGAAGAAATTGACCAAATGTTATCACATATTGATAGAAGTACTGCTGAAGGTGAAAGAAATTTAGCAATGCTTGAAACAATGTACAGTTGTGGCTTGCGTGTTAGCGAATTGATTTCATTGAAAATAAGTGATTTGCATATTACTGATGAATTTATTTCAGTTATTGGAAAAGGTGATAAACAACGCTTAATACCAATAGGGACTCGCGCTTTAAAATTAATTGAAAATTATAGAGTTAATCATAGAGTGCATATTGCTGTTAAAAAAAATCATGTCGATTCTTTATTTTTGAGTAAGCGAGGTACTTCTATTTCCAGGCAAATGGTATTTTACATCATAAAGGATTTAGCCGCGTTAGCAGGAATAAAAAAAGAATTAAGTCCCCATACCTTTCGGCATTCTTTTGCCACACATTTAGTAGAAGGTGGGGCAGATTTGAGGGTAGTGCAAGAGATGCTGGGTCATCAAAGTATTATTACAACTGAAATTTACACTCATTTAGACCAACATTTTTTAAGAGAAAACATTCAAAGTTTTCATCCTAGAAATAAATAGACAAACATATTTGTATAAATAGGCATTACATAATATATTTACAACTCAAATGTTAACCGGAAAACAACTTATATTAGCTACTCGACCTTTTGCAAAAGAAGACCGAAAAAAAAGTTGGTTTTATACGATTTCAACTCTGCTTATTTTAATAGCTTTTTTATATGGAACAGTTCATAATTTCCATTGGATATTAAAACTCATTTGCAGTATTGGATCTGGCTTGTTGATAGTAAGAATGTTTGTTATATATCATGATCATCAGCATAAAGCTATTTTAGATAAATCACCTTTAGCAAAAATTATATTTACGCTTTTCGGTTTTTATGTATTAGCGCCTTCTGGTATTTGGAGTAGAAGTCATGATTATCATCATAAAAATAATTCGAAATTATTTAGCGCCAGTATTGGCTCGTATCCAATTTATACCAAACAGAAATTTGAAAAATTATCGAAGAGCGAAAAAATGCATTATTTATTTATTAGACATCCTTTAACTATATTATTTGGTTATATTTTTGCATTTCTTTATGGTATGTGCATTAAATCCATTATTAATCGCTTTAGTAAACATATTGATTCTTTAGTAGCTTTGGTTGTTCATTTTACTTACCAAGCGTTAGTATTTTATTTTCTGGGTTTTCATACTTGGATTTTAATGTGCGCAATTCCACACTTTATTTCTGGTGCTATGGGCGCTTATTTATTTTATGCGCAACATAATTTCCCAGGTTCAACTTTTGTAGGTAATGAAGAATGGACTTATGAAGGTGCTGCTTTAGAATCATCGAGTTACATGAAGTTGAGTGTGCCATTACAATGGGTTTCTGCAAATATTGGGTTCCATCATATTCATCATTTAAATGCACGTATACCGTTTTACAGATTACCTGAAGTTATGAAAGCAATACCAGAGTTGCAAGCTGCAAAAACTACTTCTTTAAAACCAAAAGACATTATTGCTTGTTTTAAACTAAAAGTATACGATTTCGAAAAGCAACAATTAGTAGGGATTTAGCGTATTGCTGTTTTTTTTTATTACGTATGCTATATAAAAACAGGAAGCGGTAAATCAAATGAAAAATGATTAAACCGAATTGTATTTTATCCTTTCCTTGTATTTTATTAATCGTGTGTCGAAAAACAGTGAATTTGATTTAAAAGATTTATTTTCTATTTTTACTACAATAAGAATTACATCTCACCTGTTTATGAAGCAATTATATATAATTATTATTTTCCTTCTTTCATTCAATTCTTTTTGTCAAATAATTGACCCAGAATCATGTAAAACTTCTGATGTCATGAAAGAATTATACCAAACAAATTCAGTTGCTAAATTAGAAAATGAAAACTTTGAATTATTTACGAGTGAGTTCATTAAAAATCATAATTCTCAAAAAACATCAGTTGCAACATGTTATGTTATCCCTGTTGTGTTTCACGTTTACGGCACAACTCAAAGTGGAAAGACAGTTAATAATTCACTTATCATAAATGCATTAAATAATTTGAATAAGGATATTCATGGTTTAAATTCTGATTATGCAACAGTTCACACAAGTTTTTTAAGTATTCGAGATTTAATGCCGGATGTTACATTTGCTTTAGCCCTTATAGATCCAAGTGGGAATCCAACGAATGGTATTGTTTATCATCCTGTAGCTTCTGGATTTGGAAATGGGAGTGGTTATGATGCTGCAATTGCTGCAGACGCTTGGGATAATTATAAATACATGAATATATATGTTATGAATGATTTATTTAATAATTCTGTTTACACTAATTCAGGCGTTGCTTGGTATCCAAGTACTGTTATGTCTGGTAACAACACAGCTCGAGTTGTATATAACGGGGCTTATTTGGGAACAAATACTTCTGTTGAATTTGCATCCACACTTACTCATGAAATAGGACATTGGTTAAATTTAATTCACACGTTTGAAGGTGGTTGCGTTAGCCCTAATGATAATGTTAGTGATACACCACCTTGTAATTATTCTGGAGCATCGTATACATGCCATGCAACTTCTACTTCAAATAGTCCCTTAAATTGCACCAGTAATTTAATTAATGCGGAAAATTACATGGATTATAGCGGTGCTTATGGTTGTTATAAAATGTTTACACAAGGTCAAGTAGCTAGAGTTTATGCAGCTTTATTTCATGCAGCTAGACAACCTTTATGGCAGCCTTCAAATTTAGTTGCTACTGGTTTATCTCATTTATGTTCATCTGTTGGCTTAACTAATTTAACTACAAATGCGGAAGATGTTCAGATTTTTCCAAATCCATCATCTGAAAATATTACACTTAAATTTAATCCAGTCATACAAGGATTAACCTTTACAATTTATAACCAATTAGGGAGTATTGTATTGCAGGGTAAATTAATTGGTGAAAGTATTGAAGTGAAAATTGATAAATTAAATGACGGAATTTATATTCTTAAAATAGAAGGCATGAATTCCGCAAAAAAGATAATTAAACAATAGTGATACTGTAAAATGAAACAGATTATCGTTTTACCGATTTTTCTAAAGATTTAAATTCATCCTTTGTAAGTAATAAATCATTTATCAATTTTATTACAAACTCAAGCTGCTCTTCTTTATTTATGTCTGTATTGTCCAATACTATCGCATCTTCAGCTTGAACCAGCGGATTTTCTTTTCTTGTTGTATCATCAAAATCTCTTTTCTTTAAATTTTGTTTTACATCTTCAAATGTATGATATTCTCCTTTGCTACTTAATTCATCCAATCGTCTTTGGGTTCTAACATTTTCATCAGCGGTCATGAATAATTTTAATTCTGCGTCTGGAAAAACGTGAGAACCGATATCTCTACCATCCATAATTACGCCTTTGTCTTTTCCCATTTGGCGTTGAATAGCAACCATTTTTGATCTTACCTCTTTTATGGAACTAATTGCACTCACGTTATTGGCTACTTCCATTGTTCTAATTTCACGTTCAACATGTTCATCATTTAAAAACACTTCAGAAGTTTTAGTTTCTGTGTTATAAATAAAGGAAACTGTTATTTGATCTAAAGAATTTAAAAGTGCAGGCTTATCAATAATGGAATTTGAAATGATATTGTTTCTTAAACAATAAATAGTTACGGCTCTATACATAGCACCAGTATCAATATAATGATAATGTAATTTTTGCGCTAACGCTTTGGCTAGTGTGCTTTTTCCGCACGAAGAATAACCATCTATTGCAATTGTAATTTTAGACATAACTGATTGTAAAAGTACAAAATAATTAAAGTCAAACAATTTAAAACATACCCTATTTTTATGAAATAAATCAGTAATTTAGAATACCCTAATTTTTCGGTATTTATATTGCGCACCTTTCGATTTATTATACTTATTTGTTTATCCTTTCAGCAGTTTTCTGTTGCAAGTGATTCACTCTCAGTTTTTAAAAAAAGAAAAATAGGATTAAGTGTTTCAGCACTCGCTGTAACTTCTGGTTCTATTATTTATTTAAATCAAGCATGGTATCAAAAATATAATACATCTAAATTTCATACATTTAATGATAATTATGAATGGTATCAATTAGATAAATTTGGACATGCTTTAACTAATTATCAAACTGCTCGATTAATGATAGAGGCAATGAAGTGGGCAGGATATTCCGAAAAAAAACAAATTTTAATCGGTGGTTTAAGTGGATTTGCATATATGGCTGCAATTGAAATAATGGATGGATTTAGTGATGGTTGGGGTTTTAGTTGGGGTGATATCGGTGCAAACGCATTTGGTGCAGGTCTTGCAATTGGGCAGCAAATTGCATGGAAGGAACAGCGGGTGCAATTAAAATTTGCTTTCAGAAGTTCGGGTTATGCCAATTACAATCCTTCTTTATTGGGTGAAAATTTAAGTGAACGAGTTTTAAAAGATTATAATGGACAAACCTATTGGTTAAGTATAAATCCTTCGTCATTTATTAAAAAAGAAAATAAATTTCCAAAATGGTTAAATGTTGCTTTTGGATACGGAGCAAATGGCATGCTAAATGCCCATTATAATAAGTTTTTGGTGATTGATGCAAATGGAAATGTTATTAATTTTGATCGCTATCGACAATTTTATTTTTCGATTGATGCTGATTTAACTCGAATAAAAACTAAATCAAAAGTATTGAAGGCAGTTTTTTCTTGTATTAATGTTATTAAAATACCTTTTCCAAATTTAGAATTTAGTGAAAATAAATTTAAATTTAATCCTTATTAAAACAATTCAACATGGAATTATATAGTATCAATACAGGTCATTTTAAATTAGATGGAGGCGCTATGTTTGGCGTTGTTCCTAAAACAATTTGGCAACGTTCTAACGCAGCTGATGAAAATAATATGTGTAGTTGGGCAATGCGTTGCTTATTGGTAAAAGATGGGAATCGTTTAATTTTAATTGACAACGGAATGGGTAATAAACAAAATGATAAATTTTTTGGTTATTATTTTTTGCATGGAAGTGATACATTGGATTTATCCTTAGCTAAATACGGATTTTGTAAAGATGATATTACAGATGTTTTTTTAACGCATTTGCATTTTGACCATTGCGGAGGAAGCATAGAATATAATTCAGACCGAACAAAATTAAAACCTGCCTTTAAAAATGCAACATATTGGTGTGCCGAAAAACATTGGAATTGGGCTGTTAATCCAAATCCTCGTGAAAAAGCAAGTTTTTTGTCTGAAAATATTTTACCAATTCAAGAAAGTGGACAGTTAAAATTTATTGATTCGTCAAAAGAATTTATGACTGATTTTAGAATGTATGAAGCTAATGGACATACTGAAGCTATGTTATTACCTTTGATTAAATACAAAAACACAACTGTTGCTTTTATGGCTGATTTAATTCCATCGGTAGGGCATTTACCTTTGCCTTATGTAATGGGTTATGATGTTCGCCCTCTAAATACAATGGTTGAAAAAGATTATATCTTAAATGAAGCAGCAAAAAATAATTGGACTTTGTTTTTTGAGCACGATCCTATTAATGAATGTTGTAATGTGATACAAACTGAAAAAGGTATAAGAATGAATACAATTTATAAATTGGAAGAATTATAAATTTAGTGCTTAGCAATTAATTTCTCCATACTTTCTTTTATATTTTTTTCTTCTTTTAATGTTGCACATTCTTTTGTTAAAGCCTTTTCATAATATTGAATTGCTTTTATATTAGAATGTTGTGAAGCATAATAGTCTCCAAGTAATTGATACATGTAATAGCTTTCGTGGTTACTATTTATAAAAGCATTTTCTATTGAATTTTGTAAAATAACTTGATGTGTTTTTTTTGTGATAAAAATGATATAGTTTTTTATTTGTTTGAAACGTAAAAATTGTTGGTAAGCTTTCGAAGAAAGAAAACTATCCTCTGGGATTGTTAAAGAATCGATATTTATGGCAGTGTTTATATTTAAAGAAGTTGCATTTGCAAACACGCTATCTAAATTATAACAAATGAATTGACCACATTGAAATGGATTTGCACTTACCCACATTAGTTTATCCTGTGGTTTAAAAATAACGGCATGATGAGCTAATAATTGATTTAATCCTTTTTCGTTTGTTAAGCCAATATTTTTATCATTAATTCCTTTTTGATTTCTTAAAATACTTGCAGCCTCTGTGTAATTAATAGTTTTTTGATTTCCTAACAACTGCTTTAATCTAATTTGTCTATATAAAGAAGAACTTTCAATTTGATTAGAAAGATTTGCAGGATCATTTTTTAAATCGTTTCCTTGATAATGATTTGGGCAAATTATTTCGTTTGAATTTTGAACTTCATAAATATCCATTTTTGCTGGTGTTTTTTCAATACTAATAGTTTTGTTGTCAAAAGCACTGCCTATTAAAATACTTTCAGAAACAAATACATTTCTTTTTCTAGCTATAACAATTGCTTCATCTATATTTTTAGCATATTGTAAAATTTCTCTTGCCAATAATGCGATAGGAGTTGCCGCATCTGTTGGTATCGAGCTTTTTGCTGCATTTATAGTTACAGTTAATCCTTTAACATTCATTCCACTACATGCGCCAATAAATCCACTCCAAGTAACAGTTGCAAATTTATATCCTGTTTTTGGATTTGTAAATTGTATAATTTTATTTTTAGCAAAATCATCACCACTATAAAAATCAAAATTACGTCCAACTAATAATTTACCATCAGCACTTTTATTATCCCATACAGAAAATGAAGTACAGCCTACCACCATATTTTTATCTTGTAGAGCGTGTCCAATATCGTGTGCTCCATGGTAATTTAGGATACGATGATATTTAGGCGCAATAAAATCATACTTATCGCTTGCATATTTTGAAATTCCAAAAATCTCTTGTTTATATTCTTCAGTAATATTATCAGGTAAATGACGATTAAAGTATCCTACAAAATATTTTAAAAATTGCAGGTAATTAATATCGGGCACTAGTATTTTTATTTGATTAATAAAAACATCTTCTTGAAACTCATGTAATTCTTTTGTAAGAATTCCATTTGCTATTCCCCTTTCATAACCATCTCCTTCAACATATAATTCCCACAATCCACTTTTACTTTGTTTGAGCCAATTGTTATTTACTTTATAGAAATTAGGTGAAATAGTTTTTCGTTTCCAATTCAAGGTAGTATCATTTGTAATTGTTGGAATTTCTATTTTAATTGCAAAATATAAATAGATAGCTAAGCCAAAGAGTATAACAATAAATACAAGTAATGATTTTAAGAAAAATGTCTTAATTTTTTTTAGCATAATGTATTACAAAGGTAGTTAAATTAAGATTTTAATTCATAAAAAAAGAGGTTGCAAATCTGCAACCTCTTTTAAACAAATTGTTTTAAATTATTGAATAATCAATTTTTTAGTAATAACTGAATTATTAATTTCTAAATTAATAAAATACACGCCTTTAGCTAATTGACCATTTTTATTGATAATGTATGATGCATGATTTCCGTCTATTAAAACTTTATCAGTTTCTTCAATTACACGGCCAGTCACATCAGTTGTTTTAATTTTAACACGTTCGTTATTAAAAACATTAAAATCCATGGTAGCACTTGAATTTGTTGGATTAGGATAAATAGACAATCCAATTGAATTTTCAATTTCATTTATTCCAACAACACCAGTTAAATTTATTTGATCAATAAATAAATTATTCGAACTTCCTAAAGTTGCATCACTTCTAAAATAAAAACGAAATTTCACACTTGGCTTTAAATTAGGGTTTGGAGAAGTTGCAGACAACAACGAACTAGATATTATATGTTGTTTCCATTGTCCTGCTGTTGGATTTAGGGGAGTAGATGTTGTTCCCGCTGAATTTGAAGCCATAGTTGCGCAGCTTGGATAGCCTAAAACATTTTGCCAAGAACCACCGCAATCTGTACTTATTTGTAATTTAAAAGTGTCTGCTTGTGTCGCATTTTTTTTAGCATAGGCATAGTAAAAAGACATACTTAAACCACTTGTCGTAGAAAAGTTATACGTAGGTGTTTCAAAAATATCTAAATGACCAGGAGTACTTGTTTGAGATGCATTATTTAAAAAGATGCTAAATGCTGTTCCAGTTGCTCCATTTGTATTATTTATTTGCCAAGTTACCGAGCCAGGATTTCCGTTCGTAACTGAAGAGAGCCAAGGAAAAGCACCACTTTCAAAATCATGAGTAACTGGTGCAGTATAACTGCTCCATAAATCGACAACATTAATATAAGATACTTTATTCATCGTGTTAACACCATATGCGTTTGTTGCCGTTAATGAAACTGAATAAGTTCCTGGAGTATTATAGGTTACAACAGGTGTAGCTGAAGTTGAAGTTGCAGGTGAACCTCCTTCAAAAACCCAAGCAATTGAACCAGATGAGCCATATTGACTTAAATCTGTATATGTGACAGAACTTCCTGAACAAATTGATGTTTTATTAACTTTTAAATCTGCTAAAGGAGTACACGTAAATCCTGGTGTGATACCAGTTGCTAAAAGATTGCCTGCAGTCCATAAATTACTACGACCACTGGTTCCAGAAGTTAATGCTGCTCTCATTTTTGTAACCTGCATTTGGGTAAACATTTTTGGACAAGAAGAATAGTCCATAAAGTTTTCCATGTTTTCAGTTGCCGTGCATCCTGTATATGGGCCAGCATTTGATCCAGGGCACGTACTAAAATATCCTTTTGTTACCGGAGTATCAGTAACGCCATCATCTCCACATGAAATTCCTGGGTTATTTGTTGGTCCAAATACATGAGTTAGATTTAGCCAATGACCAATTTCATGACTTAAAGAACGAGCTTCTGTACCTGTAGCTAAAAAGTCATAACGATAAACAATTGCATCAGCTGCCGTTCCAGGAGAACCGCCTGGAAGATATGTATATCCTACAATAAAACCTCCAGTTGGAGGACATGGTGAGGTAGAACTAGCAATGCATTTTACAATATATATATTTAAATATTTATTTACAGGCCAACGATTAGTTCCAGTTCCAGAATAGGCGTAAGCGGCTATATTGTTTTGATTCCAATTTGTGTTAGCATCATAATGATGAATGATTCCATTAGTGCAATTTCCATTTGGATCTTTATTTGCTAATTGAAATCTAATTTCTGCATCTACATATAAACCAGAAAATGATGTATGAATGGTACTAATATCAGATCCTAATTTACTGTAATCTTTGTTGATTTGTGCCATTGCTGTAATAACATCTGCATCTAATATGTTTTCTACACCACCTTGGTGTAAAATATGAAAAACAACTGGAACAGTATAAACAGTTGCAGCTGCAGTTTTTGCAGTAGCAGAATTTGAAATGGCTTGTTTATATTCTAATTCCATTTCAGATTGCACAAGATTATATTTTGCTCTTAAAGTTGGATCTTTAACAAAAGCTTCCTCCATCGCGTTATATGTATTACACATTATTGGATATGTTTGAGCCTTGCTACTTAAACATAGGATAGTGATGATTGTTGTGAATGAAAATAGTTTTTTCATGTTTTTGATTTATTTGGGTTATTTAGTTGACTTATTTTTTTGGTATTTCTCTTTGATTTAGTGCCATCATTTGTTTCATGGTTTTATCCATCCCTTCAACGCTGCCATCTAAAAATATAATGTTTCCATTACCTTGCTCTGCAAAGTTTTTAACTGCTTCTGTCCACATACTAAATAATATTAATGATGTATCTAAATTGGATTCTTGCATTTGTTTTGCAGCTTCTGCCATACCTCTAGCTACCTCTTCTCTAAACAAGGCAATACCTTGTCCCCGCATTTGAGCAGCTTCTTTTTCAGCTGTAGCAGATATTTTTATAAAATTCCCTTCTGCTTCAGCAGCTTTAGTTCTTGTGATCAATAATGCTTGACCTTCGTTTTCAGCAGCGGCCTTTAAATTATTACTTGCAACAACTTTTGCCATTGATCTCATTACTTCTTCATCAAAAGTAATATCGTTTAATTGTAAGTCAATTAAATGATATCCCCATTCCTCTAACATTACATCTAATTGCTCCTTAACTGCTTCAACAATGTCTCTGCGTAATGATAAAACTTCAGATTGTTTTTTAGTGGCAACAAATGCTCTCACAGAACCTTCGATAGAACGAACTAAAGCTTGCATTAAGTTTTTTTCATCTACAAATTTAAAGGCAACATTTTTTATTGATTCTTCATTTTGGTTAATTACAGCGTATAAAAGCATCGCCGTAAAATTTACATTAGCCTGATCAATAGTAACGGCTTGAAAACCTAATTCAACACTTCTATTTTGAATAGATATTTTTTTATATACTTTTTCAATAAACGGAATTTTCATGCTTAATCCTGGACTAAGTATTCGCTTGTATTTACCAAAAACAGTAATAACAGCAACTGTTCCTTGTTGAACAGTTACAAAAGATAAGAAGATAAATAATATTCCTAAAACAACAAGAGTGATAATAAATGGCATAGTTTTTATTTTTATTAAATTAGTTTATGTAAATTTAGTAATCCAAAGCAAAAAACAAAATAAAATTGTATGAATGGTAATAAAAATATGTTTTTCCTCTTGGTATTTTGTATTTTTTCTGTAAACTTTTTTGCCCAAAAAGATACAGCAAAACAATATAATCAGGAAATAACATTATATAATTCAGCATGTAAGTTAATTGATTCTTCAAAATGTAAAGAGGCTATTGTAATTCTAAAGAAAGCAATAAAAATAAAACCGGATTTTTACCAAGCCTATAATAAAATGGCAGCGGCGAAAGTAAAATTATTAGACTATAAAGGTGCTGAAAAGGATATTTTACAAGCTATTAAAATCGCTCCTGATAATTATGATAGTCATAAAACTTTAGGGATTTTATATTATGAGACTAAAAAATATAAGGAAGCAAAGGCTTCTTTAGATTCAGCAATTTCGTTGAATACAGATGATCCTGAATTATTTTTTTACCAAGCTAAATTAATGTATGAAGGAAAAAATTATAAAATGGCCTTAGATGCTTGTGCTAGAGCGATTGATTTAAAGCCCAATTACATGGAAGTGTTTTTTTTGAAGGGAGAAATTAGATTTGCAAAAAAGGAATATAATTATGCTATTAAAGAAATAACGGAAGGAATTGCTTTAGAAAGTGCTGATAAATTGCATTATGAATCCTATAAAACAAGGGCAAAAGCTAGATTTGAAATGCAAGATTATAAAAATGCTATAAATGATTGGAATGTTTATTTAGAGGCATTTCCAGATGATGAAGGCGCCTTGGTTTCGAGAGGTGCAAATAAAATTGAAGCTAAAGATAATTCCGGAGCAATAGTTGATTTTGATGCTGCAATTAAACTGAACGCTAAAAACCCAGTGAGTTTTAATTACAGAGGTGTTGCGAAAGGAGAAAATAAGCAATTTGTTGAAGCTCTTAAAGATTTTGATATTGCTATAAAATTAAAATTTGATTACGGGGCTGCATTCGTTAACAGAGCCGCCGTAAAATTTGCAAGTAAGGATAAACGTGGTGCTTGCGAAGATTTAAATAAAGCTGATGCTTTAGGTGATGAAATGGCTTTTAAATTAATAGAGACCTACTGTAAACATTAAATTATTTAATGAACCTCAATTCGTATATTCGCATGAAATTTCTATTTTTTATATCCAATGAAAACTGCAGTCTTTAGAAAAGCTAATTTTAATTCAGCACA
>JAYVIS010000159.1:0-4120 GCA_043769975.1 Bacteroidota bacterium
TTGCTTTTTTATCTATTTTACCATTACCATTTGGTAAAAGTTTTAAATATTTACCATCTTTCATAAAAATATTGTTTTTTACAATATAAGTGTATAAAAATGCTGTATAAATATTATCAGAAGTAATATAGTTTAAAAAACCATCATTATTGAAATCGCAAAAACAGTTTACATCTCTTGTAAAATTAATATCATAAAAAATAAATTCAGGTTTATTTTTATCCGTTATATCAAATACAAACAATGGTTCTTGTGGTGCAGCGCTACTTGGTATATTACCATCTTTGGCGTACATAATCAAGTATTGTTGATTTGCAAACGATATGGTATAAAATTCAATAAACCACAGATAAAAGTTTTGTAATCTATGAGTTGTTAAACTATCTATATAAAATGAAGTATTATTAATTTTCAAAATATTCGGATACTTTTTAATCATTGGGTCAGGGGTTTCTTGAATTATTTCAAGCTTTAAGTCGTGCAATTTTGTATTGTATGAATAAAATTTTATAAGGATAGAATCTCTACTATCATAACTTGCCTTATTTTTATTTGATACGTAAAAATTTTTCAAAACAATACTTTCATTTTCATCAGCTATTTTCTCAATTTTCAACTTTCTTTTACAAAGGTTTTCTATTGGAAACACACTATCATTAGAACTATAGTCGCCTTTATTATTACGAGTAATTTTACCACTTGATTTGGTGTTATATTTATCATTAGAAACATCATTGCAACCAATGATTATTAATACAAAAATGGTAAAATAAAATACAATATATTTAGACATATTTTTTGTTTTTAGAGGTTAAGAATAGCGGTGTAAGTTAATACAGTGATCAAATTAATGATTATTTTATTCTTTTTTGCCGTTGTTGATGTTAGAAAAGTACAGAAAACCTTTTTATTTTCACACACATTTAGCTACTGTAGTGGGCTATTAGTGCTCGAAAAATGGGGTAGGGAAGTACAGCTATAGTACAAAATTACACCCAGTTTTTCGAAACACCAACGGCACAATTTGATTGTGATAAACAACCTTTTGCGAGAAACAGATGCCGAAATAGTTCTCATAAGTCAAAAAATAGCACTTTGAAAATCTTAATCATTAAATAATAATAAAATTATTGTATTTTCCTTGTTTTAACGTAGCAATTGTGTATCTTTGCTTTTGAGTAAGATGTGCCATAATTTTGCAACTTTTGGACGAGAACACAAAATTAACACATATTAGTCGGTAAACAACAAGGAGATATAAAAGTCTTCTTGTTGTCAATTATCTATATACATTTATTTAGTATCCCTGTTGTATTTGTAACTTGAATTTAAGTTTGATTAATTGTAAAATGAAATTAAAATATGCTAATAAATAGCATATTTTTTTATTAAATGTACAATGGAAAAAACTAGACTATAATTATTAAAAAAAAATATGCTAACAAAGATTGACAATAATCAAAAACAAGGACATGGCCCAATAAAAATTTTGTATCCTGGACTAGCACTCAATCAAGATGATACAGGTATTGGCAGCATTGGTCGAATAGATCATGCCATACTGCCTCCAGGCGGTTTCATCGCCATGCATCCACACATCAACGATGAAATACTTTCCTATTTTAGAAGCGGAAGAGTAAAACATACCGATAGTGTGGGTTTGACAGAATACATTACTAAAAATAGATTGATGCTCATGAAAGCGGGTAAACAATTTTTTCACGAAGAAAAAGTAATGGAAGACGGAGGTGCCATAGAAGGGCTACAAATTTTTATACGTCCACAAACTAAAGACCTAACGCCACAAGTTGACTTTTATGAACTAACTGATGTGCATAGCACCAATCAATGGCGGAAAATTGCAAGCCCTGAGAATGAGGATGGTTTACTAAAACTGCGCAGCCAAACTTGGATATTCGATATGGAAATTACTGATACTAAAAACATATTATTACCGAGCTTCCAAAACACTGATTTAACATATTTGCTTTATGTATTTCAAGGAAATGTACAAGTAAACAGCAACACAAACCTTAGTAAGGGCGAAAGTTTGCTAATAAAAAAAGAAATAATATCTATAGATGCCACACACGCCGAAGTAGTATTGTTTGTAACTAATGAGGAATCTGAAATATTCAAAAAGGGTATGTATAGTGGTAATCAAGTGTAAAAAGTACTGCTACTAACATGGGCTTAGCAAAAACTGTTAGCGGTAATGCCGTTAGCGATAGCCTAAAAAAATAAACTACATATAAAATATAATCAGGAAATGCTAATAAACAAAAAAATAACATTGCAATCTTTTTGGTTGTTCGGTAAAAAAAACATACTTCAAACACTTGCGTTGAGTGTAATTGTAGTAGTGCTTTACCAATTTTTAGACCTCAAAATAATTGCTATTCCATTTTTACCAGTTGCTTCTATAGGCACAGCCGTAGCATTTTATGTAGGATTTAAAAACAACCAAGCTTACGACAGACTATGGGAAGCCAGACGATTATGGGGTGGCATTACCAACACGAGTCGAATTTTAGCAGCCTCTTTTATTTCTCTCATAGAAGATAAAATAAAACAAAAGGAATTTCTAAATCGCCATATCGCCTATATAAATATTCTTCGTTTACAATTACGTAAAACAATTCCTTGGGCAACCAATAGAGAGGATTATCATAAACAATTTGTATCTGCTTCTGATGAAATTAAAGAATTTGATATTGCTATTGAGGCTCTTTTTGAAAAGTTGGACAAGAAAGAAGTATTCGAAAAAATAAAACACAAAGGTAACATTGCAAACCATACACTGAAACATCAGTTTGATGTAGTTGCAAAACTAAAACGAGAAAAGATTATAGATGAATATGAACATAGTGACTTGACTAAATTATTGGGGGAATTGTACAACCTACAAGGAGGTTGCGAACGCATAAAAACCACCCCATTGTTTAGACAGTACAGTTTATTTAGTCGCATTTTTGTGCAACTTTTTATTTTTCTTTTACCCTTTGCGTTACTAACCGAAATGAACAAATTTGGTGATTATGGAATTTGGCTTGTTATCCCTTTTAGTGTACTTATTTCTTGGGTATTTATGACTATGGAACAAATAGGAGAAGCAAGCGAAAACCCATTTGACAACGGGTCAACCGATACACCAATTTCGACCATTTGCAGAAATATAGAAATAGATATTTTAGAAATGTTGGGCGAAACTAATCTTCCACCTAAAATAGAACCTTTTAACGATGTAATGCTTTAAAATCTAAATAATAATTATAAAAATGAAAAAGAAAGATAAATTAGCAATTATTCATAAGCATTATCCAAGTGCAAATACCTCTATTGATAGTGTTAATCATTTTATTGACTTTATTGAAAGTCAGTTAGATTTGGAACCATCACAAGTAATGATGGCGGACAGTATTTGTAGTGATGACGTAAACAGTATTCAATATCCTGCAAGAATACAAGAATTTTTAGGGCCTTTTAAAATGGGCGGATTGGATGGTTTCCCATTTACAGGATTAACAGGAATGGGAGCATTTGCAAGTCATGTTCCTGATGAAGGAGCAGTTGCCATTTATTATGGACCACATATTGGCATAACAAAAGACGGAACTATTGGTGAAATTCATAGACATGGACAATCGAAAAATAGCGGTTGTTGTGGTGCTGCAAAAGGTGCATTGAATAAATTGACAAATAATTTGATAACAGCAGGGAATGTAACTGAAATGGATTATCAAATGAATACGATTGAACAAATATTGCTCAATGATAAAGAACGAATTTTATTGGCAAACATCCCATTAAAAGAAGCCACAGAAGTCATTTATGAAGCCATTGACAACCGAATAGAGGAATTAGTGGCAGGAACAAAATATAACTGTAAATATCTGATACTTTTTGGTGCCATTCATATCAACAGTGATACGAACATTGGCTCGTTTAATGAAATGAGAAAGTTTGTGGTAATTGACTTGAAGTCTGGCATAAGAACAAACCACTTCGAAAAAAAATAATCGAGAAAAAAGGCACTACCACTAACCTGGGTTTGGCAAAAGTGAGGCTTTAGTACTAGGCTGAACACTTGTACTTTTTATTAGTTTTTTCGCTAAATTTG
>JAYVIS010000160.1:0-7795 GCA_043769975.1 Bacteroidota bacterium
AGATTGCAATACCAACTGCATTAACCGATGAAGCTAAGGATGTTTATGATAAGTTAACTAAAAAATTAAACGCAGATTTTAATTATGAATATTGTGAAATGATGGTAAAAGGTCATAAAAATGCCATTTCATTATTTGAAAAAGCATCAACAGAATGTTCTGATTCAGAAATTAAAAGTTGGGCCGTAGCAACCCTTCCTGCTTTAAGAACGCATCTTGCTTATGCAATTGCTTGTCAAAAGAAAATCGAAAAAACAAAATAAGAATTTAATACTTTAATTAAAATGGGAACTTCAGAAAATTTACCACAACCAGCAAGCATCCAAAAGCTAAAAGAATTAGTGGGAGAAATTAATATTTGTCTATTTTGTACAAATCTAAAAAATGATGATGGTTCTACTTGTAGGCCAATGGAAGCAATTAAAGTATGCGACCAAGGAAACATTTGGTTTTTTAGCGATGTGAATAGCCATAAAAATAAAGAAATAAAAGAGGATAAACATGCCCAATTATATTTCTCAGATTCTAGCAAAAAAAACTATTTTATTGTAAATGGAGAAGCAGAAGTTATAATTGACAAACAAAAAACTGAAGAGTTATGGTCGCCAATGATTAAAACTTGGTTTAAGGAAGGTAAAGATGATCCTACTATTTCTATAATAAAAGTAAAACCTCAAAGTGCCTATTATTGGGATACTGATGGAAATAAAATGATAAACTTTCTAAAATGGTAACATCAATTGCAACTGAAACAACTCTAAACATTATAAAAACAAAAAACAATTAAACTATTACATTATGCTAAAATGGACAGCCATATTTCTAGTAATCGCTATAGTAGCGGCAATTTTTGGTTTTACAGGAATAGCAGCTGGTGCGGCTTCCATTGCTAAAATCATATTCTTTATTTTTATTTTTTTAGTTGTGTTAACCGCCATTCTTGGATTTACAATTTTGAAAAAGAAATAAATCGATTGGTTATTCTGAAAAACTCAAAATAAGCAATCAAAATAAACAATCGACTTTACAAAATGAAAAAACTTGAAAACAAAACAGTATTTATAACGGGAGGTATTTCTGGTATAGGAAAAGCATGTGCTATTGCTGCCGCAAAGGAAGGCGCAAATATAGTAATTGCAGATATGAAATCTGATGCAATATTGGATGCTATGAACGAAATAAAAAAAGAAAATCCTAAAGCACTATTTATTGAATGTGATGTATCTGTATTTGAACAAGTAAAAATTACAATTGAAAAGGTCATTAGCACTTTTGGAACAATTGATATTGCTTTAAATAATGCAGGAATTGGAGGTGAAGCAAATAAAGTGGGCGATATGACTTCAGAGGCTTGGCTAAATGTAATTGGTGTAAACTTAACTGGCGTTTTTAACTGTATGAAATTCGAATTATCTCAAATGGAAAAACAGAAAAAAGGTGTAATTATTAATATATCATCTATTTTAGGTAAAGTAGGCTTTCCTGCTTCTTCACATTATGTAGCAGCCAAACACGGTGTGATAGGCCTTACGCAAACAGCTGCTTTAGAATATGCAACACATGGTATAAGAATCAATGCTATATGTCCAGGGTTTATTGACACCCCTTTATTAAGCAAGATCAACGATGAAGATATACAACATATTATTGATTTACATCCAATGAAAAGATTAGGCGAATCAGAAGAAATTGCTAATGGTTTTATTTTTCTTGCTAGCGATGACAGTTTATTTATTACCGGGACAACAATTGAAATTGATGGCGGTTATCTAGCTCAATAAAATAGTCAATAAAAAGTAGTCATGCACATTGCAATTATATTCAAACATAAGAATATTAAAAAATTAACGGAATTGTATTTAAATGATCGATAAGAAAAAACATATCATAATTATAGGAGCTGGTTTTGCCGGACTAAAATTAGCACGCACGCTTAACAATCATCCGGATTATACAATTACATTAATTGATAAAAACAATTACCATCAATTTCAGCCTCTATTTTATCAAGTGGCTATGGCAAACTTAGATGCGAGTAATATATCCTTCCCACTCCGCTCCATTTTCAAAAAAAGTAAAAATGTTAACATCAGAGTAGAAACTGTTTTAAACATTAATACCAATACAAACACAATCCAAACCGATTGTAATGTTTTCAAATTTGATTATTTAGTGATAGCAACAGGAGCTACAACAAATTATTTTGGAAATAAATCAATCGAAGAGAACTCCTTTCCAATGAAATCAACTTGGGAAGCACTACAAATTCGCAACACGTTGTTAAAGCATTTTGAGGATTCTGTTTCTTCTAAAACAAAAAATAACGAAAAGATTTTATCAATTGTCATAGTTGGAGGTGGCCCAACTGGAGTTGAATTAAGTGGAGCTTTAGCGGAGATGAAACGTGACTCATTACCACACGAATACCCAGATATAGATTTTTCTCAGATGAACATCTATTTATTAGAAGGTACGAGCAAATTATTGGCAAATATGAGCGAACAATCTTCTAAAAGTGCAAAGGAATATTTAGAATCAATGGGCGTAACTGTGAAAACAAATACGCTGGTTAAGGAATATGATGGGGAAAACATCTTGTTACAAGATGCTTCAACAATTAAATCTACCATTGTTATTTGGGCTGCAGGTGTAAAAGGCAACATTCCCCCGGGAATAGATGCAATTCACATTTCAAAATCAAATCAACTTAAAACAGATGTATTTAATAAGGTATTACTAACAGAAAATATATTTGCAATTGGAGATATTGCTTTAATTGAAACGGAAGTATATCCAAAGGGTTTTCCGCAATTAGCAAGTGTAGCAATAGATCAAGCAAAAAATGTAGCTCATAATTTTAAACGTTTAGCTGAAAACAAACCTTCATTGCCTTACCATTATGTAAATAAAGGAAGCATGGCAACTGTTGGAAGAAACAAAGCAGTTGTTGATTTAGCAAATCCTGCAATAAGCTTTCAAGGTTTTTTTGCCTGGATAGTTTGGATGACTTTGCATTTATTCCTATTAATAGGATTTAAAAACAAATTGATTGTGTTTATTAATTGGATTTACAAATATTTTACTCATCGCCAATCGCTTTCACTTTTATTTGAACCATTGGCAAGAAAAAAGAAGTAACATTTAAACTAACCTAAAAACATGAAAAAGACTAAAAATACAAGCGTTTCAAAAGACAGTGGAAGCATGCTAATCCAAAAAACTAACGAAGACTTTAATAAAAAACCACCCATTCCAAAGGATTTTAAAGAAAACAAACAAATCACGATTAATAAAAGTTCAACAACCAAATTAAAACTTAATAAAGATGAAAACAGAAAAACAATATAATGAAGATATATTAAAAATTACATTATATATTCAGGAAAAATACCCTGAGCTATCTAAGTATATAAATGAATTTCCTGTATCAAATCCGGATGTGGAAAATCCTGAAATAAATGTAACGCATTTAGCAAATTACTACGATTCATTAATTAATGTTTTAAAAAAATATGCTCCAACTCACAACACTTCTGATTATTAATAATATAAACTAACAATTTAATGGTAACCATACTAAATAAAATTGCAATTGATTTGATTACTCAAGATGTTGTTACGGTTACGTTGCCTTGTGAAATAAACATTGACGAATTGCATTACAAAATAGAGTACGATCCAGAATATAGTGGTGTTCCTTTATTTTTAGATGTGGTGGATGGGAAAGAGAAATCAATTGCATTAACGCTAAACGAATCAGGTGTTAATAAATCACCTTTAAATCCAAACAATTTATTGAAAACAGAAAATTTTAAGGTTGAGAAAATTATATTTAATTGCTTTAGAAAAATTGAACTTTATTTTACGCTCGAAAGACAAGAGGTAAAACAAAATGTGTGAATAATATAAAACATTCAATTAGTAATGTAATTCGCTTGAATTACATAGCAGTATTTTAGTGGTGACAAACATTATAAAAATATAAGTCCAAATGAATGATACAATTAAACTTCTACGATTTCCTTTCTCGGTATTTTTACTGCCAGTATCTCTATTTTCATTTTTCTATATTCAACCTGAACTCAATTATCAATTATTACTCGTTATAGGTATTTGGCATTTATTAGTTTTTCCGGCAAGTAATGGCTACAATAGTTATAACGATAGAGATGAAGGATCGATTGGTGGTTTAGCATCACCTCCCAAACCAACGCAACGATTATTGCAAGTAGCCAATTTATTTGATAGTGCAGCAATTTTACTTTCCACATTTGTAAATTTATCATTTACTGTTTTTGTGGTCATTTACATTCTTGCCTCTCGACTCTATAGCAAAAGGGAAATTCGACTAAAACAATATCCAATTATAGGATTTTTAATTGTATTCGTTTTTCAAGGAGCATGGGTGTTTTGTGCTAATATTTTTGCATTATCGTCTACAGCATTGTTTTCAGACACATCAGTCATATCATCAGCAATTGCATCATCATTTTTTATTGCGACTATTTACCCTATAACTCAAATTTATCAACATGAGGCGGATAGAAATGATGGAGTTACAACATTAAGCATGATTCTTGGCAAAAGAGGGACATTTATTTTTTCGGGGATTATGTTTTCAATGGCTACTCTATTTATTTATATTTCATTTAATAGTATGAATATGCTAAATAAATTTTGGCTATTTAATATGATAATGCTTCCGGCAACATTTTATTTTATTTTCTGGGCAGCTAAATCATTTAACAACAGAAGACACATTAATTTTAAAAACACAATGATAATGCTGGTGCTATCATCAGTTTTAAATAACATTTACTTCACACTTATATTACTAAACTAAATCTTATGGCACATATACTTGATATTGCAACAGCTGTTCCCGAATTCACAGTTTCAAAAGAAGAATTAGTAGAATTTTATTCAAAGGCCTTAACATCAATGGGCTCAGATCCTATTAAACAAAAATTAAGTTTCTTAAACGAAAAAACAAAAATTCAAAAACGATATAGTTGCATTCCTGACTTTAACATGAAGGATTATGAATTATTTACTAATGGAGATTTCAATCAGTCGATAGAAAGAAGAACAACACTATATAAGGAGAAAATTTTACCTCTTGCATCTAAGGCAATTGACAAATTGCTTTTGAAAACAAATGTAAAGCCTGAGGAAATTACTCATTTAATTACGGTTAGCTGTACAGGAATTTTCGCCCCAGGTATCGAGTTTTTTATATCAGAATATTATGGGCTTCAACATACAGAAAAATTAGCATTAAACTTTTTGGGTTGCTACGCAGCTATTAAAGCACTTAAACATGCAAAATATATTGCAGATGCAAACCCCAATGCATGTATACTAATTATTAGTGCAGAACTTTGCTCATTGCATTTTTTACCATCATTATCTGATGAAGATATAGTTGCTAATTTGTTATTTGCAGATGGAGCTGCGGCAACGATTGTTTGCGGAAATAAAAACAAACATATTGAAAAAAAAATAACTTTAAAAATTGATGAAATAGGATCATCATATATACCTGATACGTTAGACTTAATGACCTGGAATATTTCTTCTTTAGCTTTCAAAATGTATCTAAACAAAAATATTGTAAATGCAATAAAAGACAACATATATCCTGTTGTAACTAATTTTTTAGATGGAAACAAACCAGACTATTGGGCCATTCATCCAGGAGGTGTTAGAATTGTAGAAGCAGTAAAAGATAGTTTAAGCCTCACCGAAAATGATATTGAAGATTCGATGAGTGTTTTAAAAAATTATGGAAATATGTCATCTCCCACTATTCTATTTGTTTTAAAAAAAATATTTAATAAAATAAAATTTGACAATCATCGAGAGAATAAAAAAATATTTAGTTGTGCCTTTGGTCCAGGATTAAGCGTTGAGATGATTAGTTTATCATCAGTCAATATTACTCACACTAAGAAATTGAATGTCGCAAAGAAGAATCATGTTATTGAAAGTTAGATCATACGAAAAAGAATATTTGGATACGAATCATATCGCAACTAAAGATCTTTATAGAAATTTAATAGAGCTTGATACAATTAATAATTGGTTAGGTGGCTATAATGCCTCTTTAAATGGGTTCTCTGATATTCTGAAAATTAATAAGGAAGCTACAAAAATTTTAGATATAGGATTTGGTGGTGGAGATTCGATAAAGCAACTTTCTATGTTTGCAGAAAAATTAAAGCTAAACCTTTTTTTTTATGGAGTAGATTTAAAATCAGATTGCGTTAAATATGCAGAACATAACTTATTTGCTATTCTTAATAAGCAATTAATTTGCGATGATTATCGAAATATTTCCAAAGAGCTTTTAAATAAAATAGATGTAATTCATTGCAGCCTATTCCTTCATCATCTCACAAATGAAGAAATAATAGAATTATTCAAGTTTTGTAAAACTAATAATTGTATCATTTTAGTGAACGATTTACATCGCCATTGGTTAGCCTATTATAGTATTAAATTTTTAACTGCATTATTCTCAAAATCGTATTTGGTAAAAAATGACGCACCACTTTCTGTAAAAAGAGGATTTAAAAAAAGCGAATTAATATCCTTACTCCAAACAGCTGGCTTTACTGACTATTCCGTGAAATGGAGTTGGGCATTCAGATATAAAATTATTGCTCACCGATGATGACTGATGTTGCCATCATTGGTGGCGGACTTGCTGGATTATCCTTATCAATTGATTTAAAAAAAAGAGGTTATAATGTAGTTGTGATAGAAAAAGGAAATTATCCAAGACATAAAGTGTGCGGAGAATACATTTCGATGGAATCTTATAATTATTTGCATAAAATATGCCCTACTCTATTTGAGTTGAACTTACCTCAAATCACAAATTTTAAATTAAGCTCTACAGGCAAAAATGAATTTAATACATCACTTGGTTTAGGAGGTTTTGGGATTAGTCGCTATTTGTTAGAGGATTTGCTATTTGAAGAAGCAAAAAAAAACGGTGTCTTATTTTGTCTTAACACCAAAGCGCAAGATATTAATATGGATATTGATGAAGAAGTCTATTCTATTAAAACAACTAATGGCCATATCAATGCTTCGTTAGTCTGTAACTCATCCGGACGGAAATCAAATTTTGAAACACTAAAAAAAGAAAACCAACTCATCAGTGCAAACTATGTTGGCGTTAAGTATCATATAAGGTTAGAACGAGATTCACGTTTAATTGAAATGCATAATTTTCCAGGCGGATATTGTGGAATTTCTAATATAGAGGGTGATAAATCATGCCTATGCTATATTGTGAATTCAGAAAAATTAAAAAGTTCCAATAATTCAATTCCTGAATTAGAAAATAAATTTTTATTTAAAAACAAAAATTTAAAAAAGGCATTTGAAAATGCTGAGTTTATTTTTAAGGATCCCATTACTATTAGCGGTATTAATTTTTCAATTAAAAAACCAGTTTCAGATCAGTCTTTTTTTATTGGTGATTCTGCCGGTTGCATTGCTCCTATTACTGGCAATGGAATGAGTATTGCCTTGAGGTCCGCTTCTGTATTAGCCCAACACATTGACAATTATTTTTCAAAGAAGTATACAAAACAACAATTGGTTAATCATTACAATCACTTTTGGACTAAGGAATTTTCAACCAGAATAAAATTAAGCCGTCATTTTCAAAAACTTTCAGAAAATCCATATTTAACTAATGTCACAATTGGATTATTTAATACGTTTCCTGGCTTGGCAAAAAATATAATCAAGCAAACTCACGGAAATCCCTTTTAAAGCC
>JAYVIS010000161.1:0-3196 GCA_043769975.1 Bacteroidota bacterium
ATATCTAATTTAGGATTTACCAATAAAATTGTAGGCATCATATCAGAATAAGATAAAACATAGTCAAACTTTCCATTGTTATATTTAGCTAAAAAATCTTTCACGTTTTTATTTAGTTCAATATTTTTTTCTTCTAATTCAATTCCTAAGTTTTGCATTTGAAGTTCCTTGTTTGCAATTTCTTGTTGTTGTCTTTCTAAACTTGTTTTTTGTTTCATTAAATCAGACTCGGAAGCGATACCAGCTTGCGCAGATTGTTGGAATGCCTCATATTCTTGCTGAAATTTTGCTGTAAGAGATTGCATTTGACTTTCGATAGAACTTTTTTTCGACTTTAATACTTTAGTGAAATCAGCAATATAAGCGTAATGTTCATTTATACTATCTGTATTAATATAAGCAATTTTTGCGTCAGCTAAATTAGTAGCACTTGTTACGATAATTGGACTTTTATTATCTGAAGTAATTTCGGAAGATCCAGATGAAACACCATTGTTTTTAAGGGTATTAACTTGGTAAAATAATATGGCTACAGCAATTGCTAAAATTCCATTTATAATAAGTGACAGATTTTTCATTTTAAGATTCTTTAGAGATGTTAAATATAAGCAATGATTGAAAAATAATGATGCTATTTTGCAATTTTTAGGATAGTTTTTGTGATAATTTTTAAATCAACCAACAAATTTTGTTCTTTGATATATTTTAAATTCAATGCTAATTTTTTAGGCATTATATCATTTATGTATGTTTTTTCTGGTTCTTTTGATTGAGCTAACAATTCATTTTCATTAATAAATTCCAAAGAAGCATAATCTGTAATACCTGGTTTTACAGACAATACATTGGTTTGCAATTCGTTGTATAAGCCTACATATTTTCTAACTTCAGGTCGTGGCCCAACCAAACTCATTGTTCCAAATAACACATTAAACAATTGAGGAAGTTCATCTAATTTATATTTTCGTAAATAATAGCCTAATTTAGTTACTCTCGAATCTCTACCTCCAACAGTTAAAAGACCTTGCTTATCGGCGTTCAAATTCATTGTTCTGAATTTAAATAATTTGAAATCAATATTATTTTGCCCAACTCGGGTTTGAAAGTAAAAAACAGGAAACCCAGAACTTATGATTTGTATTAAACAGATCATAACAAAAAAAGGAATTAATAGAAGAATTCCTATTAGTGAACAAACTATATCAAAACTACGCTTTAACACAAAATTTTGTTTACTGATTGAATAACTGAATTTATAACAGTTTGTACATTTTCTGTTGTTAAATTGTAATAAATAGGTAATGATATTTCTCTACTGTAATTATCATAAGTAACAGGATAGTCTTTCATATCATAACCTAATTTTTTATAAAAAGTCATAGCTGGAACTGGCATAAAATGGACATTTACAGATACGTCACAATCAAAAATTTCTTTCATAATATCATCACGTTGTTGTTCCGAAATATTTTTTATCCGTAATGGATACAAATGGTAACACCCATTTTTTGTATTTGTAACTTGTGTTGGAATTTGAAATCTGTTATCAGTTGAAAATGCTTTATCATATAATTCAAAAATTTCCTTTCGTTTAATTTGAGTATCATTATCATATCGCTCAAGTTCAATAAGCCCAATTGCGGCGGATAAATCAGTCATGTTACATTTATAACCTGCCTCAATGATATCGTATTTCCAATTACCTTTTTGAGTTTTAGCAAGGGCATCTTTATTTTGACCATGTAGGGTAAACATACACAGATAATTATAAACCTCAGTATTATCAAATGGTTCAGGCAAATTTAAGGCCACAGCGCCACCTTCTGCAGTTGTTAAGTTTTTAACCGCATGAAATGAAAATACTGAAACATCTGTTAGTGAACCACATTTTTTGCCATTATATGTTCCACCAAATGAATGTGCTGAATCAGACAATACTAAAATTCGACCCAGCTTTTTTTGGTTTTCAGATGTTGCAATAAATGAGTTTTTATGTTTTACTACTAAGGAATTAATTTCATTATAATCGCACGGAAAGCCAGCAAAATCAACTGGCATTATAACTTTTGTTTTTGAATTGATTGCCTTTTCAATATTAGAAACATTGATATTAAAATCTTCACTATTAACATCAACAAAAACTGGAGTTGCACCGCAGTGAATAATAACATTTGCGGTAGCAGAATAGGTATATGCTGGCAGAATTACTTCATCGCCTTGCCCTACTCCATACCAACGCAACATTATTTCTAAACCAGCAGTTGCTGAATTTAAACAAAGAGTTGCTTTATTTCCACAATATTCAGTTATTTTCTTTTCGAATAATTTAGTTCTTGGACCTGTGGTTATCCAACCAGATTTTAAAGCAGCTGTTACTTCTGCAATAATTTTATCATCAATCCGTGGTGGTGAAAATGGAATCATTAAAATGAGATTTAAATTTTTAATTTTGAATGTATCGTAATATCTTTTAAATTATATTTTAAAAACAGACATAGGAAAAAGGTAAAAAAAATGAAACCAGCTTGCGATTGAAGCATGGATTCAACCATAAAATTAAAAGAAATTAAAATACTAAATAACATAAGAATATAATTTTTTTTAAAAAAACTGTAAATTATTAAGAATAAAGTCATTATTAATAATAAGACAAAACCTAAAATACCAGTTCCAATAAACGTTTGTAAATATTGATTATGAGCGTTTAATTTTTTTGCTAATGCACCCGTCATACCATTTTGTTCATATGCTATATAAAGTTTTTGGTTTGCATCAGCCGGACTAGTCCCAATCCATAAATGTTGTTTAATAATTTTAATGGATTCTTTCCAAACTAAAATACGAACAGCTGTGCTTTCAGCATCAGATTTATCAATTGTTTCAATTGAAGAAGTAACAGTAAATGCAGTTTTGAAGCGTTCAAATGGTGCTGGAAATGTTTTGAAAGCTATAAAAATTCCTAAAATTAAAGTCAAAATTAATCCAAGAATTATTTTATAATATCCATTTTGATATAAAATAAAACAAAAAGTGGACGGAAGTAAAAACAATGAGGTAATTAAACCCATTTTTGAAGAACATAGAAAAATAGTCACTAAAAATATCACAGAAATAAATCCAATTTTTAGATTTACATGATTAAGGTGTGAAAGCCATTTTGGATAAAATAAAATAACAATTAATTGAGCTAAAACCA
>JAYVIS010000162.1:0-10501 GCA_043769975.1 Bacteroidota bacterium
TAAATGTAAACCCTAATGTTATTCTAACATATTCTTCTTGCAATAAGTTATTTGTTATGCTGCCAAGTTTTCCATATTGTGCCGAAATATTTACAACACCAATTTCATCAAATCGGCCAATTCCAACAGGCAATCCTAAGCCAGCTGAAATTGAATAATTACTAATTTTTGTGTTTTTTAAATCTAAATATCCATCAGAATAAGATGCACCTATGCGGTAATGAATTCGTTTAATGTAGTTAGATGAACCAAATGCTAGTTTGTTAGGTACATAATTTAATCCTGCAGAAACTCTATAACTATTATTAAATTCTGTATTTGGATCATCAAAATTTTTGTATCCTGACCAGTTTGTTACTGCTGCATCAATTAATATAGTTAGCTTTTCACCTTTTTTTAATGATAAGCCAACCCCCATTTCTAATGGCAGTTTAATATTGCCTGAAATATTTTGTGAATTTAAAACCGTGTCTTTTGGTCGTTCAGTTCCAAATCCATCTAATGAATAATTGTAAATAATTTTGTTTTGTTTAGCACTTAAATTAGCAGGAGTATTGATGAAAAAGCCAGTACCGATAATGATTTTTTCTTTTAAATTCCTTCTTTCTCCTTTCTTTTTTAACGAATCAATTGTAAAGTTAGTTTGTATTCCTCCATTAAATGTAAAATCATTAACTTGTGTTGAACGTTGTCTTTTAGAATTGTAAAATAAAAGTTGGTTAGGGTAAACAATATCAGTAGTTTGGTTAATAGCGCCAAAAACGTAATTAGCCGTTGCTCCAATAGAAAAATTAGAAACTAACTGCTTTACCAATTTAATACCCTTGTATTTTGCAGTTTTATTATATTTTATTAATGAATCCGCAAAACTTGATCTTTGAAATTTATATTCTTGTCTACGGAATGGTTTAACTCCTAATCCTATAAAAGCTTTATTTATTCCTCCTTCTCCTTTATAAACATATTTCATTGTACCGCCAACAATTGGTTCATCCTGTGTTGAGGTAATTTTATAGCCTACCGAACTAAATGGCATAATTCCAAAAGCAGCTCCACCAATTTTTTTTATTGGAAACCCGATTGAACCATATGAAAAGTTAGAATTGGTTTTTTTTAATGAAGTAGTTGTGCTACTAATTTTAGTAAATTGAGCTTGTCCACCTAACTCAAGCACTGTAAGCTTTAATCCAGATAAACTTGCAGGATTAGCAACATTTATGAAAAATGGAGCAATACTATCTTGTTGATACGCTATGAAAGAATTTCCCATCGCAGCTTGTGATGCAAATGTTTGAGAATTTAATTCACCAAAACCATAGCGCGAATACGGACTTGAAGTAAGATTTTGGGCAAAAGAAATATAGGCTGAGCATATTAGTGCAAAGCAAACTATATAAGCAGTTAATGATTTATTTATTGGCGTTGATTTCAATTGTATAATTTAAAATATCGTTTAATCCTTTTAAAACTAAATTTTGGTGCGTAAAGATGCTATTTTTTAACCGATTAGCCAAGTATTCAGAATCGCCACCTGTTAGTAAACAAATCAAATCTGGATAATGCAGTTTATAAGTGTTTATTATTCCATCAATTTCAGCAATAGTTCCATTCAAAACACCTGATAATATTGAATGTTGAGTTGAATCTCCAATTAATAGGTTGAAATTTTCATCAAATTCAATCAATGGGAGTTTAGCGGTATAATCATGTAATGACTTCAATTTCATTGTAATTCCTGGTGATATTCCACCTCCTAAATAATGATTATCTGAATTTGTGAAATTATATTTTATACAAGTACCTGCATCAATAACTAAAACATTTGATTTTGGATATAAAAAATATGCCCCAACAGAAGCTAATAGTCTATCTGATCCTAATGTTGATATGGATTTATAATCGTTAATAATTGGAATTTGTGTTTGTGTTGTAAAAAGAATAGTTTCTTTAAGTTTTAAGAGTTCAATGAAAAAATCATCAGTTTCAGCAACACTACTTATGATGATTTTTGAGCATTTTTCAATTAATCCACTTTTAAATAGTTCTTTTGGATTTTTTAATGTGTGAAACTCTATTAAGGAATTACCTGAATATAATGCGGCTTTTGTTCGCGTATTTCCTATGTCTACAACTAAATTCAAGAGAGCATAAAAATAGATAAATACTTGATACTGAAAATGATTTTAAGTTTTTTTAAGTTTTTTTTTGCAATCCAGAATTTTCTACTAAATTTGCACTCCAAATTACTGGTTCTGTAGCTCAGCTGGTAGAGCACTAGACTGAAAATCTAGGTGTCACCGGTTCAATCCCGGTCGGAACCACAAAAATCCAAACGTTTATTGTTTGGATTTTTTTGTTTAATGAAAATGAAAAATTCTCTTATTTTATTGCGAGGTTTGCCAGGAAGTGGTAAATCTAAATTAGCTGTGTTGTTATCTGAATGTGGAAAATACCCTATTTATTCTGTTGATGATTATTTTACAAATAAAACAACTCACGAATATGTATTTGATTTTAAAAACAATCATTTAGCGTATAAGCAATGCGAAGAAAATACAAAAAACTCAATGGAAAAAAACATTGAGAAAATTTTTATACATAATACGTTCACAATTGAATGGGAACTTGAACCATATTTTAGATTAGCGAAAACTTACGGATACGATATGTTTGTTGTGACAGTTGAAAATTACCATCAAAATAAAAACATACATGAAGTAAGTGATGAGCAATTGCAAAAAATGGCAGAAAAATATAAAATAAAACTGCGTTAGTTTTTTGTGTTGATTTGATTTTCGATGATCGAAAATTCTTCTTTTGAAATTTTAAGAATAGGTTGATTACAATTTATTAAATCTGATATAAATAATTTATCAGGGTAAATCTTTGCTTCAATTTTTTTTAAAACAACCTTATTCCCAATAACAAAAATTTCAATAAACTCACTTGAACTCATGATTTTAAAGTAATTTTTGTTATTGGAATATTTTCTAAATAGAGGAAAATCTTCCATCATTATTTTATTTTGAAATAAATTAAGTTAGAAGATTAAAATTATTAATGGTGATGGCCACCAGCACCATGCACATGTCCATGATCTAGCTCTTCTGCAGTTGCTTCGCGAATTGATAACACTTCACCAATAAAATGTAAATGATGATCAGCTAATGGGTGATTAAAATCCATAATCACATAATCATCACCAATTTCACTCACAAAACCCATCAATTCATTTCCATCGGCATCATTCATCATTAATTCTTCACCTTCAACTACTCTTTCTGCATCAAACACTCCATCAACATGAAAAGCTTCTTTTGGTATTTTAGTTACCATTTGAGCATCAGAAATACCATAACCGTTTTTTGGTAATACTTCAAAATCAAATTTATCTCCAACTTTTTTATTTAATAAATTCTTTTCAAAATCTGGTAATAATTGGCCTCCGCCAAAAATAAAAACAAATGGATTTTCTTTAGTTGTTTGCTCTATTAATTCTGGAGTTTCTTGTTCTACGTTAGCTGATAAATGGTAATTTACCGTTACTACTTTGTTATGTGATACTGTCATACTTAAAGTTTATTTTAGTTTTAATATATTTTTTAATAGTTTTTTTGAATTAAAAATCAAATTTAATTCCTTGAGCTAAGGTTAATTTTGTCCCGTAATTTATAGTGTTAGTTTGACGACGCATATATGCTTTCCAGCTGTCAGAACCGCTTTCGCGACCACCACCAGTTTCTTTTTCTCCACCAAATGCTCCACCAATTTCTGCACCACTTGTGCCAATGTTTACGTTTGCAATACCGCAATCACTTCCATTAGTTGATAAAAACTGTTCAGCTTCTTGCATATTTAAAGTCATGATAGATGACGATAAACCTTGTGGTACACCATTTTGAATAGCAATTGCTTCTTCAATTGTTTTGTATTTCATGATATATAAAATAGGTGCGAAAGTTTCATGTTGAACTATTTCAAAATCATTTTTAGCTTCAGCAATACATGGGTTTACAAAGCAACCACTTTCATATCCTTTTCCTTCTAAAACGCCTCCTGGAATTAAAATTTTCCCACCTTCAGCTATTACTTTTTCAATGGCACTCATATAATCTTTTACAGCACCTTTATCAATTAATGGTCCAACATGATTGTTTTCATTTAATGGATCACCAATACGTAATTGTTTGTAAGCACTAACTAATTTTTGTTTAACATCATCATAAATATCTTCATGAATAATTAATCTACGAGTAGATGTACAACGTTGTCCAGCTGTACCAACTGATCCAAATACTAAACCAGGTAATACTGCTTTTAAATCTGCATTTGGAGTGATAATAACAGCATTGTTTCCACCCAATTCTAATATTGAACGACCAAAACGGCTTGCTACTTTAGTTCCTACAATGCGACCAACACGCGTAGAACCCGTTGCAGATACTAATGGCACTCTTACATCTTCACACATTTTTTCTCCAATAGAACCTGGACTTACTAATAAACAAGAAACACCTTCTGGCAAATTATTTTCTTTAGCAACTTCAATCCAGATATTATGACAAGCAACAGCGCATAAAGGAACTTTACTTGACGGTTTCCAAATACATACATCTCCACAAATCCATGCTAATGCAGTATTCCAATTCCAAACGGCAACTGGGAAATTAAAAGCTGAAATGATACCCACAATTCCTAATGGGTGCCATTGCTCATACATTCTATGACTTTCTCTTTCAGAATGCATTGTTAAACCATATAACTGACGAGAAACACCAACAGCAAAATCGCAGATGTCAATCATTTCTTGAACTTCTCCTAAACCTTCTTGCAAAGATTTACCCATTTCATAAGAAACTAATTTCCCTAAATCATTTTTCTTTGCTCTTAGTTTTTCTCCAAACTGACGCACAATTTCTCCACGTTTAGGTGCAGGAATATTACGCCAAATTAAGAAAGCTTGAGAAGCAACTTGAACTACTTTTTCGTAATCATTAGCATTAGCTACTTGAACTTTAGCAATTAATTTCCCATCAACAGGGCTATATGATTCTAGGATATCACCATTTGCAAAAAAATTACTTCCAGTTGCACATCCAATGTTTAGATCCTTTATTCCTAGAGATTTTAATACTTTTTCCATTTAAATTGTAATTTTTAGTAACGTTAAATTTTGAAGGCTAAATATAGCTATTAATTTATTCATGAAATCAGTTACCTTTAATTATTTGGAGTTTAATTTTTGTTAATTTTTTCGGATTAACTTTCGTGCAATTTCCCCATATTTAATTAAGTTTGTTTATTCGTTTATGAGACTTAATCATTTAATATTTATTTCATTACTTCTAATTAATTTTCAATCTTTTGGTCAAAAAGAGAAGAAAGAAAAAAAGAAAAAAGTAAAGGAAATTCCTGAAAACATTGAAGTATTTCCGAAAAACTTCTTAATTCGTCCGAGGTTTGTGTACCCGTCTATTTTAATTGATGTTAATAGTAGACTTTTAGGAAAAGGCGATAAATTTAAATATAAACCTGCTATTCCTGGAGTTGTGGGTTTATCCTTGAAAATTAAGAAAGTATATATTTCATTTGCAATTAAACTTCCCGCTAGTGAAAAAAGTATACAAAAATTTGGCAATACTAAGTTCAGAAATATTTTTGTAAATATTCAAGGTCGAATTCTAAATTGGAGTTTGTTTTATAGAGATTATAAAGGTTTTTATTTGGACAATTATGAAAAATTTTATCCCAACTGGAATAAAGATTCTTTGGGTTACCCAAAAACAGATAAACTACGTATTATTGAGGGTGGATTAAATTTAGCTTTTAATTTTAATAAGAATTTTTCAATGAACGCTGCTTTTGCTCAAGGTGAGCGGCAAAAGAAAAGTGCAGGTTCTTTTTTGATGGCACTTTCTGAAAGATACCAACGGATTGAGGCTGATTCTACTTTTGTCCCAGCTTTGCAGAGTACATTTTATCCTAATTTGAACAAATTAAAATTCGGAAATTTTACAAGTACTATTTTATCTCTTGGTTTTGGATATCAGTTTGTATACAAAAAATTTCATTTTACTCCTGTTTTTATGGTTGGTAGTGGTTTTCAAATTCAGAAATACACTCAGATTGATAAAGAACGTTTTTGGATTAACGTGCCTGTATACACCAATTTTAAAACACAATTAGGATATAATGGCGATCATTTTTTCGCAAACATTATTTATCAAAGAGAGTTTAATACAATTCCATTAAAAGAATCTCGCATTAAGCTTTATCATAACTGGTTGGAGTTTGGGGTAGGTATTAGATTTTAAAAGCGTAGTTCAATTAACAAATTGACATAAATCAAAAAAGGTTGGATTAATCCAACCTTTTTTGATGATTTAAAAATAAATAATTATTTTTTCTTATCAAATTCAGTAACTTGATTATCGTAACATAAATAATATTTTCCTTTTGTTAAGTTTTCAATACTTGTTTCTTTACCAAATCCTTTCTTAACGATAGTGCCAAAGGAATCATATATTTCAAAGGCAGTTTCATATGAATATTGTACCGATTTACCATCTTTACTTACCATAAATGTTGGCTTTTCTGTCATTGAATTAAGGATAACAGCGCTAGATACTTTTGGTGCAACACCTAAACCTACTTGTTTAACTCTAAATTTATTTTCACCACTATGCATCGCAATTTGAAACGAATAATCATGACTTTCAGCAGAACCGATTCCTGTAACTTCGCCAACATACACCCACTTATTCCATTTAAATTGTTCAACGATATAAGGTAAAGAACCACTTTCGTTTTTTGTAGTCCATTTTAATAAGCCGATAGTATTTACATTCATGCTTAATATTTCATAAGTAGGTCGCGGTTTTAAAACTTCAGGATTTAAGACAACAGGAATACAATCACTTTGGTGAATAATTTCGATAATCACTTTTTGACCTGGTTTAATATTCATTGCAGATAAATCTATTTCGAAAGCGCTAGAATTAACCTCATCAGTCGTGATTTTGCCATTTACTTTAATTTCAGTTGCACAAAAACCAACACCATTTTTCCCAAAAGAATTTTGAATATATATATTCTTATTTTGGAATTTACCTTCAACAACTAATACACCAGCATAAGAGTTAATGGTAAAAATAAGTAGTATGATAATTGAAAATATATTATTCATCGAAATTTAAATTATTTTATTGTGAAACAATTAAGCAACAAAAATATAGATAAAAAAAGGAATATTACAATAAATGACGCATTTTAACAAATAAAAATAGTAATCCTATTACTAAAACAATGTAGAATAGGATTTTTGAGGCACCTTTAAAATGGGTTTTGTTTATTTTTTGATCTTTTTGATAAGACCAAAACATTGCAATTATAAAAATGATTACAAAAACACCTGCAAATATTATTTTTCCTGTTGTGAACATCTTTATTAAATATATTATTTACAAAAGTATAATTTTAAAGCGATTTTTTGATTTTATATGTTAAAAAGAAAATGGTTTTTTATTCTTGTAATTCTTCCTCAGCTTTTGTTTTGCTCTAGCATAACAAAAGCTTATGATGCCTTATCTATTTATGATTATTTCAAAGCAAAACAACTTTTTTACAAAACCTATAATGCAAACAAAGTAAATGCCTCTTATGGATTAGCTACAATTTTTTACAGAAATGATAATCCATTTTCTAATATTGATAGTGCCGCAAAGTATATTGCTATTTCAAAATGTCTTTTTGTTGATACAATTAGTTTTAAACAGTATAAGATTAATAGTAATTCCATTAATACACTTGCAAATGATATTGCAGATAAAGGTTATGATGTTTATTGTAGAAAAAACAGTATTGAAAATTTAAATTATTTTTTAAATAAGTTTTATTTTGCTGAACAAAATATATTGGAAGGTTGTTTAATAAAACGAGATCAAATTATTTTGGGTAATTTTTTATCTTCTCAAAGCAGTGATAGTGTAAATCTTTTTTTATTAAATTTTCCGGAAAGTAAATTGTACAAAAAGGCTCAAAATTCTTTTCACGACTTTGAATATTTAGAGCAAATTAACATTGCAGATATTAATTCTTACAAAAGATTTCTAAAGAAATATCAAAAAAATTATAATATTGCTAGGGCTGAAGAAAATTTGTTTGAAGCAACTAAATTATTAAATAATGAAGATAGTCTGTTTGTGTTTTTGTCTTCATACAGTACCATTCGCACACAAAATAATGCTTGGAAACATCTTTATAATATTTCTGTAAAAGCATATTCTAAAAAAAACTTAGAAACTTTTATATCAAAATACCCACAATATCCTTATCGCAATATTCTAGAAAAAGAAATGAATTTGGCTGAGCGTATTTTAATTCCAATAAAAAGTAAAAATCATAAATATGGTTATGTTGATACTTTAGGTAATTGGTTTATTTTGCCAAGGTATGATGACGCTCTTGATTTTTCTGAAGGTTTTGCGAGTGTTTGCGAAAATGATACTTGTTTTTATATAAATAAAGAAGGATTAAAAATTTCAGATAATTATTTTGAAGAAACGGAAAACTATGTAAATGGTGTTGCAATAGTAAAAAATAAGAATTCGTGTTTTTTGATTAATAGATCTGGGCAAATAATATCAAAACCATATCAGGAAATTAATCCTCAATCCGAAAGTTTATTTGTTTGTAAAGAAGAAAATAAATATGGTGCAATAAATAGTAAAGCTGAAATTATTATCCCTTTTATTTATAACAAATTAGGAGACTTTAAAAATGGATTTGCCTATTATTTAACGGATCATTACGGCCTAGTAAATCAATTCAATAAAACGTTGAATGCAGAATGGGATTGGATTTCGGATATTGATACAAATAAAATAGCCGTTGTTTCAAAAGCGAAAAAGTATGGTTTAATCAACTATGCTGAAGAAGTTAGGTTAGCGCCTCAATTTGATTATATAACTCATTGCCAAAATGGAATTTATTTAATTGTAAAAGATAACAAATATGGTTTTTATAATGGCTTAGAAAAATGTTTTGTGACTGATATTGAGTTTGAGTACAATTCATCCTATGCTTCTAGTTATTACTCAAATGGCAAATATTTCAAATTACTGAACGATGATGAAGTTGCCTTAATTGACGGAAATGGGCGATACAGTATTCCATTTGGAATGTATTCGAATCTTTTTTTTGCAAAATGTGATTTAATTCGAATTCAAAAAAATAATAAATACGGATTTGTAGATAGGAAATTGAAACAAGTTACACCTATTGATTTTACAAAAGCTTCTGACTTTGATGACTGTATTGCCGTTGTTGAAAAATCAGGAATTAGTCAGTTAATTAATCCGTTAGGAAAAGTTATATATGCGATAAAAGGTGGAACTATTAAAAAAATTAATAAAAATAATTATAAAATTTTGCTTGGTAATTTAGAGTTATTTGGACTAATTAATAATCATGGTGAGGTTCTACTTCAATCTGAATTTAGTGTTATTGAACCAATTAATGAGTTTTTATATAGGTGTGAAAAACCTCAAGACTCATCTGTTTATTTATATAATTCAAAAAATAAAACACTTAAAAAAACGCTTTAATCTGCTGATGGAAGTTTAATTGTAAAAGTAGTACCAACACTAAGCTCACTTTTAAAATCGATTGAACCATTAAATGCAATGATGCTGTTTCTAACCATTGCTAATCCTAATCCAGTACCTGAATTTTTTGTAGTGAATTTCGGTGTAAATATTTGCGGGTAGTTTTCTTTTGGAATCCCTGAACCATTGTCACTTATTTTTATTTCAATTGTGTTTGACTTCTTTTTGGCTTGAATAATGATTTTACCAATTCTGTTTTCAGGAATTGATTGTTCAGCATTTTTCATTAAATTGGTTAGTGCTCTAATGAATTGTTCTTTGTCAATTAAAACGTAAAGAGAATCTTCAGTTATACTTTCAAACGTACACGTTGAACTTTCTTTAAATAAGTCGGTTACATTTTGCAATATTTCGACTAAATTAATTCGTTCAATTTTTGCATTTGGAAATTTAGCAAAATCTGAAAACTCAGTTGCAATGTTTGACAAGGTGTCTATTTGTTGAATGAGTAATTCAGCAACTTTATCTACTTTTTCAGATATATTTTCAGGATTAGATTTAACAACTCTTTGTAAATGCTGGATGTTTAACTTCATTGGGGTTAAAGGATTTTTAATTTCATGAGCGACCTGTTTTGACATTTCGAGCCATGCGCTTTCTTTTTCTGATTGAGCTAATCGTTCCGAACTCTTTTCTAATTTTAATAACATCCTGTTGTATTCTTCTACTAAATTTCCAATTTCATCTTTTGAATTCCAAACAATTGGTTGAATGTTTTTTTCAAATTTTGTATTTGAAATTTGTTGTTTAATAATTCGGAGCGGCTTAGTTAGTAAATTAGAAATGAATAAAGCAACAAGGGTCGTAATAACGAATAAGATAGTATAGATGTTTAA
>JAYVIS010000163.1:0-2393 GCA_043769975.1 Bacteroidota bacterium
AAAACAACAAGGAGAAACAGACGAAAATATACAAAGATTTAAGGATTTAGGTATTACACTAAAATGGGGAAATTTAGCAGGAAGTTTAGAAATATATAATAAATTTAAAAGATCTGAATTAAATGAATTAGGATTAAAGAATGAAATATTAGAATTAGAAAAAGGAAGACAAAATGTAGATTTTGTTAAACATATTTCAAATGTTCCACACGATGAACTATTACCGAAAAAGATTGAAGAACCAGCTAAAAAAGTTATTGAACGTAATATTTATGATAGAAAACATAATTTAAATAAACCTGTTGATTATAGTAAATTTAAATCATTGCAATCTATTGATGATAAGTTAAAAAGCCTTTTAGGTAGAAAAAAATTTTAGTTATATAAATAAATATCTGTTGTATAAATATATGGGGAATTCAAGTTCAGATATTTTAGGTGTAGGTGATCCGTTTTTTAATAATCCAATTACAGAAACTATATTACCAGCTTTTAAACCTATTACAGATACTATAACGCCAGTATTTCAACCAATTACATCAACATTAGGTTTAAAACATCAAAAAGCATTATTAAATGCTAAAATGCCTCCTATAATACCACATATTACATTAGCAAATACAGGAGTATTAAAAAATTTACCAACTGTAATTCCGTTAGATGGTGTTGTAAATACATTAGGTTCTACTGTTAAAACTATTACAAAATTACCAACTGATACAAGCAATGAAATAAATATGCGTATAAAGTCATTAGGTAAACATGTGGTTGATGTTCCAAAAGATGTTATTAAAACATTAGGTAATACTGTTAATACTATTACAAATGTTCCAAAAGATGTCGTTAAAACGTTAGGCGATACTGTTAAAACCTTTGCAAGTGTGCCTACTTCGGTTGTAAGTTCATTAGGTGATACAGTTAAAACCGTTGCAAATGTTCCTACTTCGGTTGTAAGTTCATTAGGAAATACCGCAGGTAGTATAGTAAATACAGCAGGTTCAACACTATCAGGTATAACATCTCAATTAGCTTTACCTTTAATTGTTGTTGGTGGTGCAGTTTTAATTTATGAATTATCAAAAGATTCAAAATGATATGTATAATATAATTAAAATATTATGAATATTTTTTTTGTATAGTAGATATATAAATGAGTAGATTATTAGCGTTAAAAAAAAACCCGATTCAGTCATATACATTTGAAGGATTACCTGTTTACAGAGCACAAGGAGCATCTGAACTTAAAGAGTATGATTTTTATCCAGTTAACAAGGGAGGCACAACTTCATCATTACCATCCTTCTCAACAGACGTCACCATTCAATTTACAGCAAGTCAAGATGTAGGATTAGTTCAAGATGTTATAATGAATTGTAAAATCACAAATGCAGGAGCAAGAACATGCATCTTTAAAAATGTTTATAGTATGTTCAAATCTCTTCGTTTGAGATTAAATAATGAAGAAATTGACTATCTTTCATCAACCGATTTGATTTATGCACGCCAAAACGTTTATTGGCGTTGGAATCAAGACCAAATGTATACATTACAACAACATTCACTAAATCAAACATCAGGTTCAACACTTTCAGGATTAACAATTGCAGCATCAACTGATACATATGTTTCCATATCTCTATTACCACTTTTTCCCTATTTAGAAGGCATCCACACGAAATACTTTGATAAATTACAATTAGATTTTGCGTTTCAAGATAATGATGGAACAGCGGGGGGAGTAGGTTTATTTTGTGCTTCATCTGATACCACTAATGCATATACAACAGATTTAACAATTGATTTATTAAAATTTACAACAATTGTAAACTTGGCAAAAGACCCAAGACTTGCATCATTTGACAGCACTAATTATAATCCACCAATTCACAAATTCCAAGCGAAGACATATACCGCATCTTGGACGACTGCAAACACTGATACAGTTGTTGTAAATATGCGAAATGACTTCACTGAAATTAGATCCTGTCAGGGAGTCTTTGTATACGTTCAATCGCCATCTATGATGACTGTGTTCAACGATGCGGACGCACAAATCAAGTATACAACTCCTGAATATATTGGTATTACAGTTCGTTCCGATACCACTGTCCAAGTTGATCATTCACATGCTACTAATCATCTCGTAAATAGACGAAGATATGCACGACAAAATCAATTAAACTCATTTAGTGCTGATTTTAAACCCGAAGTTTTCGCATCAGATAATAGCAATAAATATTACGTGTGCATCGCATATATTCCATTTACTAATATTCCACTTGCAAGTGAACACGAAGTTTTATTAAATGGAGTTAATACAAAACATACAAATATAGAAATTACATTAACTTGTGGAACATCACTTCATGCATCTTCAATTATTCATGTCATAC
>JAYVIS010000164.1:0-2128 GCA_043769975.1 Bacteroidota bacterium
CATTACTCAAAATTATCCATTAGCGGTTTCTTTATTAGATGCAGAAATAGCCTTGCAAGTTATTAAGGATATCGACATTCAAATTCAACTAAATAATAGATAATTTAATTATTTAACCTTTTCAATACAATAAGTAGCGTTATCTTTACGTCTTATACACAATATGCATAAAACTGTACTGTATTTTCTTATTTTATTAATCTTTATTGGCTTGTTTTCTTGTAAAAAAGACAAACTAAAAGCCCCTAAAGCCTCTTTTTTATTGGTAAATACAGTATCATTAGTAACTACACCAACACAAGGAGAAAATACTGAAAAAATAACAGACATCTGGTATTATGTAAATGATCAGTTTAAAGGTGTTTTTCCGGTAGGCAGTGTAATGCCCATTGTAGCAACTGGTAATGCAGATATTAAATTATTAGCAGGGATTAAAAATAATGGCATTTCAGGAACACGAATACCTTATGAATTTTATAATTCTAAAGAATTTAATTTATCCATTGAAGAAGGTAAAACATATACTGTAACGCCTCAATTTGAATATAACAGTAATGCCATTTTTTATTATGCCGAAAATTTTGATGCATCTTTTGGCGGTAGTCAATTTAGTTCTGTTGGTGATTCGGCAATATCAAACACAAAAGATTTTGATGTGAGCCAATCTTATGGAGGCATTGGTGGTTCAATATTAATGGGAATGAGTGATGCAAAACCAACTGCAAAAATTATTAATACAGCACAATATTATATACCTGCTGGTGGCGCCACCGTTTATTTAGAAATAAATTATAAATGCAATCAAAAATTTATAGTTGGTGTTATAGGAGGTGGATTTGATGAAAGAGATGCGCTTGTTATAAATCCATCTGATGATTGGAATAAAATATATGTTCAACTTACAAATGTTGTAAGCACTCAACCCACCTATTCAGGATATCAGGTATTTATTAAAGCTACTAAAGCAGTAGATAACCCTGCCATATATATTGATAATATAAAACTCATTGCCAAATAAATGAACAAAACATTTCAAACATTCAAATATGTGTTTGCTGATTACATTTCGGCATGCCTTGCTTGGAGTTTGTTTTATTTATACCGCAAATTTTATATTGAACCAGATAAGTTTGGAATATTACCCGAACAAATTTTTGATAGGCAATATAATCTTGGTGTTTTAATTTTACCATTAATTTGGTTATTAGCCTATTATCTTACTGGTTTTTATAAAAACATTTATCGAAAATCACGTATTAATGAGTTAATGCAAACAATTGCAACTTCCTTAATTGGAGTTACCTTTATTTTCTTTTTTATTTTATTAGATGATTTTGTTTCGAGTTACAAAGCATATTATAAAGTATATATCGTACTTTTTACTTTACATTTTACAATTACAGCAACCTTTCGTTTTATTTTATCAACCATTACAAATTATAAAATTAACCAAGGTAAAATTGGGTTTAATACTATTATTATTGGAAGCAACCAAAGAGCATTAAAAATTTATGAAGAAATAACTTCAAGTCACAAATCATCAGGAAATAAATTTGTAGGATTTATTCATTTAGATGAAAAGAATGGTTTTTCGGAACAACTTAAATTAAAAGTGCCTCATTTAGGAGAATATAAAGATTTAAAAGAAATTGTAAATGCACATCAAATTGAGGAAATCATCATTGCTATTGAATCTTGGGAACATGAATATTTAGAAAAAATAATAAATGAATTAAATGATTTTGAAGCAACCATAAAAATCATTCCAGATATGTACGATATTTTATCTGGTCAGGTAAAAATGAATTCAATAAGCGATACCGCATTAATTGTTATTAATCGTCAGGTAATGCCTAATTGGCAACAATCCGTAAAACGATTTATTGATGTTTCCATTTCAATTTTTGTACTTATTTGCTTTAGCTGGGTATACATACTATTAATGATAATAGTAAAACTTGGATCAAAAGGCCCTATCTTTTTTAAACAAAAACGTATTGGAAAAGATGGTAAACCGTTTGATATCATAAAGTTTAGAACGATGTACACAGATGCCGAAAAATTAGGACCTTCTTTATCAAAAGAAAACGATCCAAGAATTACTAAAATTGGGCGTTTTTTAAGAAAA
>JAYVIS010000165.1:0-30257 GCA_043769975.1 Bacteroidota bacterium
TAAACCAGTAGCTGTAGAAGCAGTTCCACCTGTTGGAGACCAAGAATAAGTAAATGGACCAGTACCGCCAGTAACTGAAGCAGAAAGTGCAGCAGTTAATAAACCATTACAAGCAATTGTTGATGTTTGAGAAATATTTACACCATATAATAATGTTAAAACAACAGAGCCATTTCCTGTATTGATTGCAGCTGTATTGATTTGATTTATTCCAGAATTATATGAACCTGCACCACCCCCACTTCCAGGGTCAGTACCAGAACCTCCACCAGAATAACCGCCACCGCCGCCACCGCCGCCGTATGCAATTCCACCAGCACCAGCACCGCCGAAGCCTCCATCACCGCCTCCTACTGGAGCAACTCCACCTAACCAATTGGCTAAATTAGAAAAGCCTTGTTGGTTTCCCGCATATGATGTTGCATCACCACCGTCGGCTAACCAACCAGCTCCACCACCACCGTAAGCATTTCCTAATCCACCACTACCAGCTGCGCCACCTGCGCCACCAGTACCAGCAGACCATCCTGAACCTGCATTACCAGAAGTTCCGCTGTTTGCATCAGCAGTAGGGAAGTTGTATGTGCCACTCGTGTAGCCTGTTTTTCCTGCACCACCACCAGCAGCTACATATAAAGTTGCTCCTGTATATACAAAAGAACCGCCGCCACCGCCGCCGCTTCTGTTGATATCTCCAGATTCATTTAATCCTTTTTGGCCAACCACAATTTTTAAAACTTGCCCAGCTGTAAAAGTAAATTCTCCAACCATTTTTGAGCCTAATCCTCCGTTGTAAACACTATGACCTCCTTGTGCTCCTGAGGCAGTAACTCTATATGGTCCAGTTGTTGGTACCGTAAAACTTTGTACACCACTATTTACTGTAACAGAACCATTAAGGTTTGTTGACAAATAAGCAGCTGTAACTTGAGGTGCAGTTGGACCAATATTTCCAATAGCACTTGCATTAGTAAATGTATACGTTGTTTGCGCAGACATTATACTAACACTAAAAAATGCAGAATACATCCCAGCATTTTTAATTGTTTGTAATGTTTTTTTCATAGTTATAAATTTTAAAATTCAATTCAAATTTAGGAGATTTTTTGTATTTAAAGATTTATTATATTGTATTATATCAAAAATTTGAAAAAGAGAGAGTTGATTGTTTGACATATTTTTAAAACAAAAAACTCCCACCTGTTTATCAGATGGGAGTTTTTTAAAGAATTAGTTAAACTTATTCTTTAATTAATTTAATGGTTTGTTGTTTACCATTTTGAATCAATTTCACAAAATAAATTCCATTTGATTTATTTTGAATATCAAGTGTTTGTTTTCCTGCTGTTAAAGTAGAGTTTAATAAAATATCTCCTAAAACATTAGTAATAATAACCTGAGTAGTTGTAGTCAATTCAATTGTAAATGCACCATTATTTGGGTTTGGATAAAGAGAAATAGAATTTTCTAAAATTTCATTAATTCCAGTACAAGCATTTACATTTTGAGTAATTGTCAACGAATTTGTACAAGCGCCAATCACTCCTGTAATTGTATAAGTTGTTGTAACAGTAGGAGAAACAGCGATAACTGAAGTAGTTGCAGCTGTATTCCAAGTATAACTAGTAGCACCAGTAGCTGTTAATGAAGCTGTTTCGCCAGTACAAATAATACTATTACTTGTAGCTACAGAAAAAGTAGCAGGTTGAGTAATCGTAGTTGAAGGTGAAGTCGCTGAACAATTGTTTGCATCTTTCACGATACAAGAATATGTATTAGCAGCTAAACCAGTTGCAGTAGCAGCACTACCACCAGATGGAGACCATGTATAAGAATATGGTGCAGTACCGCCAGTAGTTGTAAGCGTGATAACACCATTAGTGCCACCATAGCAAGTAACATTTGTTTGAGAAGCAATTGTAGATACAACTGCGCTTGGCTGAGTAACAATAAAAGTATTTGATACAGTACCAGAAGTAGCACTAACAACGGTACACGTATAAGAACCAGCACCTAAACCAGTAGCTGTTGAAGCAGTACCTCCAGAAGGAGACCAAGAATAAGTGAAAGGACCAGTACCACCGCTAACTGATGCAGAAAGTGCGGCCGTTAATAAACCATTACATGCAATAGTAGATGTTTGAGCTATATTTACGCCATATAAAGAGGTAATTACGATGTAACCATTACCACTATTAAAACCAACATTAGTTTGATTTGTTCCACTTAAAAAGGAACCTCCGCCACCACCAACTTGTCCATCGCTCATTCCGCCATTATGACCTGCGCCTCCACCAGAAAAACCGCCACCGCCACCGGCCCAATTATTTGTAGATCCACTTGATGTGCCAGAAGCACCACCGCCTCCAAATCCACCATCTAAACCTGGAGCAACTCCAATTCCTCCTGTAAATCGTGTTCCTCCCATAGTTGGATAAAGTGAAGCAAATGCTGGGTTATAATCACTTAACCAACCAGTTCCTGGACCTGCGCCATTTATACCGCGATTAGAAAATCCACCACCGTTTCCGCCAACACCACCCAAAGCAATAAATCCACCAGCATCAGTAATACTATATCCATTTGTTGAATAATTTGCATTACAAGTATTTGCTACTACAGCCGTAATTGAAGATAGTGCTCCACCACCACCACCAGCAGCAGATAACAAACCGCCACCACCGCCACCACCGATAGCACCTGTGTAGATAAAAGATCCTCCGCCGCCAGTTCCACCGAAATATGAACCAACACCAACTGTAGCCAAACCTTGTTGTCCAACAACAATATTTAAAACTGTACCAGCAGTTAATGTAAAATCAGATTGAGCAATCATTCCTAATCCACCAGGTCCATTACTAGACGTTTGGCCTGAAGCTCCAGCAATTTTAATTCTATAAGGTCCTGTTGAAGGCACCGTAAAGCTTTGAATTCCTGAAGTTACAGTAACAGAACCATTTAAATTAGTTGAAAGATAGGCTGCTGTCACTTGCGGAGTTGTTGGACCTGTTCTGCCAGTAGCACTTGCATTAGTAAATGTATACGTAACTTGTGCAGACATGATACTAATTCCGAAAAAGGCAGAATAAATCCCGACTTTTTTAATTGATTGTAAAGTTTTTTTCATATGATTTAATTTTGTGTTTAGTCAAATTTAGGAGATTTTTTGTATAAAAAGGTGGCATTAATCATAGAAATTGTAAATAATGACATTTTGTTATTATCTAAAGTGATTTGTTTAACAATTTGCCAAAAACAAAAAACTCCCACTAATAGTTAGTTGGGAGTTTTTCATTAAATTAAAAATAGTTTATCCGTTTAATGCTTCAGCACCAGCTACAATTTCTAAAATCTCAGTTGTAATAGCTGTTTGACGAGCCTTGTTATAACTGATTTTTAAATCACGTAACATATCTTTTGCATTATCAGTTGCTTTGTGCATCGCTGTCATACGAGCTCCATGTTCTGAAGCCACTGAATCTAATAAAGCTTTGTAAAATTGAGTTTTTAACGAGCGAGGAATTAAATCGCCAATAATAAATTCTTTGCTTGGTTCAAATGCGTAATCTATTGATGACGCTTTACCTTCTGCTTGAGTTGCAACAACTGGTAAAAATTGTTCTTCTTGAACTATTTGTATGGCTGCGTTTTTGAATTGATTATAAACTAAAACAATTTTATCAAATTCTTTATTTAAGAATGACTTCATTACTTCTTCAGAGATTTTATTTACATTTTCGTAAGTTAAATTATCATAGATCGCAATTAAATCAGGGATAGCATCTGAATGAATTCCACTGTGAACACCATGCATGCCATATTCTGTACGTTTAAAAGCATCATTAGCTTTTTTTCCAATACTTACAACAGATACATTATTAGATGCGTAATCATTTTTTATTAAGCTCCATGTTTTTTTAATCACATTAGAGTTAAAACCACCTGCTAATCCTCTATTTGAAGAAATACAAATAAGTAATACATTTTTAGAAGAAGAATTTCTTGCATAAGTATTTTCAGATGAATCTAAACTTGAACTTACATTTTGCAAAATTTCTTGTAATTTATTTGCGTAAGGACGCATTTGTGTAACAGCATCTTGTGCACGTTTCAATTTTGCAGCACTTACCATTTTCATGGCACTTGTAATTTGCATGGTTGAACCAACGGATGCTATTCTATTTCTTACTTCTTTTAAATTTGCCATTTTTGTGATGTTTGATAATTATAGAAATAAAGGCTTATTATTTCTTTTCCTTTTTATCTCTACTAATCAATTCGTTAATTTCTTTTAATTTTCTTGCTCCAATTTCATTCCCATCTCCTCTACCTTGTACAATAATAATAGCATAAGTTAAATTATCGCATGGTTTAACAAATACCCCATCCATTGCCTTTACATCAGAAATAGGTTCAGTGTGAATAAAAGCTTTGTCACTTTCTTTGTTTAATATAGCTTGTTCAATTACTTTAATATCAACTATCTTAAAAGGGTATTTGTATATTTCAGTTAATTTGGATTCAGTCATATCCTTTGGTAGCATATCTTTATCGATAAGTAATGTTTTACTTCTTAATACCGTTGCATCACGCATATTAGAATTTATTTCTTTTCTCTCTTCTTTAGTTGCACAGGCATACTTTACCTTCTCCTCCATTTCGTGAATTGATGTAATCATTGAAGTAAAATCATAACTTCCGCAAATAGACATTAACTTCCATTTATTAAATACTAAAGCATAATTTTTCGGCGATAGTTTTTTCTTAATTTTTAAGTCACTCGCTTTGCCAATTTGAATATAAGAAATAGTAGAACTTATTTGCTCTCTCTTTAAAAAGTTAGCATTTATATTTATATGTTCAATATCAACTGGAATAAGTAAATAAACATCGTCATTAGCCTTTTTCATTTCAGCAAAATCAGCAATATTTCCAAATTCAAATTGACAAAACTTAAGCTCAGCTTTAACAGCGCGCATAATATTATTATTGTAAAAACGTGGAAAAGTTTGTTTTTTGTCTGTTGTATCCATTAATCCAACAATAATTTTCGAGCCTTTTAAATCACTAAAATCCTCGCATTTAGGAAACGGAGGCATAATTAGTTGCGCGAAACTATTTACAGTAAAGCAAACTAAAATAATAAAAATATTTTTTTTCATATAATTGTTTTCTAATAATAAAGATACAAGTGCTAATTAGATAATGTGATTATTAATTAATAATCACATTATCTAATAATTTTATTAATTATATTTTGCAGATAATTCTTTTGCAGTAGCTTCTAATACAGAAGTGATACTATCATCAAATTTACCAGCTTTTAAAGCATTTAATTGTTCTTTATTTTTGCGTTCGCAAGTATCTAAAAATTCTTTTTCAAATTCTTTAACTCTGTTAACAGGTATTGAACGTAATAAGTTTTTAGTACCTAAATAAATAATTGCAATTTGTTGCTCAACTGTTAAAGGAGAAGCATTTGCTTGCTTCAAAATTTCAACGTTACGAGCACCTTTATCTAAAATTGATTTTGTTGCAGCATCTAAGTCAGAACCAAACTTTGCAAACGCTTCTAATTCGCGGTATTGAGCTTGATCTAATTTTAAAGTACCAGCAACTTTTTTCATCGATTTAATTTGAGCATTACCACCAACACGAGATACGGAAATACCTACGTTAATTGCTGGACGTACACCTGAGTTAAATAAATTCGACTCTAAGAATATTTGCCCATCAGTAATAGAAATTACGTTAGTTGGAATGTATGCAGAAACGTCACCACCTTGTGTTTCAATAATTGGAAGAGCAGTTAATGAACCACCACCTTTTACAATTGGTTTTAAAACTTCAGGTAAATCGTTCATGTTTTTAGCGATTTCATCAGAAGAGTTAATTTTTGCAGCACGCTCTAATAAACGACTGTGTAAATAAAACACGTCTCCTGGATATGCTTCACGTCCTGGTGGGCGACGTAATAATAAAGAAACCTCACGGTAAGCAACTGCTTGTTTAGATAAATCATCATAAACAATTAAAGCAGGACGACCAGTATCTCTAAAGAATTCACCAACGGTTGCGCCTGCAAATGGAGCGTAAAACTGCATTGGAGCAGGGTCAGAAGCATTAGCCGCAACAACAACTGTATAAGCCATTGCACCGTTTTCTTCTAAAGTACGAACGATACCTGCAACTGTAGATCCTTTTTGAGCTATAGCTACATATATACAAAATACAGGTTTTCCTGCATCATAAAATTCTTTTTGATTAATGATAGTATCTATCGCTACTGTCGTTTTTCCAGTTTGACGATCACCAATGATTAACTCACGTTGACCACGACCAATTGGAATCATTGCGTCAATTGCTTTGATGCCAGTTTGTAATGGCTCAGTTACTGGCTGACGGTAAATTACACCTGGAGCTTTACGCTCTAAAGGTAATTCGTAAGTAGTTCCTTGTATTGGACCTTTTCCATCAATTGGATTTCCTAAAGTATCAATAACACGACCTAACATGCCATCACCAACTTTAATTGACGCAATACGACCAGTACGTTTTACAGAAGACCCTTCACTGATTCCAGTGCTTGCTCCTAATAATACCGCTCCAACGTTATCTTGCTCAAGATTTAAAACAATCCCTTGAAGGCCTGTTTCAAATTCAATTAATTCTCCCGATTGAACTTTAGATAAACCGTAAATACGAGCGATACCATCACCTACTTGTAATACAGATCCAACTTCTTCTAATTCAGACTCTGATTTAAAGCCTGATAATTGTTCTCTTAAAATTGCAGATACTTCTGCTGGTTTTACTTCTGCCATTGTTATATGGTTTTATTTTTAGTTTAATGCTTTGTTTGTTAATTCTTTTTTCAAACTAGCTAATTGACGAGAAACAGATTTGTCTAATTGTTTATCACCTATTTTCAAAATAAATCCACCAATAATGTCCGAATTTATTTTTTCAACTAATTCAACTTCTCCTTTCAATTGTGTTTTTACTAATTCTAGTACATTTTGTTTAGTAGTTGAGTCAAGGCCTTTTGCCGATGTTACAACCGCTGTTAAAATATTTTTGTGATTTTTATATAATTCAATAAAACTAGAAGCAATTTGAGGAATGATATTTTCTCTGTGTTTAGCTGTTATTAAAGAAATAAAACTAGAAGTCATTGCACTTAATTTGCCTTCAAATATTAATTTTAAAGTACTAACTTTTTTTTCAGAATTGATAATCGGACTGTTTAAAAAAAGGTTAAGCTCCTTTGATTCTAAACATAATGATTGCACCTGCAGCATATCAGAATAAACAACTTCTAATTGCCCTTTTTCAACAGCTAGGTCTAATAACGATTTTGCGTATCTTGAAGCTACTATCATGATTAGTTAAGATTAACGTCTTTCATTAAGTTATTTACTAATGCTTTTTGTTTTTCATCACTTGATAATTCACTGCGTAATATTTTTTCAGCAATTTCAATAGATAAAGTTGCAACTTGATTTTTTAATTCAGCAACAGCTGCATTTTTTTCATTAGTTATTTGCTCACGAGCAGATGACATAATACGATCAGCTTCTGATTGCGATTTTGCTTTTGCTTCAGCAATAATAGCATCCTTTGTATCACGTGCTTCTTTTAATAAATTATCACGTTCAGCACGAGCTAGAGTTAATGTTTTTTCGTTGCTTGATTTTAATTCACGCATTTCATTTAAAGCATTTTCAGCACTTGCCAAAGCATCTTCAATTCCTTTTTCGCGTGTTTTAATAGCTGATAAAATTGGTTTCCAAGCAAATTTTCCTAGTAATACTAATAATAGAATAAATGTGATGGTTGTCCAAAAAATTAAACCAACTGCCGGTTCAATTAAACTTGCTAATATGAATGTACTTGTCATTTTTTTTAATTAAATGTAATGGTTTATTGTACTTTATATTTTGTTGTTGAGTAAGAACTTCTAAATCAACGATTTTTATTTAATAATTTAAACCAAAGCCATTACCAACCGTAATAGCTTTGGTTTGTTTGATGAAGTTACTAAGAAATTAAAGCAACTACTACACCGAATAATGCAACACCTTCTACAAGGGCTGCTGCGATGATCATAGCTGTTTGAATTTTTGAGGTAGCTTCTGGTTGACGTGCAATGGCATCCATTGCGTGTCCACCAATTTGTCCGATACCGATACCAGCGCCTATTACTGATAGACCTGCTCCGATTGCTGCGATACTTCCTGTTATCATTTTACTTTGTTTTTATTGGTTATTAATTATTAAAATTTTTAATGTTTTGAAGCTTCCATTGCTTTATCATCACTATCATGTGCACCGTCTCCATTATGATCTGCAACAGCAGATCCAATAAATAAAGCAGTAAGCATTGTGAAAATATAAGCTTGTAAAAATGCAACCAAACATTCTAGAACGTCTATAAATAAAGCAAAAGCTACAGAAACTGGTGCAATACCCCAGCTTTTAAAAATAAAGATTAATCCAACTAATGAAATAACAATAATATGACCAGCTGCTATGTTAGCAAACAAACGAATCATTAAAGCAAATGGTTTTGTTAAAATACCTACAATTTCTATTGGAATTAAAATTGGCCAAATGGCTTTTGGAGCATGAGGTAAAAATATATGTGACCAATAATTCTTATTACCATTGATATTAGTAATAATCAGAGTAAATGTAGCTAAAACTAAAGTGAAGGCGATATTACCTGTTAAGTTAGCGCCAATTGGTATTAAACCAAAAACGTTATTAATTAAAATTAAGAAAAATACAGTAAGTAAGTATGGTACAAATTTTTCTGAACCTTTACCAATGTTTCCTTTTGCAATATCATCACGCACAAAAACGATTAATGGCTCAAAAAACGATTGTTTTCCTTTTGGGGCAGAAGTAACACCCTGTGTTTTGTATGATTTAGCAATAGAAGTGAATAATAATAATAATACGATAACAGATAAAAACATTTGAGCAACGTTTTTAGTTATTGAAAAATCTAAAACGGCTGCATTTAAAACTTCTTCAACACCTTTAGCATTCTTTTTTGTTTCAACATATTGGCCGTGTTCATTTGGAGTTTCAGAAGCATAATAAATTTTATCTTCAAAATTAACAAAACGTTCTCCGTTTTTTTCAACTACAACTTTTCCATGTAAATCATGATTAAAATCAGAAGACATAAAAAATGCGATTCCATTGTTTCCTTTTAAAATGATAGGAAGTGATAATGATACAGCATGCTCATGTTCTCCCCAAAAATGCCAAGAATGCGAATCTAAAATATGTTCAAACGCAACAGCAGCAATGTCTACAGGCGGATTTTCCAAATGTTCTGGTGTCGCTGTGTGTTCAGCAGAAATAACTTCAGTTGTTAAATCCTGAGGTTCCGAAGCTGATAATCTCGTTGAATGAGTTAAAAACAAGGCAAATATCAATAAAAAGATACTTGAAAATTTCGTGTATGTATTGATTTTAGTAGTCATTGTAAAAAAAGACATATTTAGCTTTAAATTTCGGGTGCAAATGTAGGTATAAATTGATTAACGAGAAATTTTTTTTCTATTATAAATGCCCCTAATCGAGTTTATTTTATTTTAGGGCATTTTTTTATCCGATAAGAGATAAAATCAGTTGATTTATAGGTAAAATTCCTTGTTTTGTCCTTAATAAATTTTATTTAAAGGACTACATAATGTTGTGGGTTAATAGAAAACCCGTTATACCAAATTTCGAAGTGTAGATGTGGCCCCGAACTATTTTCACCAGTATTCCCAACAATGCCAATAGGTTCTCCGGCTTTCACAAAATCACCTGCTTTTTTGGTGAGTGATGAGCAATGCTTGTAAATACTGGTTAAATCATTACCATGTTGAATTTGAATTACATACCCGTCAGCAGAAGTAAAGCCAGAAAATATAACAGTCCCATCTAATGTTGCTTTCACAAATTCATTCTCATTGGAGGCAATATCTACCCCAAAATGTTCTTCACTTAAATTGTATGAGCTCGTAACAATTCCTTTTAATGGACTAAAAAAGAAATAATTACTTAAGGAATTTAGTTTATTGGCAGTTACTTTATCGCTCGTAGAGCTTAATTGATTTGTTTCAATATCATGTCGGAGTTTCAGATCTTGTTCGCTTGGTTTCACAACAATATTAGAGTATTTTCCAGTAGTATCTTTTAGTGGCTTGGCTGTTTTTCCTTCTGTTTTACCTGAAAACACATTTAGTAAGTTATTAATATACCAATCTCTTGATTTTAGTGTATTTTCAAGTGAGTCAGCCTTTAAATTCAGGGCAATAATATCTTTTCGGTCATTTACATTTCCGTATCCAGGAATATATTCTCTTAACGGAGTAAATGCAATTATACTGATAACGAAGGTCGTCATAACAATAGTTATAGAACCAAATAAAATGATAATACCTAATGGAGAAAGTCGTAATGAAAATTTTTCGGCAAATGAATCATCGTTCAAAATTACCAAACGGTATTTATTACGTAATTGCTCTGTAAATATTTTCCAACGACTATTTTTTTTATCCGACATACTTTGCACACAAAAATATACTAAATTTACTATTTTAACGTTATAACATTATTTTTGTAAACTATTTTGAGAAAACGCTTTCTATATATATATTCTATAATTGTTTTTATTGCTGTTTTTTCAGCATGTAAAACTAATAAAAATACTTTTGTTCATAGAGGTTATCATAATTTAACAGCTCGATTTAATGGCTATTATTATGCAACCGAAAGTATTAAAGAAGGTGAATTTAAAATTAGAACTACTTATAAATATGATTATGATAAGTATTTACCTGTTTTCTTAACTCCAACTAACGAGACTGCTAAAGCAACCTTTCCGGAGTTTGATAAAGCTATAAAAAAATCGTCTAACTGTATCCAGCGCCATACCATAAAGGATAAAAAAGGAAATGAAATCCCTAAAGCTGGTAAATGGATTGATAATAATTGGAATGCAATTGGCATATCACATTTTTACAAGCGTGAATTTTTTTCAGGAATAGAGGCTTTTGAATATGTAGTTAGAACCTATAATACAAGGGATAAATACAAGGCATTGATTTTTTTGGCTAGGTCTTATAATGAAATTGGCGCGCCCTCTCAAGCTGAGCCTATCATAGGGATTTTGAAGGATGATAAAAACATTTCTAAATACGCAAAAAAAGAATTGCCCGCAGTTCAGGCAGATTATTATATGAAAAGGGGAATGTATAAAGAGGCGGAAGCGGCTTTATTAAGTGCGTTAAAAGGAGGAGAATCAAAAAAAACAAAGTCAAGATATAAGTTGGTTTCAAATTTTAAAAGCAAACCATCAAAACAAACACGAGCTAGGTATTCTTTTATTTTGGCGCAATTGTATGAAGAAAAAAAAGAGAATAAAAAAGCAATACAGTATTATCAAAAAACAATTTCAGCTAAACCTGATTACGATCTAGTATTTAATGCGCGGATGAAACAAGCCCGACTTTTTGATGTAAAAAATGGAAACGTTACAAAATTGAAACGTGATTTATTAAACATGACAAAGGACATTAAGAACAAAGAATATCTTGATGTTATATATTATACTCTTGGTGAAATTTACGAAAAAGAGAAAAACGAAAATCAAGCAATTGCAAATTACAAACTTTCTGTTCAGAACAGTACTCAAAACCCAAAGCAGAAAGCATTGTCATACTTAAAGTTAGGAGACATTAGTTTCGAGAACGCTAATTATACAGCGTCTGGCGCTTATTATGATAGCACCATGATTACTTTGCCAAAAGATTATAAAGATTATGACAAAATTAGTGCAAGAAAAACTACTTTAGAAACTTTAGTTGGCTATATTAAAGTTATACAACGTCAAGATAGTTTGCAAAAGATTGCAAAAATGAGCGAGTCAGAGCGTGATATTTTTATTGAAAAATTAATAACGAAAATTGAAGCTGATGAAGAAAAAGCGAAGGATGAAAAAGAAGCACGTGAAGCATTAAATCAAAATCCATTAAACAATGCTGTTCCAGGCTTAAATGGTTTACCAGGAATGAATGGTAATGCTAAAGGAGATTGGTATTTTTATAATCCTACAACTATTGCCTTTGGACTAAATGATTTTGTGAAAAAATTTGGAACAAGAAAGTTGGAAGATAATTGGAGAAGAAGTCAAAAGGCGCTTACCATTGAAAATCCTGAGGAAGGAAATGAAAAAGGAAATGAAGCGTTAAATGGTAAGGTTGTTCCTAAGGTGGTGAAGGAAAACAATAAAAAGAAAAAGGAATATTATTTAACTGATTTGCCGATGAATGATTCATTGGTAAAAAAATCTAATGGGAAAATAATAGATGCATATTATAATTTAGGAAGCATTTATAAAGATGAATTAGGGAATAATAAAAGAGCAATTGCCTCTTTCGAAGAATTAAACAATCGTTTTTTGGAGCATAAATATCGCCCATCAACCTATTATCAATTATATAAAATATTTACATCTGTAAAAAATCAACCGCAAGCAGAATATTATAAAAATAAGTTATATAATGAGTTTCCAAATTGTGAATATACTCAGTTAATGAAAAATCCTAATTATGCTATTGAAAAAATAAATCAAAAAGGAGAAGTAGAAATTTTTTATACAGAAACGTATAATCAATACACTTTAAATAACTATTCAAAAGCGTATGAGCTAACTAAAGAGTCTGAACATAAATTCGGGAAAAATGATTTTAGTGGAAGGTTTGCATTTATAAAAGCAATGTGTATTGGCAAATTAAAAGGAGTAGATTCATTAGAAATGTCATTGAAACAACTCCAAGTTTTATACCCAAAAGATGCAACATCAAAACAAGCACAAGAAATTTTAGAAGTTTTATACAACATTAAACATCCAAGTGAATCGAACGGACAAGAAGGCGTAAACAAAACAGATACGTTTACCTTAAAATTAGGTTCCGAACATTTTGTAGTTGCAATATGTCCAGATGATCCAGCAATTGCCAATGCTTTTAAATCAGCCTTAACAGAATTTAATACTAATTTTTATGGGATTAGTAATTTGAGTATTACGAGCAGTTTATTTGGAAGCGCAGAGCAAATAACAAATATTAAATCCTTTAAAAATTCAGAAGAAGCTTTAAGATATATTGACAACTTAAAAAAAGATAAATTAGTTTTTAATGGAAAAGTTAAATCAGAATTATTTATAGTGGTAGCGATATCGGCAGATAATCTTCCAAGATTGTTTCGAAAAAAAACAATCAGTTCTTATATGCCGTTTTATATTGATCATTATAAATAAAGAATTTATAAATTTTTTATTTGTAAGTTTTTTTCTATTGCCAACACTATTCGCTTCATGATTAAAGATTTTTTTTTACTTCGTTGAACCCAAAAATAAAAGAGGATGTTTGTATAAAACATTCTCTTTTTTTAATTATAAAACGCAAACTAATCGGCAAAAAGGACTTTGTCAATAATTAATTTGTTTTCGATTGAAGTGATTTCAGGAGCTTTCCAAGTTGCATCTTCTGTATCATTTTTTCAGTCCATAAACGAACATTGTTATTTAGAATTGTTTTATTTCCTTTCTATTAATGAGTCTTAAAATTTTGGTCCTCTATCGGATGCGCATTATTAAGTATAATAAATCATTCGTATAGATTTAAAAAACAAGGAAAACAAAAAAGCCTCTCATTTTCATGAGAGGCTTTGTACCCCAGACGGGACTTGAACCCGTACGTCCGCGAAGACACAGGATTTTAAGTCCTGCGTGTCTACCAATTCCACCACCAGGGCATTTTTAGTAAAACATATTGAGCGAAAGACGGGTCTCGAACCCGCGACCTTAACCTTGGCAAGGTTACGCTCTACCAACTGAGCTACTTTCGCTTGAAATTTTATTTTAAAGAACTTCCAAATATTAATTTGGAGTGCAAAGATAAGTGATTTTTTAGCTTGGCAAAATTTTTTTTAATAAAAATTACGCCCCTAATAAGCGTTTTATATCGTTAAGCTTCATTAAGGCTTCTACTGGGGTTAAAATATTAATATCAACTTTCAGTAATTCTTCTTTAACTTGCTCTAAAACAGGGTCATTTAACTGAAAAAAGCTTAGTTGGTAGTCGCTTTTCGATTTAGTTTTAATTGCGTTATTGCTGTCTTTTTCTGTAATCTCCGTATCCTTAATCTCAAGTTCATGATCTTTTTCTAATTTTTTCAAAATATCATTCGCTCTATCTAAAACTTCCTTTGGCATTCCAGCCATTCGGGCTACGTGTATTCCAAAACTATGTTCACTGCCGCCTTCTTGTAATTTTCTTAAAAAAATGATTTTATTATTTAATTCTTTAACGGATACATTGTAATTTTTAATCCGTGGAAAATAAGTTGTCATTTCATTCAGCTCATGGTAATGCGTTGCAAATAAAGTTTTTGCTTTGTTGATGGGTTGCGCATGAATATATTCAGCAATGGCCCAGGCTATTGAAATACCGTCGTAAGTTGAAGTGCCACGTCCAATTTCATCTAATAATATTAAACTTCGATTACTTAAATTATTTAAAATACTGGCAGTTTCATTCATTTCTACCATAAAAGTAGATTCTCCTGAAGAAATATTATCGCTAGCACCAACACGGGTAAATATTTTATCTACAATGCCAATTTCTGCTGATTTTGCTGGCACGTAACAGCCTATTTGTGCCATTAAGGTTATTAATGCGACCTGTCTTAACAAAGCAGATTTACCACTCATGTTTGGTCCAGTAATCATCATCAGTTGTTGCGTTTCGTTATCTAAATAAACTGAGTTACTCACATAACTGGTATCAATAGGTAGTTGTTTTTCAATAACGGGATGTCTTCCGTCAACAATATTTAACGCAAACGAATCTGTAATAGTTGGTTTAGAATAATTATTTTCAGTAGCTAAAGATGAGAATGAGGATAAACAATCTAATCGGGCAATTAAATTAGCGTTCAGTTGAATTGGTACTATGTATTCTATTAAATCGTTTACTAAGTTTGTATAAATGGATTGTTCTAACAGGGCAATTTTGTCTTCAGCGCCTAATATTTTTTCTTCATATATTTTTAATTCCGGAGTTATATAACGCTCTGCTGTTGTTAATGTTTGCTTACGAATCCAATCCGTTGGAACTTTGTCTTTATGCACATTAGTTACTTCTAAATAATATCCAAACACATTATTATATGAAATTTTTAGTGATGAAATTCCAGTGCGTTCAATTTCACGTTGTTGTATTTGTAATAAATAATCTTTTCCTGAATAAGCAATTGCTCTTAATTCGTCAAGTTCTGTATTAATTCCTTTATTGATGACGTTTCCTTTATGCAGCAAAATTGGAGCCTCTTCATTTAGTTCAGTATCCAGGCGATTACGCATCACTAAACATGGATTTAATTGATCGTTTATTTTTTTGAGAGATTTATTTTCATAATCCTGAATCTGATCTTTTATATTTTCAATTAAAGTTAACGATCTTTTTAACTGAACTAATTCTCTTGGATTTATTTTTCCGGCAGAAACTTTAGAAATCAATCGTTCTAAATCGCCAATGTCCTTTAATAAAATTCTTAATTCGGATTGTTTATTTTTATTTAAAATAAAAAAATCAACTACTTCTAAACGCTCATTAATTAAATCAACTTGTTTTAATGGTAATGCAAGCCAACGTTTCAAAAGCCTTGAACCCATTGGAGTTACGGTATGATCAATCACATCAATTAAACATTTTCCGTTATCATGACTTGATCCAAATAATTCTAAATTACGAACCGTAAAACGATCTAACCAAACATATTGATCTTCTTCAATACGTGATATGTTTGTGATATGTTGTAATTTATCATGTTTTGTTTCTCCTAAATAATGCAACATAGCGCCACAAGAAGCGATAGCATTGTTAAACTGTTCTATTCCAAATCCTTTTAAAGAATTTGTTCCAAATTGTTTAATTAAAGATTCGTATCCAAAGTCATATGTAAAAGCCCAATCATCCAATGCAAAAACATAAAAGTTTTCTCCAATTAAATTTACTAGCGTTTGGCGTTTTGATTTTTCAACCAAAATTTCATTTGGCTTAAACGTTTGAATTAATTTTTCAATATATGTTAAAGTGCCTTCAGCAATTAAAAATTCTCCAGTGGACACATCTAAAAATGAAATACCAGCCTTATCTTTTTCGAAATAAATACTCGATAAAAAGTTATTTGTTTTATGTTCAAGTACTTTATCATTAAACGTTACGCCTGGTGTTACTAATTCGGTAACGCCTCGTTTCACGATGCTCTTCGTTAATTTAGGGTCTTCTAATTGGTCGCAAATAGCAACTCTATATCCAGCACGAACTAACTTAGGTAAATAAGTATCAACCGAATGGTGAGGAAAACCAGCTAATTCAATAAATGTAGCCTGGCCGTTTGCACGCTTTGTAAGTGTTATGCCTAGTATTTTGGAGGCTTTTATGGCATCTTCTCCAAAAGTTTCGTAAAAATCGCCAACTCTAAATAATAAAATCGCATCAGGATATTTCGCCTTAATGTCGTTGTATTGTTTCATTAATGGGGTTTCTTTAACCTCTGTAGTTTTTGCCATAATTAGGATGTCTAAGATATGGTATAATGCGAGTTGCGATCTATTTAATTTTTAACAGATTTAGTTAAATTGTTAATTAAAATTTACTTTTATCCCCTAACCTATAAAATGAAGGATTTCAAACAGAGAATTATTACAAATGTGTTAACTGTTTTAGTTGAAAAACTGAACAGTTTAAATCTCATGATGGCTGACTTAAATGAAGCCTCTAAAAATGAAACAAAAAGTACCGTTGGTGATAAACACGAAACGTCGAAAGCGATGATGCATCTTGAGCAAGAAAAATTAGGAAGTCAAATTAAAGAAATTGAATTTCAAATTAAAGAATATAATGCCATAAATTTTAATTCGCTTGCTACAAGTATTGTTTTAGGAAGCTATATTGAAACGAATCAAGGTTCTTTTTTTATCGCAACTGCTCTTGGTAAAATAGTAGTTGATGAAAAATCTATTTTTGTCATTTCTAATAAATCACCTTTAGGATTAAAATTATTAGGGTTAAAAAAAAATGAATCAAGCTTATTCAATAATGTGACTTACATTGTGAATAGTATCAATTAATTTTATCTTTTATTCATAATTTCAGTTTGAATTCTGATTGATTCCTCATGTAATAATTGACACACTTTTTCAGTAAATGCAACGGGAACGCCTATTTTTTCAGCCCATTTTGGACGACTTTCTAATATTTGTTTCCACCTTTCTAATTGAAAAATAGTGATGTGATGTTCTTTTTTATAGTCTCCAATTTGCTCAATCACATGCATTCTTTTTTTAAGAATATTTAGTAATTCGTCGTCAATTTCATTGATCATATTTCTAAAATCCTCAAGTTTATTAGTGCATTCTGGATTTTTAGAATTCTCTTGCCTATAAACTAAATTAGATAATAAATCGCTTAACGCAGCTGGCGTTAATTGTTGTTGAGCATCACTTAAAGCAACTGAGGGATTAATATGTGATTCAATCATTAAGCCATTCATGCCTAAATCTAAAGCCTTTTGTGATACTGGCGCAATTAATTCTCTGTTTCCACTGATATGACTTGGATCACAAATAATAGGTAATTGAGGTAGGAGTGTTTTTAATTCAAGCGCAATTTCCCATAATGGTTTATTGCGATATTTTGTTTTTCCGGCATAATGAAATCCTCTATGAATGGCGGCTAATTTAGTTATGCCTGAATTTGACATTCTTTCAATAGCACCAATCCATAATTGTAAGTCGGCATGGATGGGGTTTTTAATAAATACGGGGATATCAACTCCTTTTAAAACATCAGCAATTTCTTGAACGCTAAATGGATTTCCTGTTGTTCTTGCACCAATCCATAAAACATCAACACCATGTTTTAATGCTAATTCAGTATGTTGTGCATTCGCTACTTCAACCGTTGTTTTTAAGTTAAATTGTTTTTGAACATCTTTTAACCAGATTAATCCTTCTTCGCCAACGCCTTCAAATGAATTAGGGCGGGTGCGCGGTTTCCAAATGCCAGCTCTAAATAACTTTATGGATGTTATCTCATGTAATAATTTTGCCGTTTCTATAACTTGCTCATAGGTTTCCGCACCACATGGCCCGGCAATTATAAGAGGTTCATTATCTTTTGTGACCCAGGTATTTAAAGCTTTAATTTCCAATGTATATAAATTTTACGATTCTAAATTAATAAAAATACAAGCAATTATTGGCAGTATTTAGTTAATGGTTTTTGAGCTTCCAAGAACCCTAAATCCACAGCCTTTTTCAAATCATAACATGGATTTTGCTTTAGGTTTATCTTTACAACTCCTTTCCAATAGTAGGCTTCTGCATAATCTGGTTTTAATCTTGTGCAAGTTTCAAAATCTTGCAAACACAATTCTAATTTCTGCTGTTTCCCAAATAAGATACCTCTTCTCATAAATAGTGTTGGGTCTTCATTATTTGCTGCAATTGATTTATTATAATGAAATAAAGCTTTATCTAATTGATTTAAATCATCATAACAGGTAGCTAAAACGAAATTTGCTTTTGCATTGTTTGGACTTGATTCTAATGCGCTTTCAGCATCCGATATAGCTTTAGGAAAATCTTTCATTAAGTAATAAAGAGTTGCCCTACCTACATAGGCTTTATTATAATTTTTAAGTTCTATGGATTTGGTATAATCAGAAATCGCTTTTGAATTTTCATTTGTAATCGAATATAAGAGTGCTCTATTGTAATATGATTTATAAAAACGGCTATTCTCATAAATGGATTGATTATAATATTTTTCTGATAATTTAAATTCTTTTTTCTTCATGTATTCTGCGCCAATACTGTTAAGTGCAATATATGAATGAGGATTCTTTATAAGTATGTCTTTATAAAGTGAAATACTATTTTGCCATACGTTTAGCCTTAAAAACGATAAACTTCCTAAAATGATAACAAGAAAAATTGTAATGACTATTATCTGCTTATCTGATAATTTTATAAAACTAAATACGGAAACACTTAATCCGATTAATCCAAAATACATATATCGATCTGCTGCTAGTACTTCCCCAAATGGCACAAACTGTAGCACTAATAAGATATTGATAAGGAAAAATAATAGTCCAAAAAACAGAGCTGTTTTTTTTGCTTTATAGGATTTATAAATCACAAAAATAATAATTGCAATCAGTAAATATCCGAAAATTAAACCCATAGTTTTGTTTTGTGGGTATGGATAAATAACCGACAAATTAGTTGGATTGAAAAAATGATACATATATTGACCTATTGCATAACCTGCATATCCAATCTTTTCATGAATTTGAAAGGAATGATTTTCATTTATAAATCCACCAGTTTGCTGTGCCATTAAGGTTATAATAGAAAATAAAATGGAAATGATAGCAAATGGAATTTTTTGAAAAATGTTCTGTTTTGTTATAGTTTGATTTAGATACCAATCAATTAATAATAAGATTAGTGGAAATATGATAAATGAAGGTTTACACAATAACGAAAAACAAAAAAATACTAGAGTGATTATTAAATGTAATGTTCTTTTGTTTTGTGCCTGTTTTAAATAAAACAGTAATGAAATCAAAATGAAAAAAGTGGACAATAAATTTTTACGTTCTGCAATCCAAGCAATGGTTTCTATTTGAATGGGGTGAAAGGTAAATACAATGGTAATTAATAAGGCTAAATTTTTATCCTTCAGTAATTTTACTACAACGTAAAAAACTAAAATAGAATTTACAAAATGCCATATCAAATTTTCAATGTGGTAACCCAAGGCATTTCCTCCAAACAATTTCCAATCAATGGCATAATTGATCATGGTGAGTGGATGATAATTTCCGATATAAAATTTAGTAGCGAGTGCTTTATAATTGCCAACATGCACATCTTTATTTTCTAAAATATATTCAGGATCATCCCAGCTAATAAAATCAGCATTTATTAATTTAAAGTAGACAAGGCAAAATAGTACAATAATGCCTAATATGAATAGGCTATTTTTTAAAGAAGTATTTGCTTGTGTTAAATTCACGGAAAACAAATTTAATGTTTGTAGGTATATAAACTAACAAAATATTAAATTTACAGAATGCCAAAAATATCTGTAGTCATAATTACATTTAATGAAGAGAAGAATATTGCTCGCTGTATTCAATCAGTCAAGCAAATTGCTGATGAAATTATTGTGCTTGATTCTTTTAGCAAAGATAAAACCAAAGAGATTTGTTTAAGCTTAGGTGTTAATTTTTTTGAACATGTGTTCGATGGCCATATCCAACAAAAAAATAGGGCGATTTCTTATGCCACAAATAAACATGTTTTGTCGTTAGATGCAGATGAAGCACTTGATGAAACACTGGTTAAATCAATCCTTGCCGTTAAAGATAATTTTAGTTGTGATGGTTATTATATGAATAGGTTGACTAATTATTGCGGTAATTGGGTTCATCATTGTAATTGGTATCCAGATAAAAAATTAAGATTATGGGATAGTTCTAAAGGACATTGGACTGGCACTAATCCGCATGATAAATATGAATTATTTGATGGTGATAAAAAAGCTGGACATTTAAAAGGAGATATTTTGCATTACAGTATCAATACCATCGCCGACCATTACAAACAAGTTGATTATTTTACTACCATCGCTTCAAAAGCTTATTTTGAAAAAGGAAAAAAGGCTCCAATTTATAAATTAGTTGTAAATCCAATAGCAAAGTTTATAGATCATTATTTATTGCATTTAGGATTTTTGGATGGGAAAACTGGCTTTTTAGTTTCAAGAATTTCCGCTTATGCAACCTATTTAAAGTACAAAAAATTAAGAGCTCTTTATAAATAAGCTAGAGTTCAACTAAAGAAACCAAGAGTTTTTCTATTTTTAATTTCATCTCTTTTGGACTGCAATCAAAATTATTAAACAGTACTGAAAACGCTAAATTTTTTCCTGATTTGGTTTTTACATATCCGCAATATCCTCTTGCTCTGTTGATATAACCAGTTTTTGCACGCATGTTGTTTTCAGCAAACGTTCCCTTGCAAAGGTTTGTCATACTTCCATTTTTTCCAGCAATAGGCAACGAATTATTAAATGGTTCGTACATTAAACTATCATTGTAAATAACTGTAAGTATTTCAGCTTGAATTTTTGTTGTGATTGTATTTGCTCTCGATAAACCACTGCCATCAGCCATGTGTAGGCCACTCACATCAACACCTCTGTTTTCCCAATATTTTTTTATCGCATCTATACCATTTTGAGTTGTTCCTTGTTTGCTTGTTTTTATTGCACCAACCGTTTTTAATAAACTTTCTGCAAAATGATTATTGCTTTTTGTATTTGTATAAAAAATAATTTTTTCAAGTTTCGGACTTGAATGTGTGTAAATCCATTTCGACTTTATGGCTTTATCTTCTGAATTCGCTAATGTTTCGGCCGATTCTTTCAACTGAAATAGATTATTGTTTTGGAGATTTGCAGTTAGCTCATACTTAAAAAATTCCTCTGGTAAAGGCATTTGGGCTTCAACTTCATAGTTTGATTTATTTGGTGGTATTGTTCCACTTACCGTTCTAGTAAACTCATAAGGATTTCCATAAACATAAGCTTCGTCTTCTGTGCCATAACTTAACACATCTGATTTTAAATTTATTTTTTTAGAAAAATAATCTGGTTTTATGTTTTCAATTTTAGCCTTGGTATTAGTTGCCGAACTTGTATAAAAAATTGAAAATTTATTATCTTTATAGGACAATCCATTAGCGCCTGCACCAAAATAATTACCTATATCTCCCCAAATCCATGCGCTTGGAATTAAATTGTCGAGATACGAATTGTCAATCAGAACCGTATTAATTTTTTTTACTCCTGTTGATTTTAACTTTTTGATGATGCCAGAAAAAAACAGAGAATCATTATTGTAAAAGTAATTTGAATTAAAACTTGGGTCACCACTACCTATTATTTTTAATCCAATTATATCAGATGATTTTATACTATCTCCTTTATATATAATTGAATAATTAGTTTTATAGGTAAAGTCTTTTTTTAATATCCCTAATGCAGCACCTGTAGTTACTATTTTTAAAGTACTTGCTGGTATTAAAGCCAAATCTGAATTGTATTCTTTAATAATTTTTTTAGTTTTTAAATCAATAACGCATAATCCATAGCTGGCGTGTTTGAGGTCAGTATCCTTTTTATAATCATTTAAAACGGCATCAATGTTTAGTTGAGCTTTTAAAGTAATTTGAGCAAAGAGTAATATATAAAGTAAAGGTTTCATTAAAATTGTATAAATAAAATTAGAAAAATTCTCAAACTAAACTTTTATATATTAAAATTGTTTTTAACTTTATATATCTCACAACACTAATCATGGTATATGCCAAACACTGTTTTTGCCTTTAAACAATTCAATATAAAGCAAGACAAATGCGCCATGAAGGTTGGCACCGACGCCGTATTATTAGGTGCATGGGTTCATCCAAGCAATGAAAAAAAAATATTAGATATTGGAACTGGAACTGGCGTAATTGCATTAATGCTGGCGCAAAAAGCGAATGCTGAAATTGTTGGAATAGATATTGATTTGCAAGCTACACAACAAGCCAAAGAAAATGTTGCGGAGAGTAAATTTAGAGATCAAATAAAAATCATTCACAGTTCACTTCAATCATATTCTCATAGTTCTGATTCTAAATATCAATTGATTGTTTCTAATCCACCTTTCTTTGAACAATCATTTAAGTCAACTGACGAGCAGCGCTCTAATGCTAGGCATGCTGATGTTTTGCCTTTTGATGAGCTGCTTGATTCCGTAATTAAACTATTAGATATTTCTGGTAAATTTTGCCTTATTTTGCCAACCTTAGAGGCCGAAAAATTTAGAACATTGGCTCAAAAAAAAGGGCTGTATTTGTCAAAACTTCTTCGAGTAAAATCCCGCACTGATAAAGGAACTGATAAACGACATTTAATGCAATTTGAATTTACACCAAGTGAATTTTCTGAAAATACTCTTGTAATAGAAGACAATGAAAGACACAATTACACCAAAGAATATAAAGAATTTACTAAAGAGTATTACCTTAATTTTTAACAGTTATTTTACATATTTTTATTACCTTTAATTTTATGAAAAGTAAAAAAATGATAAAAAGTAGTTTCCTCATCTTATTTTGTGGGATCTGCTTAATTGGTCAATCGCAAGATACAGTTAAAGTAAAAACTGCTTTAACTCCAATCCAAGAAGCTGAAAATCTTTATAATCAAGGCTTAGAGTATATTGGAAAAAAGGAGCATAACATGGCAATAGAAAATTTTACTAAGGCTATCGTTCTAAATCCTGCTTTTGAAAAAGCATTTTACGGTCGTGGCTTTGCGAAATTCGATTCAAAAAATTACGAAGCATCCATAGATGATTATAATAAAGCCTTAGCATTAAAGCCAACGTATACTGATGCTTTATTTGGAAAAGCTCAAAGTTTTTATGCTTTGCATAAAAAAGATTCTTGTAAAACCTACTTGAGTAGAACCACATTAATTGATGAGACTTATAGTAAGGCCTTTTATTTAAATGGCCAGTTAAAATTTGAAGATCAAATGTATAAAGAAGCGATTGTTGATTATAATGGCGCGATTGCTGCAAAAGCAGATTATGCCTATGCATATAATGATAGGGCCTCTGCAAAAAAAATGTTAGGAGATGATGTGGGTGCCATTGCAGATTACGAAAAAGCAGTATCAATCGATCCTAAATTATATTTTTCGTATAATAATTTAGGTTCATGTAAACGTAATAAAGGCGATAATGCTGGAGCTATTTTAGCATACAACAAAGCAATTGCTATTAAATCTGATTATTATGTAGCCATCAATAATCGCGGAACAGCAAAATTAAATAGTAATGATTTTGCTGGCGCAATTTCTGATTTTGATGAAGCACTTAAGTATAAAAGAGATTATGCTTTAGCAATGTGTAATATGGCATCGGCCTATATTAAAAAGAAAGACTACAAAGTGGCTGTCGAATGGGCAAATAAGGCAATTCAAGCGGATGCAAAAATGGGAGTGGCATTTGTAAATCGTGGAATAGCTAAACAACTATTAAAAGATGAAAATGGGGCTTGTGAAGATTGGAAAAAAGCTAAAGAATTAGGTGTTTCTGAAGGGAAAAGTTTTTCTTCGGGCTTATGCGATTAATAAATCAGAACAATAAAAAGATGAAACACATGAAATTTAAACATATAATAATTGCTTTTTTATACTTGTCATTTAATATATTAAATGCACAAAATATTGAATTCGAAAAAGCTAATTTCCCTGATAAAAAAGATCAATTAAAAGATGCAAAAAGAAATCTGGAGGATGGAAGAGATGCCTTTAATCTTGGTATAAAAGAAAGTAATGGTAGTTTGGAATACTATGTTTCAAAAAATAAATTTTACCCTGTTAGTAGAAATGATTATCACAATTTTGGTGATGTTTTTTTTAAACAAGCGCAACCATTATTAAAATTGGCTCAGGATTTCAATCCGAATAATGCAGAATTAAATTACATGATGGGTGTTGTGACTTTTAATTTAAATGAACATTCGCCAGATGCCATAACTTATCTTGAAAAGGCAAACTCATTAGGTGGAAAAGTACCTCAAGATGTGTTGTATTTTTTAGCCTGGGCATGTCAACTTAATTTAAAATGGGATAATGCCATTAAATATTATCAATTATATCTTAATTTCTTAAATACTAATGTTAAAGCAAATGGTTTAGCAATTGAGGATATTAATAAAAAAATTCAGGAGTGTTTAGTTGGAAAATTTGAAGTTGCTAATCCACAACGAATTTTTGTTGATAATTTGGGGCCAAACATTAATTCTTCTTTTCCTGAATATAGTGCATTTATTACGGCTGATGAATCTATGATTGCTTACACGGCTTGTCGTAATTCAACCACTGGTGGAAAGCAAGATGAGCAAATTGGTGGCTTTATGGAAGATTTATATATTTCATATAAAAAAGGAAGAGAGTGGGCCTTAGCACAAAATTTTGGCCCAATAGTTAATAGTGAAGAGCATGATGCTACTGCTGGATTGTCTGCTGATGGGACTGTTTTATTTGTATATAAGTATAAAGATAAAGATGGTGGAGATTTATATGTTAGTAATTTAATTGGAGCTAGCTGGACAAAACCAGAGCATCTTAATAAAAATATTAATTCCAAGTTTCATGAGTCTTCCGCTTGTTTGTCATATGACGCTAAACGTCTTTATTTTGTAAGCGATAGAGAAGGTGGATCTGGCGATAGAGATATTTACTATACTGATAAAGATGCTAAAGGTGATTGGGGAACGGCGATTAATATTGGGCCAATGATAAATACAAAATATGCTGAAGATGGTGTGTTTATTCATCCTGATGGAAAAACACTTTACTTCAGTTCAAAGGGACATAAAACAATGGGAGGTTTTGATATTTTTAAATCTGTGTATGAAAATGGAAAATGGAGTGTGCCACAAAATTTAGGTTACCCAATTAATGGTGCTGATGATGATGTTTATTTTGTTATTAATGGAAGTGGACACCATGGTTATTTTGCATCCTCGAAACCTGGTGGTTATGGCGATAAAGATATTTATAAAATAACGTTTTTGGGTCCCGAAAAGCAACCGCTTTTAATGAATGAAGATAATTTATTAGCAACCGTAACAGCTCCAGTAACCGAATTTAAGGCCGAAAAGATAGCAAGCTCAGGGCCAAAGATGACTATTTTAAAAGGTGTAATTTCTGACGAACAAACAAAACAGCCTTTGGAGGCTCAAATTGAGTTAATTGATAATGTTAAAAATGAATTAATTGCAACTTTCAAATCTAATAGTACAACAGGTAAATATTTGGTTTCATTACCTTCCGGAACAAACTATGGTATTGTTGTAAAACGTGATGGTTATTTATTTCATTCCGAAAATTTTGATTTGCCAGCTTCCGCAAATTTTCAGGAAATTGAAAAAAATGTAGAACTTAAGAAAATTGACATTGGAAAAACTATTGCCTTACGTAATATTTTCTTTGATTTTGATAAGGCAACGATTAGATCCGAATCGGCTAATGAATTAAATCGCTTAATAAAACTATTAACGGATAATCCTACTTTAAAAATTGAGTTAGGTAGCCATACAGATAGTAAAGGAAGTGATGATTATAATCAAAAATTATCTCAATCACGTTCGCAATCGGTTGTTGCTTATTTGATAGAAAAAGGAATTTCATCTGATAGACTTGTAGCAAAAGGTTATGGGGAAACTGTTCCTGTTGCGACTAACGACACTGAGGATGGAAGACAGGAGAATAGAAGAACGGAATTTAAAATTTTAAGTAAATAAATTATATAATCTAATAAGTATACTAATGAGCGCAGAACCTAAAAAAAAGAAAAGTTTAGTTAAAAGAATTTTTAAATGGACAGGAATTACATTTCTTGTATTATTAATTGCTGTGATTGCAGCACCATTTCTTTTTAAAGATAAATTAATTCAATTAGTAAAAGATGAAGCCAATAAAAGCTTAAATGCTAAAGTTGATTTTGGTGAATTTGATTTAACGCTGATTAGCTCTTTTCCTGATTTTAGATTTAAAATTCAAAATGTTAGTGTGATTAATGTTGAACCATTTGCGGGAGATACCTTAGCGTATATTAAACAATTATCTTTTGATCTAAATCTTAAAAGTGTATTGTCTGGCGATAAATACCAAATCAATTCGTTGATAGTTGATGAGCCACATATTAATGCTACTGTAAACAACGACGGTAAAGCCAGTTGGGATATTGCAAAAGCAAGTACGGATACTGTTAAAACTGCAACACCTGCTGACACTGCCGCTTCAAAGTTTGCATTAAAATTAAATACCTTGGAAATTAATCATGCTAAAATTGCGTATAACGATATTCAAGGAAATACATACGCGACTTTAAATGATATGAATTATAAAATGAGTGGCGATTTCACTCAAGATATTTTTACATTAAGTAACTTATTAGAAATTGCAGAAACAAGTATTTCATATGGTGGTGTTGATTATTTGAAAAAAGCGAAGATGCGTTTTAAAGCAGATTTAGATATGGATATGCCAAAAATGAAATTTACATTTAAAGAAAATGAATTTGATTTAAATGAATTAGGATTATCATTTGATGGTTTTGTTGCTATGCCAACTGACGACATCAATATGGATATTAAATTTGCTGCAAAGCAAACCGAATTTAAATCTATTTTATCTTTAATACCAAGTGTGTATAGTAAAGATTTTGCTAGTGTAAAAACAGAAGGCAAGTTAAAGTTGGATGGTATGGCAAATGGAACCATGCATAGCGAAAAAGATAGTACAAAAAATACCTATCCATCATTTGCAATTAATTTAGGAATTGAAAAAGCAATGTTTAAATATCCTTCATTACCAAAATCAGTTAATGATATTAATATTGATGTGCATGTTGAAAACAAGAAAAATTATTTAGATGCAACAACTGTTGATGTAAATAAATTTCATTTGAACATGGCGGGAAATCCAATTGATATGTGGGCTCACGTAAAGACGCCAATTTCTGATCCAGATTTATCTGCACAAATAAAAGCAATCATTGATTTAAATTCAGTGAAAGATTTTGTGCCTTTAGAAAAAGGAGACAATATGAGTGGAATTGTAAAAGCTGATATTAAAGCTGCAGGTAAAATGAGTAGCCTTGACAAAAAAGAATACGATAAATTTGCAATGAGCGGTAGTTTAGAAATTAATAAAATGAATTACAAAACTTCTACTTTACCATACGAGGTTTTATTAAATGTTATGAAATTAAATTTCACAAATCAGTTTGTTGAGTTAGCTGCTTTTGATGCGATGCTTGGTAAATCTGATATTAAAGCCAATGGTAAAATCGATAACTTTTTACAATACATTTTCAAAGATTCTTTAATAGCTGGTACCTTTAATTTAAATTCCAATTTATTAGACATTACAGAATTAATGTCTTCTTCATCCACATCAACCGTTGCAGCAGCTCCAGTTGCAGCTGATACAGCAGCAATGAATGTTGTGGAAGTACCAGCGAATCTTGATTTTGATTTAAACGCTAATCTTGGTAAAGTACTATATGATAATTTGGTTTTAGAAAACATGGTTGGAAATATCCAAGTTAAAAAACGCAAAGTAGATATGACCAATTTAAAAATGAATTTATTAGGTGGCGGTTTAGTAATGAATGGATATTATGAAACAACTAATCCTAAAAAACCAACAGTGAGTTATAATTTAAAAGCTGAGAATTTTGATATTCAAAAAACATTTACAACGTTTAATACCATGCAAAAAATTGCACCAATTGCACAGTATTCAAAAGGAATTTTCACGGCTACCTTAGAAAACTTTACAGCAGATTTAGATACAAAAATGTCGCCAATTATGACTTCGTTGCATGGTAATGGTGTATTTAAAACAGCTAAAGTTTCTGTGGGTGGTTTTCCTCCATTCGAGAAATTGGGAGAAGCATTAAAAATTGACAAATTAAAAAATTTAGATATTGAAAATGTTGTTGCCGAATACGAATTTAAAGATGGAAGAGTGATGTTGACAAAACCGGTGAAAGTTAAAATTGATAAAATTACGGCTGACATTACTGGTTCAACTGGATTTGATCAAACGATTGATTACAATTGGAAAATGGTTGTGCCAACAGAAATGTTTGGTAGTGCAGCCACATCAATGGTAAGTGGTTTATTAGGCCAAGCAAACGCAGCGGCTGGCTCAAATGTAAGTATGCCAAAAACAGTAAATGTGAATGTTGGCTTTGGCGGAACCGTTATGAAACCAACTGTAAAAACAGGAATGAAGAGTGATGGAAAAACACCAGTTGAAGCGGTGAAAGAACAAGTTGTAGCAGTTGTGAAAGATAAAGCAAACGAAGAAGCTCAAAAAATTCTTGCAGATGCACAAGCACAAGTTGAAAAAATAAAAGCTGAAACACAAGTTGCTGTTGATAAGGCAAAAACTGAAGGCTATGCACAAGCAGATGCTTTAGTTGCACAAGCAAGTAATCCTATTGCAAAAATAGCAGCCAAAAAAGCGGCGGAAGTTGCTAAAAAAGAGGCCGACAAAAAAGCGCAAAAAATATTAGACGATTCGGATGCACGTTGTAATAAAATTTTAGAAGATGCAAAAGCAAAAAGTAACGCTGCTGCAGGTAAATAATTTATAAATGAAAAAAAATAAATTAATTGGAAGCTTAGCAATTTTAGTATGCGCTGTATTTGCGTGGACTTGTAAATACGATAAATTTATAAATGCAACGGATAAAAAATTACGCGATATTTCGAAAGAGCAAAGCGGTTATGTGTGGTTTAAAAACTCAGATGCGTTATTAGATAGAAGCGCCAGTAGTGGACATCCTCAACCATTTTTAAGAACGCGATATAATGCCATAGCAGCTAATAAATTAGATGCGAGTGGTAATATTATTGCGGGTTCAGTTTTTGATGAAGGTTCTATTATTGTGAAAGAATTATATACAAATAACACAACTATTGGACGTTATGCCATTTTATTAAAAGATAAAAATGATGCATATGCTGATAAAAATGGTTGGGTTTGGGGTTATATAGATTCGGATGGAAATGTGGCAGAAAGTGCTGCTAATAAAGGAGCGGCTTGCATTAATTGTCATTCCCAAACTGGGAATATAGATTACATGTTAATGAATAAGTATTTTCCTTAACGAAAGTTTATTTACGAGAACATACCTAAAAATAAAATTAATTTTGCTGAGTGAATAATTTAGATATTCATTTTTCAACATTTTAAAATTTGTGTCGGCATTAGATAGTTTGTAATAATATGAGTACATTTAATTAGCTACTTGGATTGAAAAAAACATCCTTATACACATACTTAGGCGTAGATAAGGATGAAAAAATCATCCATATAAGGTAGTTAGCTCCAATTTTAATAAAAGACAAATCGAGAATTTGATATGAAAGGTAAACAGACATACAAAGAATTAGAAGATAGGATAGAATTGTTAGAACGTCAATTAGCAATTAATCTCGAGGAAAAAGTAAGTGAAAATTTTCTTAGCAA
>JAYVIS010000166.1:0-4263 GCA_043769975.1 Bacteroidota bacterium
AGATGAAGATCATTTAGGTGATATGGATTTTAAAATCTGTGGAACTAAAGATGGTATTACTGCCGTTCAAATGGATTTAAAAGTAAATGGTTTACCATACGAAGTAATGGAAAAAGCATTATCTCAAGCTCGTGAAGGTCGTTTACACATCATGGGTGAAATCATGAAAACAATTACTGAACCTCGTGCAGAATACAACGAAAACGTTCCTCGTTTTGAAGTAATCATCATACCTCAAGAATTTATTGGTGCTATCATCGGACCTGGAGGAAAAGTAATTCAAGATATTCAAAAGAAAACTGGTGCTACCATTTCAATTACTGAAGTTGATAATGCTGGACGTGTTGAAATTTTTGCTGAAAAGTTAGAAGACTTAAAAGCTGCTGTAGCTCGTATTAAATCAATCGTTGCAATACCAGAAGTTGGCGAAATTTATGAAGCAACTGTAAAATCAATTATGCCTTACGGTGCGTTTGTTGAATTTATGCCAGGTAAAGAAGGTTTATTGCACATTAGTGAAGTAGATTGGAAACGTTTAGATTCTTTAGAAGGAGTTATTAAAGAAGGACAAGTAATTAGTGTAAAATACATTGGTACAGATCCTAAAAACGGAAAAGCTAAATTATCTCGTAAAGCAACAATGCCTAAGCCAGAAACTGCTGAGTAATTAATTGCCTATAATATTTAATTGATAAAAGGTTGCTAAATTTTAGCAACCTTTTACTTTAAAAAAAGAATTAACAATATAATTTGAAATTAAAAGATTAAATACTATATTTGCCCTCCACTTTTTAGCCTCTGATTGCATGGTGCAATGAATGCCAGAAATGATAAATTTTAAAATTAAGAAACCATGAGTTTATTATTAGACTACGTAAAAAAGCAATTAAAAACAGAAGTTGCACATCCATCTTTTAAAGCAGGTGATACAGTTACTATTCACTACAAAATTAAAGAGGGTGAAAAAGAGCGTATTCAGCAGTTTTCTGGAGTAGTTATTCAACGTAAAAACGAAGCTGCTACAGCGTCATTTACAGTTCGTAAAATATCTAACGGTATTGGTGTTGAGCGTATTTTTCCAGTAGCATCTCCTTTTATTGATAAAATTGAGGTAAATAAAATGGGTATTGTTCGTAGAGCTAAAATATTTTATATCCGTGAGCGTACTGGTAAAGCAGCTCGTATCCGTGAGAAAATCCAAAAGAAAACAGTTAAATAATTTTAACTTTCAAATATTAAAAAACCCGATTAATTATTTAATCGGGTTTTTTTATGGACTTTGTTATCCTTGCTCGTCCTCGTTTGCAACGAGGACGTTGTAACAGAGCGTTTTTAACGCTCAACTAAAACATTGAAATTACAGTGAGTCGCTAAATAATTAATACGATTACTATAAAAATATTTTTAATTAATTTGTGCGTTACAAACACACATCTAAGACATCCTCGTTGCAAACGAGGACGAGTTAGGGCTGTTACCAGATGGTGGCGACACATGGTTTATTCTCAACTTCCACCTAAGACATAGGTATAATTAATTTTACTTTGAATAAGTTTTAATTCAGTATAGTCTTTTTTTGATGTAAAAACCATTTCGTATTCACTATCGTCAAAGTAAGTTTGGGTTTTGTTCTTTGATTTTATATTTGTTAATGTTAGTTTATTATTGTTTTGTCTCCATTGTAGAATTTCTTTGTCACCCGATGGTATAGTCACAATTGCTGTGTTGTCAATATTGAAATTTACTTTAGTACATGCATTATATAATATACTTATACGATCACTACTTATGGTTGAACATATTGACCATTCGCCAATTATGCTAGTCCGCTCATTCGGTTTATTAATAATGCAAGTCGCTTTATTACCTTCTATTTGTCTGTTTGTACAGTAAACGGTCAAAGTAATAATTGTCAAAAGTAGAACTAAATATTTCATATGTTATTTTCTCTATACGGTCTAACCGCCACTTTCTGGTAACATGTCGCTAAGCGCCACATATTCATTTTTTAATAATTTAAAACGATTAAAAACGTTTACTTATAAAATCAAATATAAAAAAAATCCCCTTCAATTTTAGTTGAAGGGGATTTTTAATGATAGTTTGTGTAAATTATTTTACTTCTTCGTAATCAACATCAGTTACGTTTTACCTTTAGCAGAATCTGCATTTGCATTTTCAGCGCCTGGTTGAGCATTAGCACCACCTTGGTCATTCATTGCTGCGTGCATTTCTTGAGAAGCTGCTTCCCATGCTGCGTTTAATGAAGTTGTAGCTGAATCAATTGCACCTAAGTCTCTTGATTCGTAAGCTGTTTTAAGAGTTGCTAAAGCGCTTTCAATTGTTGCTTTTTTCTCAGCAGGAATTTTATCGCCGTAATCTTTAATTTGTTTTTCTGAAGTGAAAATTAAACCGTCAGCTGCATTAATTTTTTCAGCTTCTTCTTTTGCTTTTTTATCAGCATCAGCGTTTAATTCTGCTTCACGTTTCATTTTTTCAATTTCTTCTTTGCTTAATCCAGAAGAAGCTTCAATACGAATGTTTTGAACTTTACCAGTTGCTTTATCTTTAGCAGATACAGATAAAATACCATTAGCATCAATATCAAACGTTACTTCAACTTGAGGAACACCTCTTGGAGCTGGCATAATACCATCTAAGTTAAATTGACCAATTGTGCGGTTATCTTTAGCCATTGGACGCTCACCTTGCAATACATGTAATTGTACACTTGGTTGGTTATCGCTTGCTGTACTAAATGTTTCTGATTTTTTAGAAGGAATAGTTGTATTCGATTCAATTAATTTTGTAAACACACCACCAAAAGTTTCAATACCTAATGATAAAGGAGTTACATCTAATAATAAAACGTCTTTTACTTCTCCAGTTAAAACACCGCCTTGAATAGCTGCACCAATAGCAACAACTTCATCAGGATTAACACCTTTGCTTGGCGCTTTACCAAAAAACTTTTCTACTGCTGTTTGTATTGCTGGAATACGAGTAGAACCACCAACTAAAATAATTTCGTCAATGTCACCAGTTGATAAACCTGCATTTTTTAATGCTGTTTTACAAGGTTCGATAGTACGTTGAATTAAACTATCTGCCATTTGCTCAAATTTAGCACGTGTTAAAGATTTCACTAAATGTTTAGGAATTCCGTTAACAGGCATAATATAAGGCAAGTTAATTTCTGAAGTTGTAGTACTTGATAATTCGATTTTAGCTTTTTCAGCAGCTTCTTTCAAACGTTGTAAAGCCATTGGATCTAAACGTAAATCAATACCTTCGTCTTTTTTAAATTCGTCAGCTAACCAATCAATAATTAAATGATCAAAATCATCTCCACCTAAGTGAGTATCTCCATCAGTTGATTTTACTTCAAATACACCGTCTCCTAATTCTAATACAGAAACGTCATGTGTTCCACCACCGCAATCGAAAACAACAATTTTCATGTCTTTTCCTTTTTTGTCCATACCATAAGCAAGGGCAGCAGCAGTTGGTTCATTAATAATACGTTTTACTTTTAAACCAGCAATTTCACCTGCTTCTTTAGTAGCTTGACGTTGAGCATCGTTAAAATATGCAGGAACTGTAATAACTGCTTCATCAACAGTAGTTCCTAAATAATCTTCAGCTGTTTTTTTCATTTTTTGTAAAATGATAGCTGAAATTTCTTGAGCTGTGTAGTTTCTGTCATCAATAACAACACGTGGCGTGTTATTATCACCTTTAACAACTTTATAAGTCATACGAGGTATTTCTTTTTGAGCTTCATCAAATGAAGAACCCATAAAACGCTTAATTGAAGAAATTGTTTTTGTAGGATTAGTAATTGCTTGACGTTTTGCTGGATCTCCAACTTTACGTTCGCCACCTTCTACAAATGCTACAACTGATGGTGTTGTACGTTTTCCTTCGTTATTTGCAATAACAACAGGCTCATTACCTTCCATAACTGATACGCAGCTATTAGTTGTTCCTAAATCTATTCCTATAATTTTTCCCATTTTATTTATGTTTTTTTAAGTTTAATATTTATTTTTAATACAAGCTAATAGTCAATGTTTGTGCCATAGCTGTAATCATGATATTTTATGCCATAATGCCATAAAAAAAATAAAAGCCCTTTTAAATTGTCATTTAAAAGGGCTTTTAACTTAAATTTTGTCAGAAAATAGATTATGGGCAACTAGTAGCTCTTGGCTTCCCTGTTGTAAAATCACAAAATAATAGAGGGAATGTGCTTGGGTGACA
>JAYVIS010000167.1:0-4258 GCA_043769975.1 Bacteroidota bacterium
AATATACTATTCAAAAATTGGTAATGACCGATTGTCAAACGTATATTTTAAACGATATATTGTTTTAAAAGACAGCATAGACTCAAAAAATAATTTAAAAGAACTAATGACGGCACAAATAGCCAACCAAGTTATTGAAAATGAAGTTCTGATAATTGAAAATCAAAAAAAAATAAATGAAAAAAATAATGAAGTCAGTTCTCAAAAAAAAATCAAAAACACATTAGTATTATCAGGTATATTTCTTTTAGGTATCATAATTTTTATTTTAATTCAATTAAGTAAGACTAAACATCAAAAACAATTGTTAGAAATAAAAAACAAACGAATTGAAACTCGAAATGAAATCATTACAAATTCGCTTAAAGAAAAAGATTTTTTAGTCAAAGAAGTCCATCATCGTGTCAAAAATAATTTACAAATTATTTCTAGCTTACTAAAATTACAAGCAGGGAAAATAAATAATATTGAAATACAAAACGCGCTTAGTGAAGCCCAAGAACGAATAAATTCGATGTCACTCATCCATCAGTTATTGTACAGAAACAACCAAATGACTAGTTTGATGTTTAATGAATATTTATCAGAATTAGTAACTCAGATTACATCAAGTTTTTCATTATCAAAAAGAAATATTAAAATCGATTTAAATTTAATTGATTTAGAATTGGATATTGACACTGCAATTCCATTAGGCTTAATTACAACTGAATTGCTTTCAAATTCATACAAACATGCTTTTAAAGATGATGCTGGCCTTATTAATATTGAATTAAATCAACTTTCAGGTAACAATTATAAATTAAAAATTTCAGATAATGGCAAAGGACTACCTACAAATTTTGACATAAAAAAAATTGATTCTTTTGGTTTAGATATAGTTTCAATACTAACAGAACAACTAAACGCAGATTTGAAAATTTACAACGATAACGGTGCAAATTTTGAAATCACATTCATGAAAGTTAAAAATAATTTGAACTAAGCTAATTTTTGATAGGTTTGCCACCATCTATCAGGCACTTCATTATTTACAGCTAACTCATAATCTTTATAAGAGCAGGGCAATAATGTATGTCTCTCAAATTTCAATCCAGTTGTTGGTGGGTAAGGAACTTCCATCCACCAGCGATCACTTTTTTTACTTTTAAAGAAATTAATCGTGTATTTTTCATCTTGTAACACCACATGAAACTTTACATAATCGTTACTGGTACGTGAAGGGAAATCATTTTTTCTGTTATAGAAACCATCTGCAAAGCACCAAATCATTTGAGCTGCTAAACTTGCTGTTTTTCCTTGAACATCAAATTCAGGATTTATTTCATAGATACCAACTGATGTTAATTTATCATTCATTCCAGCATAACGCATCATTTGACAAGCTTCTTCGGCATAAAATCCATTTGGAGATGCATGAGGGTTTGCAGGAGCATCACTATGTTTAATTGATGTAATATCGAAGCTTAGCATATCAGCATGTCTAATAATTGGTTCAGACTCTTCAATCATATCACGAACTTGCCCTAAGCGATACGTGTCAAAATATAAACGATTCATCATGTTTAATGAAGTTGGATCAACTAAATAGGTTTGATACCCAACGTTGCTGTAATTAAACAAAAAGTTAGGTTGATGTAAAATAATTTTACCCAAATACCCAACATTGGTAATACTTTCATCAGGATTACCAATATCAAAAGTAGAATCTACAGTTACAACATTAATCGTTTGTTCTAATTTTTCATATCCTAAAAATTGAGCATACGTTAAATCCTGACTTCCACCTATAATGATAGGAATTACATTATTTCTAACTAAATATTCAACAGTTGTTTTAAGTGCATAATAAGTATCCTCAACTTCATGACCTTTCTGAATATTTCCTAAATCTATGATGCGAGCTCTAAAACTTCCCTGATACAAATTGTATAAGTAATTTCTAACAGAATCAGGAGCTAATTCACAACCTTCGTTGTTGGATGAATTTCTGCTTTCGCAAACGCCAATAATGGCCATATCAATGCCTTCAATATCAGGAAAATTTGTGTCATTTGTATAACTTACAATAACACTTCCTAATTTATTTTCAGCATATGCATTTTCAATTAGGTCAATTGGCGCAAAAAAATGTTGAATATCACTCATATTATACTATTTTGTTTGCCATAAATATTGCACTATTTAAGATACATAAAATAGCCCTAGCATTTATCTTTTCAACAATTTTCAACAGTTAATTTTAGTACTCTAAAATTCCTTACATTTAAGCCTGATGTTGGACACAAAATGTATATATAATGGTCATTTAATTAGCTTATATGAACCTGCTATTAGTTTTACTAATAGAGCATTTAGATATGGGGATTCAGTATTTGAAAGTATCCGATTAATAAATGGAAAAATAATGCTCTTATCAAATCATATTCAGCGCATTAAATTAGCAATGACCACCTTGCGAATGAATATTCCTTCCGAATTTAATACAGCAATTATAGAGCATCTAATCCAACTTTTAATTAAAGAGAATAACATTGATTCGGATGCCCGCATTCGTTTAACAGTTTACAGAAATGATGGTGGCTTTTACACACCTGAAACCAATGATATTTCATTTTTAATTGAAATAGAAAAAATTGATAAAGTTGGCTACATGCTTAACAAAAAAGGACTTTGGGTTGATTTGTATGCTGAAATTAAAAAACCGATTTCTAAAATTTCAAATATCAAAACCGGGAGTGCCCTATTATATGTAATGGCTGGGCTTACAAAAAATTCACTAAAACTGGATGATTGCTTGCTGATAAATGAAAATGGGCATATTATTGAAAGTATTAACGCTAATATTTTTGTTGTAAAAAACGGTTCATTATACACTTCACCAATTGCCGATGGTTGTATTGATGGCATTATGCGTAAAAATATATTAGCATTAGCAGGATTAAACAGAATTTTAACTTTTGAAAAAAGTTTAACAGTTCATACATTAACTGATGCAGACGAAGTATTTTTAACTAATGCAATAAGTGGAATACAATGGGTTGGGCAATTTAAAAATAAATTTTACACTAACAATATGGCCGTACTTTTAACGGAAAAAATAAACGAATCAGCAAATTAAATATGATAGAAAATTATTATAAAATAGTAGAAGAAGCAATATCAGCATTAGGCATACCTGCAGAATTAACACGCGCACCGCAAGCTGGACAATGGAATTTAAAGAAAGGAAAGTTTGACATTATGATTGATGTTTGGGAACAGGAAAAACAGTTTTTGTTTCAAATTGTATCTCCAATTTGTGCAATACCAGATGATAACAGAGAAGCATTTTACTTACATTTATTAAATCGCAATTACGGAATGAGTTCAATGGCCTATGCTATTATGGAAGATTCAGTATTTGTAAAATACACCAGTGAGGCAAATTCTTTAACTCAAGAAATTATTTTAAATCTTTTAACTAAAGCTGCATTTTACGCTGAACAAAGCGATTTTGTACCAGCATAAATTTATACCATGCAGAAAATACTATTTGTTTGTTTAGGAAACATCTGTCGTTCACCATTAGCTGAAGGCATTATGTTAAAATTAATAGCAGAAAAAAATCTCAACTTACAGGTTGATTCTGCAGGCACTGCCAAATTTCACGTTGGTGAAGCACCAGATGCAAGAACTATTACTAATGCAAAAAATCATGATGTAAATTTAACGGCATTAAGAGCCAGACAATTTTCGGAAAAGGATTTTGATGAATTCGATACAATTTATGTAATGGATAGTAGCAATATGACTAATGTTTTAGCTCTATCAAAAAATGATAATCATTCGCAAAAAGTTGAATTATTTTTAAATTCTCTACACCCAAACAAACAAATGGAAGTACCTGACCCTTATTTTGGTGGCGACGAAGGTTTTGAAGATGTATTTAATTTGGTTTATGCAGCTTGCGAAAAAATAGCTGAAAAACATACTTTATAAATCCTGAAACACACAATTTTATCGCTAATAATGGTAAAATACCATTTATGTAGTATTACATAAAAATTCAATTAATTCAATATTTTTGTGTAACATGAACGATCAACAATCTCCAGAAATAGAAGCGAAAAATCCATTCCCGTTTAATAACCTCTTTTTAATAAAGGGTTATGTAACAGGTAAAAATGATGTCTTGTTTTATTTATTAGGCATCGCTGCTGCTATGTTAGGATATTTGGTTTTTCAAGCAATATTAGTACTTCCATTAATTTCGGCG
>JAYVIS010000168.1:0-3272 GCA_043769975.1 Bacteroidota bacterium
TGAGATGATTTTAATAATACAGTTGAATAAGCAATATCATTTATTTTTGGGTTTTTCTTTATTTGCCGGTTTCCAATGGATCCCTGAATATTAAAACTTATTCCTGTTTTTGGATTGAATTTGTAATCTAGTTTTTCATATACAAAGCCTAAGCCGTAGCTTTTTGTTGTGATGTCGGCATATTCTGGCAAAATGGTTATCGTTGATAAGCCACTTGTTGAAATTAAATTTGCATTTCTTTGTTTGTAAAATGCTTTCACATGATTTAGACCGCTGTAATAATAATTAAAACCAAGCATGTTATTGACATCAATAAATGTGCTGTCTTTTTTATAGAGTTTTATGCTATAATCAACGCCAACTGGTAATCCAAATAAATAGGGATAAATTACTTTTGCTTTTAAGTCTTGTGTTTGTGATTGTAATCTTCGCCAATTAATATCAAAGGTTTCTCCATTTCTTAAGATAGAGTTCACCAATTTTATTTTCACATCGCCTGTAATAATCGTTTGACCTTTTTCATTTGGCAAAATACCAACGATCCCATCAAATTGGGATGCGTTTTTTTTATCTAGAAATAAATATAATTTATTCTGTTTGTTTGTTAATCGTAATAGGGCAGGCTTTGTTTCAGTTAAAAAAGGAAGTTGTTTTATTTTTGATGAAACTGATTTAAAGATGGCTTCATTGTAAGGCATTCCATTTTTAATGGATAAGTATCTGTTTAAAAATTTCTGATTCACAACGCCATTTCCTTCTATTACTAGGCTATCAAGTTTTATAAAAATATTTTTCTCTATTTTTAAATTTGCTTTTATTTTTTCGTTTACAAATTCGATGCTATCAAGTTTTGCTAAGGCAAACGGGTAACCATTGTTTTCGTAATACACAATAATTTTTTCCATTAACCGCCCTAATTCACTGTATTTAAAGGGGCGTTTGCTAAAAAAATGTTCGTTGTATCCTAATTTTGTGATGACTTCCTGTTGGTTTTTATTGTAGGATAAATTGACCCAGGTGTATTTTTTGCCACAAACAAGAAACGCTGTATAGTTTAAAGAATCATGTGTTAAACTATCTATACTTGCTGTAATAAAACCTTCATTCAGTAAGGATAAATAAATAGTGTTTAGTTCTTTATTTAAAAGACTAATAGATTGAAATTCTTTTTTATAGCTTATTTTTTTAAATATAGTTTCACTGTCTGTATTTATAATGTTGAGTTTATATTTCATTTGCCCAACGCTTGCGTTAGATAACATAAAACATAAAATATAAAAAATAAGGTGTTTCAAATCTATTTCTAAGGTAGTTTAATTTTACTAAAACGAAAAAATAGAAAGTATAGTATTCAAAAAAAACTAACTAAGTGTAATTTCTTTTACGGTATTTACCCAATCGTCACCGCTATTTAAACTTTCAACCAATTGTACTTTATTTCCCCCATTTTTATGAAAAATTTCCTGGTATTCAGTTCCAATTTCATAAATAGTTTCTAAGCAATCAGCTGTAAAGGCTGGAGAAAAGACTAAAATGTTTTTCATTCCTTTTTTTCCTAATTCTTCAATTACTTTATCGCTATAAGGAGTTAGCCATTTATTATCTAATCTACTTTGAAAAGCTAATGTGTATTTTTCTTTTGGGATATTTAATTGTTTCACAATCATTTCAGTTGTTTGGTAACAAGCTGATTTATAACAAAAGTAATTAGTGTCGTTATTTTCTGTTTCGCAATCATGGTCTTTGCATAAATAACCATCTTCATAAACTTTATCAACTTGGCGTTCAGGTAAACCGTGGTAACTAAAAAGAATATGGTCGTAGTTGTTTAAATTATGTTGCTTAGCTCTGTTTACAATACAATTAATATAACTTGTGTTTGTGTAATATTGTGAAATAATTTTTAGTTCAGGTATAACCCACCATTTACTAATAATTTCCATTGCAAGTTGTAATGCGCTGCCTGTACTGCTTGAGGCGTATTGAGGAAATAAAGGAAAGATAATGATTTTATGGTAACCTTCTTTTTTCATTCGCGCCAAAACACTTTTCATGCTTGGATTTTTGTAACGCATGGCTAATTCAACTTTGTATGTTGATCCAACTGCTAATTGCAATTTATCGGCAAGATTCTGACTATGAAGTAATAAAGGTGATCCCGTTTTCTCGTCCCAAATGGCTTTGTATAATTTGGATGAATTGCCAGAACGAAATGGAACAATGATTCCATTAACTAGTAATGTGCGTGCTAGCCAAGGAATATCTATTACGCGAGGGTCATTTAAAAACTGAGTTAAATAACTTCGTACATCACTCTTTTTTGGACTATCTGGCGTTCCTAAATTAAGTAATAAAATGGCTGTAGTTGGTTTCATAAATAACTGTTTACTGCTTTAACAAAACAGGCGTGTAATAGTTTTGAAAATATGTTTATTTATGCTTGAGCTGTTGGCCCACCAAAATTTAAAGGAAGTGCATTCATTTCACTATCTTTTATTTTCCCATGCATTTGCTCAAAGCGTTGCACGTTATCTGCTAATGCCTTCATTAATCGCTTAGCGTGTTGCGGCGTGAGTACAATGCGTGATTTTACTTTTGCTTTTGGTACACCTGGCATTACTCTGATAAAGTCAACAACAAATTCAGTTGGAGAATGAGTTATAATAGCTAGGTTTGAATATATTCCTTCTGCAATTTCTTCAGAAAGTTCGATGTTTAATTGATTTTCGGGCTCTTGATTTTCCATAATAATTTTTTTTAAAGTTATGTTTTTTTTCTGAAGCATAAAAAAAACCTATCATGTAAATGATAGGTTTTTTTAAAGTGTAATTAAAAAATTATTCAGCGATAACTTCAAAGTTAATTGTAGCTGATATTTCTTTAAATAAACGAACTTTAGCAGCATATGTGCCTAATGCTTTGATAGCATCTTCGTTCATTTCAATGTTTTTACGTTCTACATCGTAACCAGCTTTTTTCAAAGCTTCAGCTAATTGTATATTAGTAACAGAACCAAATATTTTTCCAGATTCTCCAGCCTTAGCTCCAACTTTAACTGTTACATCAGCAAGTTTAGCAGCAAGTTCTGTAGCAGCTGTTCTTAATTTTTGTTCTTTAAATGAGCTTTGTTTAATTTCTTCAGCTTGCATTTTTTTGTTACTTTCAGTAGCTAAAACTGCAATGCGTTGAGGAATTAAAAAGTTACGTCCGTATCCGTTCTTAACTTTTACAATATCATTTTTAAATCCTAACCCTTTAAGGTCTTGTTTTAA
>JAYVIS010000169.1:0-5943 GCA_043769975.1 Bacteroidota bacterium
GTTGTATTTCAACTTTTACATAGGCCGTATCTCTGCAACCATATTGATTTTGAACCATTAAAATGGAACTATAGGTATTTGCGTCTTCACTATTATAATAATGAGTAGGGTTAACATTTGTTGAATCAACAAAGGGACCATCACCAAAATTCCACCACCATTTTGTATAATCTTTGCTTTCATTTGTAAAGGTTTCTAATGGCGTAACAACGCTACCCGGATTTGGATTTACCGTAAAATTTGCAATTGGAGTAGGGTAAACTGTAATAAATCCATTTTTTTGTAATGAATCCGTACAACCTCTATCCGTTGTAACAACTAATTTAATATCAAATAAATTTAGTTGATTTGAGGTAGAGTTTTCGTAACAGTGAGCTTGTGAAATTCCTGAGCCAGAATGTAATTCTGTTCCATCTCCAAATACCCATTTCCAATCTGTATTAACTCCTGGGCCAGTTACTGGTAATGTATTGTCGGTAAATTTAACACAATGTGTAGGGCAGCCTGCTGGTTTATCTACGGAGAATAATGGAGCAGGCACATAATCGATATAAACAATTTTCTTAAGTGTATCTCTACAACCATTTGTTGTTTCCGAAACTAAAGTAAGCGTTTGATTTCCTGATGCAGGGAAAATAAAACTGTTTGATTGTCCACTTATTTCAATACTGTTTATTGTGTTATTTACATCCCAAAACCAATTACTGACTGTTCCACTTCCTGGTAAAGTGTTAGCGGTAAATGTCATAACCTTAGTTAAACAAGCATTAGAATTTGAAATACTCATGATTGGTTTTTGGTAAACATCAACAGGCTTAACAATTTTACTTTGACAGCCCTTATCTGAAGTTACTGTTAATGTTACATTATAAGTTCCAGCTAAAGCATAATTATGTGTTGGTGTTACTCCCGTTCCTGTTCCTGCATCTGCATATGACCAAGCGTAAGCTGTATTTGTACCTACCGAAATAGTTGAAGAACTAGCATCAAACGTATTTGGTTGGGCATTAATACATTTATTTACAAATGTGAAATTTGCATTTGGCAAAGGATTTACCCAAACCGTAATGGTATTTGTTACATTATAACAAGTAAGACCAAGAGTAGGTGTTGAACTGGCAGTGTATGTTACTAAATTACTACCAGCTGAAGGGAACGTAAAGTTAGGATTTGAAAGGCCTGTTACATCTATTGTTCCATTACTTGAAAAATCCCAAGAATATCCATTCACAGTGTTTCCATTTCCGTTACTTGCATCTAATAAGTGAGTTGGAGATCCAAAACATACCGAGTCAGATGTAAATGATGCTGTAGGAATAGAATATACATTTACGTTTTTAGAAATCACATCAACACATCCATGACTTGATGTAGATGTTAGAGTAACGTTATAAATTGCATTGATGTTTGTTCCTAAGGTATAAGTATGAGAAGGATTTGTAGCAGTAACTGTAGCAGAACCATCAGCAAAGTTCCAAATATAGGATGGTGCAGAACCAACATTAGGATTTGTAGTAATATTTGTGAAATTTGTAAATGTGGTTGCTGCTCCATAACAAACGTTATCAGGAGAGAAATTTGGAATAGTATGTCCCCAAACATTTACTAACATCGTGGTTGTATTTACACATAAATTACTTGATGTTACAGTAAGCGCTGTAGTGAATGTTCCTGAACTTGGAAATGTAAAGCTTGGATTTTGCGTTGTATTATCTGGCGCACCATCATTTGTATAATCCCAACTCCATGCATTAATGGTTCCAGTTCCAGTAGTTGATAAATCGGTAAATGCTGTAGCTGTTGCTTGACAAACTGATGTGGCACTAAAACTTGAAACAGGAGTAGGATATACTGTAACTGTTTTTGTTATTGTAGCGGTACAAGTCGTGTTTGCTGTAATGGTAAGCGTAATTGTTTTTACACCACTTGATAAGTAATTTAATCCAATTGGATTTACAACACTACTTGTTGATAATGGTAATGCACCAGGTCCAAAACTCCAAGAGTATAAACTAATGTTATCTGGTGCTGGTATGCTAGAGGTATTATTTAATGCGATGGTTGCTCCTTCACAGGCATTTATTGGAGTAAAAGTGGCGGTTGGTAAGGCATGTACAATAACTGGTACAATTAAACTGTCTTTACAGCCATTATTTGTAATTGCTTTTAACTCAACGCTAAATGTGCCTGAAGTAGCAAATAAATTAGTAGGATTTTGTGTAGAGTTATCTACTGTTCCATTATTGTCATAATCCCATGCCCACGTTGCAATTGTACTAGGCAATGCAACTGTTGTTGTGTTTGTGAAAGACGTAGTAGAGCCTAAACAAACACTGTTGGTTGAAAAAGCAATGATTGGATTTGGAGAAATGACGATTACTTTATTAATGGAATCCTTACACAAATTAGCATCCATAACGACCAATTTTACTGTGTATGTTCCTGCAGCGCTATATGTATGGGCTGCCGATGCACCATTAGGCGTACCATCTCCATAATTATAAATTTGTGCAGCAAATATAGCGGGTGATGTACTCGAATTTGTAAATGTAGACGACGTATTGAGACAAGAATTTGCAACGCTGAAATTAGCTGTTGGAGTATAAATGGAAATGGTTTGAGTACTCATCGCTGTACAAGTTCCCACTGAAGGAGTAATGTTTAATTGAACTGTATAGGTTCCATTTGCTGTGTATGTGTGACTAGGACCAGGTAAGGAGGATGTTCCCCCATCGCCAAACGACCAATTAGTTGTTGCAATGTTAAATGAATTAACTAATGAAAATGGGATTGTAGTTCCTTTACAAAATTTACCTCCAACTGGAGCTGGAAATGTAAAATTAGGATTTGGAGCAGGATTCACAGTAAGTGTGAAATTAGTTACATAACATTGAGTTGAAACAGTAATAACTGCTGTTTGAGTAACTGTTGTTGTATTTGCTGTAAAACTTCCAATATTACCTGATCCGCTAGCAGCTAAACCAATTGCAGGATTACTGTTTGTCCATGTTGTTTTTGTAGGATCACTAAAAAGTGTAGCTAAAAAATTTGAACCACCACAAACTGTTTGACTAACGAATGCTGGAGCAACACTTGTAGGAATAGTAAACGGAGCAGTAGTTGCTGGATACATACCGCAACCATCCATTGTAAAAGCGGTACTTCCAGAAATAACTGTAATTGTGATAGGAACACCTGCAGGTACTCCAAAAAAATCGTAATAAATCCAATCATTATAAGTATTTGCACTTCCTGGACAAGATCCAAAAACCGTAGCAGGTGTTGCACATCCAGGTAAAGCACTAAATGGAACTCCATACAATCCTCCCGAAGGAACACCAGAAATTGAAGTTACAACGCCACCAACCGTTAAGTTTAAATTCATTGTTGTTGAAGTTATAGGTTCGGAGGCATGCCAGTGTTCAACATAAACACGTAAATCTCCGTTACAGTTTACGCAATATGCAACTTAAACAGAGTGACCAAATGTAAAAGAGGAAATTGCCAAAAAGCATATTATTAAATAAGCTTTTATATTTTTAGTGGATGTTTTCATATTTTTTTGCTTAAGTGTAGCATTACAATAATAGTGAATTTATGAATAAACAATGAGATTTTTAATAGGTAAGATTACCCTTTTACTAATTAATTTAATGATTTCACGATTTTTAATAAATCTAAACGTTTTTAGTTTTTTAGAATCATAATTTTTTATGCATCAAAAATAGAAATAATCAACTTGAAAGAGATTAAGATAATGTGATTTAATTATTAAATCGCATCAAAAACATTTTATTATATTTAACTAATGAAGCTACTGTTAATTATACTTCTTTTTGTAAAATTCAATTTGCTATTTTCTCAAAGTGATTCTGTTTTTAAAATTAATAGTCTGTCTCAAGATCAGATTAATAAAGGAAGACAAATAGAGCCTCCAGGAATATTATTAAATAAATATTGGAGATTTCACCAAGGAGATAGTATGGATTGGGCTAAGACTGATTGGAATGATCAAAAATGGATATTTGTTGACTCTGACCTTAGCCTAATAACAACTAGCGAAAATACATTTAAGGACTGCGGTTGGTTTAGGATTCACATTGAAGTTGATACATTACTTGTAAATAAACCACTAGTAATGCTTGTTAATCAAATGGGGGCTTCCGAAATATATTTAGACGGAAAACTTATAAAGTCTTTTGGAAAAATGGATTCTAAGTCTATTCAAAATGACATAAATTTTAATCCACATAATTCGCCAATTAATATTTGTTTTGAAAGTCAAAAACGGCATTTAATAGCTGTTCGTTATCATAATAACAAACGGCTAAGCGATGCTCAAAATGGTTATAGTAATAACTCAGGCTTTGAGATGAGAATTTCTGATGTTGAAGCTGTATTCCCTTTTTTTAATGACAATTATTTTAATTATAGAGCGTCTTTTATTTTTTATTTTACTTTTTTTTTCGCACTTGGGATATTACATTTCTTTTTCTATTTGTTTTATAAAACCAATAAGTCAAATTTATTTTACAGCCTGTTTACCCTTTCATTTGGAGTTTATTTTCTTTTTCAAATTATTGAAACTACAGCTAATAATCCTGATTCGATAAGAACAATCCTTTTACTCAATATTTTAAACTCATATATTTATCCAATTGCTCTTTTAGCAATGTTATATACTATATTTTATAATAAAATTCCAAAACTATTTTGGGTTTGGTTTTCCTTAAAAATAATTGAATTAATTGGATACTATTTTCATTTAAATTTTCAAATTATAGCCTTACTTAATCTTATTATTTTAATAGTTGAGCCAATTAGAATAATTATTGCTGCAATTATTAAAAAGAAAGAAGGAGCTTGGATTATTGGAAGTGGTGTGATAACAACCATTGTTTTTTTAATTGCGTTTGCTTTTATATTAGCGTATGGTAAATCTGATGCGCTGTTTGCTCAGAATGGTTTTTTAGGGTTCTTAGTTATTTTTACCATTATGTTTTGTACGATTAGCATACCATTATCTATGAGTGTTTTTTTGGCAAGAGAATTCGCAAAAACAAATAAGAATCTTCAAAATAAACTGATTGAAGTAGAAGATCTTTCTTTAAAAAGCATAGAACAGGAAAAAGAAAAGCAACAAATTTTAGCAAATCAAAATGTTGTTTTGGAAAATCAAGTGGAAGAACGCACTCATGAAATTAACGAGCAAAAGAAAATTATTGAAGAAAAAAATAAAGACATAACTGATAGTATTTCTTACGCTAAACGAATTCAAAATGCAACGCTGCCACCAAAAGAATTAAAGAATAAATTATTTCCTCAAGCATTTGTCTTATTTAAACCAAAGGATATTGTTAGTGGTGATTTTTATTGGTTTGCTGAAATTAATGGTAATAAATTTATAGCAGCGGCAGATTGCACTGGACATGGTGTTCCGGGAGCGATGGTGAGTGTGGTTTGTTCAAATGCACTTAACAGAGCTATTAAAGAATATGATTTAACAGAACCTGGGCAGATTTTAGATAAGGTTAGGGAAATTGTTGTAGAAACTTTTTCGAAAAGTGAAAGTAATCTTGTAAATGATGGTATGGATATTTCATTTTGTACCATTATGGCTCAGGAAAATTCTGAAACTAAAACAATTTTATGGGCTGGTGCAAATAACCCTTTATGGTATATTCAAAATAATGAGTTAAAAGAAATTATAGCAAATAAACAACCAATTGGTATTTGCGATAATCCATTGCCATATACAACTCATAAAATACAATGTAATACAAACGATATATTGTATTTATTTTCAGATGGTTATGCTGATCAGTTTGGAGGACTAAAAGGGAAAAAGTTAAAGTATAAGCAATTTGGTGAGTTTGTTTTATCTATTCAAAATATGACAATGCCTGAACAAGAGATTTTTTTAGATGAAAAATTCGAATCTTG
>JAYVIS010000170.1:0-2438 GCA_043769975.1 Bacteroidota bacterium
GCAACTATATCAATACCATAATGTCCTTTTTTTGCATTAAACCCATTAACAATATATCCTCTTATTGGCGTAAAGAAAAAGAAACTCGCAATTGAATTAGGCTGCATCGTTTTATCATCAGATGACAATAAATTTATTTGATCCAACTGTTCCATTTCCAGTCGTAATAATGAATCCTCTTTAGAAGGTGCAATATTCGCTTCTTTTATGAGATCTTTTAGTTCTTCAGGTTTTTCGGGTAATGAATCTAATTTGATTGAACCACCCAAAATTATTTGAAGATTAGCCAAATATTCATTTTTCTGTTTAATCATAATATCTAATGAATCAACCGTATTAGCTAAACTCCTAATTTGTTTATCCATTTTAACATCAGCATAACCAGGAATATATTCACGCAATGGTGTAAAAGCAATAATAAATGTTGTTCCAAAAATTAACATAATCATTGAAAAACCTAAAACAACGAATACATTATACCTCGATAATTTAAAAGATAATTTTTCCTCAAAAGTATCATCCTGCATGATAACTAGGCGATACTTATGATGTATACGATGAAATAAATTTTGTTTTATTTTTGACAGCATCAAAATTTAATTAATTGTGCAAATATCCGAAAACATTCTGAATATATTGAATTATATAACTCAAATACAGAAATACCTTTATTATATGAATAAAATAAAATATTTTTGCACAAATTGAGTTTTTATATAAATTTAACAAATTGAAACAAACTACTTCACATAAACACGTTAATTCTATTCTTATTGTATTTGCACTAGTTATTATCACTGCATGTGCTCCTACTAAAAATACGTTTACACGTCGCACTTACCACAATATTACATCAAAATACAATGCCTTATTTAATGGTACAGAGTCATACAAAGAGGCTATGAACGAATTAAATAAAGTTGCCGAGGATGATTATTCCAAATTCTTATCCATCTATAAGAAACCAACCGCTACGCAAGCACAAGCTGTTAGTTCTCAACTAGACAAAGCTGTATTAAAAGCTTCAATCGTTATACAAAAACATTCATTTGCCAAAAACTCAAAAACCAACAAAGAATATTGTAAATGGATTGATGATAGCTATTTACTTATTGGTAAAAGTTATTTTGCCAAACAAACGTATCGCGAAGCAAGCGAAACATTCGATTTTATTTCAAAAGAATATGACACCCCATTAAAATATGAAGCTTTACTATGGTTTGTTAGAACTCAACATGAACAAAATAAATTTTCAGAGAGTCTTTCTATACTTGATATGATAAGTAGCAAATCTGATAAAAAAACACTCACTAAATTTACTAAAAGAAACCTTCCATTACTGTATGCTGAATATTATATTCAACAACAACAATACCCAATAGCAATTGACTATTTAGAAAAAGGTATTAACCAAAAAACTAAAAAGAAAATACGATATAGATTAAATTATATTCTTGCTCAAACCAAACAAAAAAATGGTGATTTAAACGAGGCTGGAAAATTATACCACCAAGTAATAAAACAAAATCCACCATATGTTATGGCTTTTAATGCACGTATTAACATGGCTAAATGTATTGATGCCAATAGCAATGATGGGAAACTAATAAAAAATGAATTAAAGAAAATGCTGCGTGACGGGAAAAATCATGAATTCTACGATCAAATATATTACACCCTTGGAGAATTATGCTTAAAAGAAACCGATACTATTGAAGCACTAAAAAACTTTAAACTTGCTTCAATATATAGTGTAAAAAATACACACCAGAAAGCCCTAACATTACTAACTATTGCTGATTTAAACTTTATTCAATTGCATTATGAAGAAGCCCAGTTATATTACGACAGCACATTGCAATTCTTACCTAACGATTACCCCAATTACTCCGACATTCAAAATAAAAAAGATTTACTTACCAAACTTGTAACCAATATAAACACTATTATTTTAGAAGATAGTGTTCAGAAGATAGCTCAATTATCTGAAAAAGAAAGACTGAAAAAAATTGAACAAATTATTGCAGAGATTACACAAAAAGAAGAACAACAAAAAATTGATGAAGCATTAAAAATTCAACAATTAGCTAAACTTAAACAAGAAAGCAATGAAACCAATGCCAATAATTTAGGAGGAGGAGGCTGGTATTTCTATAATACGTCTGCTATAGGATTTGGATACACCGAATTTGTAAAAAAATGGGGCAAACGTCAACTAGAAGATTTATGGAGATTAAAAGACAAACGCTCTATTGACATGGATTTAAGCACTTCAGAGACATCAAATGATGAAAATACAGACGCCGATACAACAACAGTTACAATTGACCAATTAAAAGATCCTACATATTATCTAAAATTACTGCCATTAACGCCAGAAGCTATATCAGAATCTAACAAACGAATTGTATCAGCATCCTATAATGTAGGGTATATAT
>JAYVIS010000171.1:0-28036 GCA_043769975.1 Bacteroidota bacterium
GTTGTATTGTCAATAACCTCAGCAACTAGCTCATCGTTAGGACCAAAATACAATTTATTTCCAATACGTATTTTACGAGCTGGATCAACTAACACATCCCATAAACGACTTTCTTTATTTAACTCGCGTAATAAAAATACTTCAATTTTTGCACCTGTTTTTTCTTTATTACCATACATACGAGCAGGAAAAACTTTGGTATCATTCATTATCATTACATCACCTTCATCAAAATAATTAACAATATCTTTAAATTTTTTGTGAGTAATTTTTCCAGTTGCTCTATCAACAACCATTAATCTACTTTCATCACGATTTTTTGCTGGGTACTCTGCCAATAATTCTTTAGGCAGATTAAATTTGAACATGGATAGTTTCATATCTGTTATAGTTTTAATATAAGACAGAACAAAATAGGCTTTTAGGCCATTTCATAATCTTACGGGATTAATTTAGGGTGCGAAAGTAACAAAAATGAATGGATTTAGGAAATATTTTAAAGAAATTTAACCAAAATTAATACATTTACGCGTGCTAAAAAACATCAGTAAACACCATTTATTACTTCATTTTATCGTCTTTATTTGGGGCTGGTCGCCAATTTTAGGAAAAGGGATTAGTGCCGATGCTTTACAATTAGTATGGTTTAGAATAGCTATCACCATTTTTTTAATGGCTTTTTACCTAATCTACATAAAGGCCAATCTTTTAATTTCCTTAAAAAAATTACTACAACTTAGCGCTATAGGTTTTATTATTTGCATCCATTGGCTTTGTTTTTATGGTGGAATTAAAGTGTCAAACGTTTCCGTTACAATGGCAGCATTTAGCACAGGCACATTATTTACAGCAATTGTTGAACCCCTCATTTATAAACGCAAATTTATTTGGTATGAATTACTTATTGGACTAATTATTATTGGCGCTATTTGTCTTATATTTTCGGTAGAAATGAAATTTGGATTTGGCATATTATTAGGAATTTTAGCAGCTTTCACAGCGTCAGTTTTTAGTGTATTAAACGGTGTTTTAATTCAAGATACAAAGGATCCCATCTCATCACCTGTTTTGTCTTTTATAGAGCTAACTGCTGCCTTGGTTGGCTTAAGTATTTTTTTATTTTTTAATGGTAATTTTTCAATGACATTTTTTAGTATTTCTAACCAAGACATTCTTCTTTTAACCATATTAGCTGGGGTTTGCACTGTCTATCCTTTTATTGCTAGTGTTAATTTAATGAAATACATTAGTCCTTATACTATTAATTTAACTGTGAATCTTGAAGGTGTTTATGGAATTATTTTGGCAAGTTTATTATTTCATGAAAATAAAGATTTATCCATAACTTTTTACTTCGGCTTTGGCATCATTCTTTTTGCCATTTTTCTTAATGCTCTTTTAAAACAAAAGTTGAGTAAATCAACCTAAAATTTTAAAATTAGGTTATGCTTATTTTGTAACATAAAACCCTACCTTTAGCGCACAAAAAATAAGGTTATGCAATTTGAGCTTAGCATCGATTTTCTGGAAGAATTAAAAGTTGCCATCTCAAAACAAGATAGTGCAACTTTAACTGCTCAATTAAAAGAGTTATATGAGGTTGATATTGCATTAATCTTAAATAGACTAGACCTTGAAGAATCCATTTTTCTTTATAATTTAATTGAAGAAGACTTAAAGGCAAATGTATTACTTGAATTAGAAGAAGATAAACGTGAAGCTATATTAGCAACTTTTTCCACAAAAGAAATTGCGGAACAACTTGATAACATGGATTCTGATGACGCTGCCGATGTTATCAATGAATTACCAGAGGAAATTCAAAACGAAGTTTTATCACAAATTGAAGATATAGATCAAGCAAGCGATATTGCTGATTTAATGGGCTACGATGAAGGAACGGCGGGTTCATTAATGGCCAAAGAGTTAATTAGTGTTTATGCTCACGAAACGGTATCTGCTTGTATTGATGAAATAAGAAGGCAAACTGATACTGTCGAAACAATGTATGCTGTATATGTTGTTGATGATAAAGAAAAATTAATTGGGATGCTCTCCCTAAAAAAATTAATTATATCACATCCATTAGCGCGTGTCGAAGAAATTTATGATGCCGATGTGATCTCTACAAAAACTTCCGCGTCAAGTGAAGATGTTGCAGAATTAATTCAAAAATATGACTTAGTTGTACTTCCAGTAGTAGATCAATTAGGAAGATTAGTTGGTAGAATTACAATTGATGATGTGGTTGACGTGATGCGTGAAGAAGCTGAAAAAGACATTCAGCGTATGAGTGGTATTACCGACGATGTTGATAGTAATGATAGCGTTTGGCGTTTATCAAGAGCCCGAATTCCTTGGTTACTAGTTGGTATGTGCGGTGGGATTGTTGGCTCACGAATTATTGGAAGTTATGAAGGACAAATTCAATTACGTCCGGAAATGGCTTTTTTTATTCCGCTAATAGGTGCGATGGGTGGAAATGTAGGCGTTCAGTCTTCTGCAATAATTGTACAAGGATTAGCAAATAATACTTTAATTACAGATAAAATTGCTCCAAAATTATTAAAAGAACTTGGCGTTGGACTTATCAACGGTCTTATTTGTTCAACGTTAATTTTAGGTTATAATTTACTAATTAGTGAATCATGGGCGCTTGCAGCTACAGTTAGTGTTGCTTTAATTACAGTTATTTTATGTGCTTCTTTTTTAGGAACATTTGTTCCGTTAATGATGAATCGTTTTAAAATAAATCCAGCCCTTGCAACAGGACCATTTGTAACAACATTAAATGACATTATTGGTATTTCAATTTATTTTGTTGTAGGCCGATTATTATATACTATTTTTTAATGCAAACTCTTCAACAACTTCATTCGGGAGAATTGAAGGGAACTAAAATCCTTAAACTTTCTTGCAATCTAATATCTTTTCCTACAGAAATATTTGATTTGGCAGACACCTTAGAAATTCTAGATTTATCAAATAATCAGTTGACTCAATTACCTGATAATTTCGGAGAATTTAAAAAATTAAAAATTGCTTTTTTTTCAGATAATAATTTTACTGAATTCCCAAAAGTACTTTCCGAATGCCCAAGTTTAACAATGATTGGATTTAAATCCAATCAAATTAAACATATTCCTGAAAACTCATTTCCTGTTGATTTACAATGGCTTATTCTTACTAATAATTGCATAGAAGAAATACCAAAAAGTATCGGTCATTGCATGAAATTACAAAAAGTAGCTTTTGCAGGGAACAAATTAAAAGAGTTGCCAATTGAAATGGAAAATTGCAAAAATATTGAATTGCTAAGAATTTCAGCAAATAATATAAATGAAATTCCGAAATGGTTACTTACTCTTCCACGCTTATCATGGCTTGCTTTTTCAGGTAATCCGTGTAGTGAAAACAATTTGGCAAAACCTGAATTCCAAAAAATAAATTGGAATGATATTACTATAAAAGAACAATTAGGTGAGGGTGCTTCTGGTATTATATCTAAAGCTCTATGGAATAAAAATGGTGATCATACTGAGATTGCAATTAAGGTATTTAAAGGAGAAGTAACTAGTGATGGATATCCGGAAGATGAAATAAATACCTGCATCTCAGTCGGTTTTCATAAAAATCTAGTTAATGTAATTGGGATTCTAACTAATCATCCAACACAAAAAAAAGGATTACTATTTGACTTAATACCACCAAGTTTTAAAAATTTAGCTGGTCCGCCAAGCTTTGATACATGCACAAGAGATGTTTTTAAACAAGATGCGTTTTTCACATTTGAATCCATTTTAATTATCACAAAATCTGTTGCAGATGCTTGTTTTCACCTCCATTCAAAAGGAATCATGCATGGTGATTTATATGCGCATAATACCTTAATTGATGATAACTCAAAAACCATTTTTGGAGATTTTGGTGCTGCTACAATTTACGATTTGAAGGAAAACAAAGCGCCTTATTTTGAGAGATTAGATGTGAACGCTTTTGGATATTTAATAGAAGATTTATTAAATACTATTTCATCTGAACCTATTAGTGCAAACAAAAAAAATGCCTTGCTAAAACTAAAAGAAAATTGTATTAAAGAAAAAATTTTAGATCGTCCTAACTTCAAAGAAATAATCAAGGAATTAAATTCTATTTCAAACAGTATTTAAAATTATTCAGCCCAACGATAGCTTTCATTTTCCAAACCTGCTAAATCGATAACCCTATCCACAACAGTAGATGCTAGCTCTTCGAATGTTTGAGGTTTGCTATAAAAAGATGGAGATGCCGGGCATATAATTCCACCAGCCTGTGTTACAACTTGCATATTATTAATATGAATTAAATTGTAAGGAGTATCTCTTATCATCAATATTAATTTTCTTCTTTCTTTTAAAATAACGTCTGCTGCTCTAGTTGTTAAGTCATTACTTATACCAGTTGCAATTCGTCCTAGAGTTCCCATACTGCATGGACATATAATCATAGTATTATATTTTGCTGAACCAGATGCGAAAGGCGCATAAAAATTATTCTTGTCATAAAAAGTAAAAGGATAATTTTTATACTCTTCATTACCTAATTCATGTTTCCAAACATCTTTAGCATTATCACTCATGATAACCCCAATGCTTTCTATTTGATTAGTTAAAATTAATAATTTATCAAGTAAAACTTTGGCATAAATGCTTCCACTAGCACCAGTAACGCTTACAACTATTTTATGTTTTTTGTTCAATTTTATTTTTTTGTTTTAATACGATATCCTAAAGTAAATTCTAAAATATTATTATAATATCCTTTATTAAACAAGCGTGCCAGTAAATTGTTGTAATAAATTGCTTGTTTAGTATAATTAGGGCGTATTGTAATAAATGAATTACTACTTCTAAAATTAACAAACCATTTTGGATTAATGTTATAACCTAAACCTATCTTCACTGAATACTCATATATTTGAAAAGGATAATTTCCAGTCATATTACCAATTTCAGTTGATTCATAATAATTAATTAAATACCCTGCAGATACACCAAGATCAAAAATATATTTGTTATTTGATGTATATGTCAATAATAAAGGTACTTCCACATAATTCAAATTTAGGTAATAGGACGTAAAATCATTTTTTTGTGGGTTCTGATTTTTTCGAGCACCCTTTTGAATAAACAAGAAAGATAAACTCATTTTTATCTTATCTGAAAAAACACTCTCTACTCCTACTCCACCTGTTAAGCCAACTTTATGAAAACCGCTATATGCATCGCCATGAACTTGAGCTGGAGTAACGCCCATATTTAATAATAAATTAAAAGCGCCACTTTTATCCTGACCTAAAAAACAAAAAGGAAATAATAAAATAAAAAATACAATTTTCATATCTAAGATAAAGATACTTAATTTCTACTCAAATTGGCTTAACCAAATTAATGCATCTTCTTTATTACTAAACATTTTTGTTGGTCTTTCAGGAGAAATCAATTTAAGATAAAAATTCCCAATTATTTTTTGCGCCATGGTATTAATAACAAAGGCATCTGCCAATGAAAAGGGATTGTTTTGGTTTTTTGATAAATATTTTAACATTTCTACATCGCCAGTTGTATATTGACTACATAAAATTAATACAGGAAGTTTTTTTTCACCCATTTCAGATTGAAGTGCAACAAGTTCTTTTAAGTCACTTATCGTAAATTCCTGTTTATCATAAACCTCTATTATATAATACCTATTTTGGTGAATAGATATTTTAAAAACTTCCGACATATTTTTAGACGAATTATTAATAATATTCGATAAACTTAGTATAATTGTAACTAAATAAAAAACTTAAAATGGCTTATTTCTTACCTATTAAAATATCTGACTTACTTTTTGGTCTTTTATGTTCAAGCCAAACAAAGTTCTTTAATCTCATCTCTTTATCAATTATTTCATCTAACGGATATACAATTGATTCAGGCTTATTTCGAAATGTAGCTTTATAAACTCCATCAGCATTAAACCAAACTGTCAGATTATTGCAAAGCGTTTTATTTACACCAGTGAATTTATTTTTTTGTTTCACATAATAAATAATCTGAGCATTACCTGTTACATTTAATTTTCTAATCGTATCGTTTGCAAAAAAACCTTCAATGCGCTTTCCTGATATTTGATTGAATTTATTTTCGTCTAAACTATCAGATTTTTGAATTAAAATCGCATTACTATTTAATTCAAAAAACTTCACGCCAGTTTCTCCTGCAGTCACATTGATTTGTTTGGCAGTTACTTGGCCATTAGAAGTCCATAAAATGGGAGAATTATACATCCTTAACAAGGAATCATGCAACGAATAACCTAATGAATCGCACATACCTTGTAAATCAGTCTTAAATATTTTCACATTTCGATAAGCTTTAATATAAGTGTGCATACTATCTGGTTTAGAATAATATAATGTGTCGGCACTCAAAAATAAACTATCCTTGTCTATTCTTTTTCCATAAATTGCTTTTCCGGTAACAATTGATTTATTTGTTTTTTCATAATAATCTGCATAATTACCAGTAATGATAGATTTACTTGCAGTATCAATAATTCTTACATTTTTTGTCGAACGACCATATCCTTTTTTTCGATCATAAAAAATACTGTCACCATATAGTTTTTGAGTTTTTGAATCTATCATTGCGTTTTTGCTAAACCTGGAAATTTCTTTTTCTGTATCATACCAACCATTTTCACAATAAATAAAATTTTCTTTACTTGTTATAATGGTTGGGCCAACAAAATAACTTGTTTTAGTGATTGTATTATATTTCAACGTATCGCTCCTCATTTTATAATCTGGATTTGTTAAAACAACATCATAGTGAAATGATAATTCCTTAGAAGATGAATAATAATGCCCATTCTTACTAACTAAAACATTTTCCTTATTAATAATTTTTCCACCATTATAATAACTTGCAACAGATTTTGCCATATCATAAACTAAAATAGTCGTCGTAAGGGTCATGTCTTTCTCTATGCAACGAACATTCCCTTTTAAATTTGCTAATTTGGTCTTAGCATCATACCTTAATGAATCTCCGTAAACAAAAATGCTATCCCCTTTTATTATAGAAATGTGACCAAAAGCCTCAAGTTTTTTACTATCATAAAGATAAGCGCTGTCGCAAAACATTTTAGCTCCATCATGTTCGCACTCAACTGCACCAATTAATCGTTGAGCTTCAATACCTGATGTTTTATCATATAACAATCTATTAGCATGATTTACTTTAATATATTTATCAGACTTTTGTTCAACTTTAGATTTAGTTTGAGAAAATAAAATATTTGGCAAAACAATGCAAATAAAAAAAAAGCAAGTAAGCTTAATAACTTTTGTTTGGATTATAGATATAAATTTATAAATCATTGAATCTTTAAATTTAATCATATTAGTTTTCACTAAAATTAAAATTATAGATTTTTATGAGAAATCTGAAGGCTTATTTTTGAATAATCTTTAGAGTAGCTTCTCCAATAACTTTAAATGCTGTCCTTCTATTTTTTTGATGAGCTGCATCAAATTCGGCACTTTTAGGAACCATTTTAGCAATTTCCTCATCACTAACTAATGGTTTTGTTTCACCATATCCAGTTGGTAAAAGTCTTTCTGATTTAATCCCTTTACTAATCAAATAATTAACGCAAGATTGAGCTCTAGCTTGTGATAATTTCAAATTATAAACATCACTTCCTCGAGTATCAGTATGAGAATTAATTTCAATTGATAAGTTATCATTTAAAACCATCATATCAACCAATTTATTAAGTATCTCCATTGATTTTGGACGAAGAGTAGATTTATTTAAATCATATTCAATTCCTTCAATTACAATATCTCCACTTGGAATTTTAGCTAAAAAGAAATCTTTTTCAAGATGCGTAGTTTCGGTTAAACCTTTTGTCGCAACATTTCCAGCACTAGCAAAATAACCTTTTTTCTGAGCCTTAATAAAATACTCCATATTTTCTCTTAATGGAGTAGCATAAAAACCTTTTTCATCGGTAATTAAAAATATTGGTTCAACATCATTATGCACATCTTTTACTGTAATTAATGCACTTTGGATTGGCTCATTTGTTGTTTCATCAAAAACAAATCCACTTAAATCAAATGTTATAGGTTCATTTTCAAATTCATAAATATCATAACAATTACCATTTGGACAATCTTCTCTATCACTAGAAAAATATCCTTTCGTTTGAAATCTATCTAATATAAAATACGCATCATCTTTGCTAGAATTAATTGGGCGTCCAACATTTTTCGGCATAGCATAAACTGAATCGTCAACATTTAACGAACTCTTATATACATCTAAGCCACCAATACCAGTGTGTCCGTTCGAACTAAAAAATAAGGTATTTGATATCGTATGAAAAAATGGAGTTACCTCATCAAGTGCTGTGTTAATAATTGAACCTAAATTTTGTGCCTCGCCTGTTAAGCCATTCTCATCAATATTACATACGTAAATATCAAATCCACCTTTACCACCAGGTTTATTTGATGAGAAAAATAATTTAGTTCCATCAAAGGAAACATAAGGTTGCATCGCTTTATAACCAATTTTATTAACAGTTTCACTCAATTTATAAGCTTCATAAAACAACCCATCTTTCATTTTTGCCATATAAATAAAAGATTCAGTTCTGTTTGCATCACTCCATCTCGTAAAAAACATAATATCATCTGATGTTACCACACAAGATGCTTCATGCAATCCTGTATTAACAGGTCTTCCAAAATTAACAGGTTTCATCCAACCTGTATCTTTAAGTTCAGTATAATATAAATCACATAAAAATTTAGAATCTTGTTTTTCAGGATCCAAAAGCACACCACCTTTTCTTGCACTTGTAAACAAAAGTTTGGTTGGACTACCATAATACATCGGGGCAAAATTCGAAGTTCCTGCATTAAAAACAACAGTGTCCATTTTCTTCACAATAATCATTTGCTTATAGCTATTCGTATCTAAAGCGAAATAACAAGAACTAATGTTTTTTTGAAGTACTTTTTTTATTGAATCATTACTTGTTGAGCTTACAAGCTGTTCCAAGCGGTTCATTGCTTCCTTATAATTTTTATGATGCATTAAGGATTGCGCATAATAAAAAGCATCATTAGGATATGAATTATTTTCAATTACTTTTTTATAATAATTTGTAGCATTATCATAATCTTTATTTAATCGGTAACTTTCAGCTAATTGATGATTAATATAATCAGCTTTTGATACTTTTTTTGTTGAATCAACCTTTGTATTTTTAGTCGTATCTTGTTTAAATTCTTTTGATTTTAAATTTACAATTTGTACTTCATAAGGCAATACCATTTCAGCTAATACAGTTGTATCATCAAGCGTTTTTAAGTAATAGTTTATTGCTGTTGGATAATCTTTCTTTTTAAATGCTTCATCACCAAACTTTAACCAAAGTTTTTTTGATTGACCAAAAATAATTGAACTCGCAAGAAGTAATGTTGCTAAAAATAATTTCTTCATAAATTTTCTATAATCTAGGGCAGTGTCTTACTTCTTTTGATTTTGCAGGCTTTGCTAAATAAGTAAACGAAATTTCAAATGCACCTCTGTATTTAGATGCATCTTTTAACGATGATGTATTAGCATCATAACCTATTTTTGCAATATAATTATTTTTTCTAGCTCCAATATAAAAGACGCTAGCATCTTTATATCTAAAATTATAACCTGCTAATAAATAAAACTCTTCATTTTTAAAGAAATAACCAGCATCAACTGAGTATAATTGTTCTGAAGCATTTTTTTGCATCATTATTAAAACCTTAGGGATTACATAAAATAATTCTGTAACATTTATTCTTAATCCAGCATGGACATAATGCCTAATAGGGAGCTTATTAGTTGTATTATAATAGGTTTCTTTTGGATTTGTTAAATTGAAAGCAGAATAGCCAAAAAATGGATTTAAACGAGATTGTTGCTTAGAGTTAAAATACATAAAACCCGCATTCAATTGAGGAGTGAAAAAAGATTGCGTGTTAAATGTTTCTCCAGAAGCTATAGAGTTATCAAATGAACCACCATTTGTGCTTGTATACTGATTATTAAATGTATAAAGTCCGGCTTCAATTCGTTTTTGCGTGCCACCTGCCTGCAAACCAAATGAAATATTATTGTATTTATTTTTATCTAATGGGACAGCATAAGATGCAGATAATAAACCTTGTAAAATATTATAATTACCAACGCCAGCGCGCATATTAATTATTTGCAACCCGAAACCCCATTTTCCTTTAGGTGCATCAACACTAATTAATGCAGTGTTATATGGTTTAAATGCAACACTTCTCCATTGATTACGATATTGGGCATGAACTCTAAATTTTGAATCGACAACACCTGTTAAAGCTGGATTTAAAAACATAGGAGCAGCATCATATAATGACAAATGAAAATCTTGTGCCTTTATTAAAGATGAACTTAATAAGGCAAAACAAAATAATATTTTAAAGAATTTATTTTTCATTTCTATCTAAGAAGCGTAACATCGCCAGTTTTTTTGATTTTTTTCCCTGTAAACATTTCAACCTCAACAACCCAAACAAAAACACCAATAGGTTGCTCAGTTCCATTATAGGTACCATTCCAACCATCAAGTTGATCGTTTGTTTCGAAAATTAATTGTCCCCAATTATTATAAACACGAACATTTATTGTTTTAAAAGGACCACCTCTTACTAAAAATAAATCATTCTGCCCATCACCATTTGGACTAAAAGCGGTAGGAACATCTGGTAAAAGAACAACGGTGATTTCTTTTCTAACCGTATCAATACACCCATTAATATCTTTAACAGCAAGGGTAATAATAAAATTGCCTTGATTATTAAAACTATGTTGTGGATTTTGAATATTTGTTGCCGTACTATCTCCAAAGTACCAATTCCAATTTGTTAACGAACTTGGACCGGTAGATAAATCAGTGAAATTAGCAGTTTCTAATGCTTCAACTGGGTTTGGATTAATACTAAAATCAGCATTTGGGCCAGGTATAACAGTTACAACCTTTTTAATGGTGTCCTTACATCCAAAAGATGAAGTCACAATTAAAGTTACAGTATAATTTGTAGCTGTACTAAATGCATGTTGAGGATTTTGAATTCCTGAAGTTTGAGTATCTCCAAAATTCCAATTCCATGAAATAATACTTCCAGACAATGTTTTAGACGAATCTACAAATTGAGTTGTGTTACCTACACAAGGTGCGTTTTGATAGAATAATGCATTTGGTAAAAAATAGATTTCAATTTGCTTTTTAATTGTGTCATTACAACCATTACTAGAATAAGCCACATGGGTAACCGTATAAGTGCCAGGAGTAGAATAACTATGATTCACATTATTAGAAATTGCAGTTGTAGCATCTCCCATATTCCACCACCAGCTTGTGATTGAACCACCAGTTGTTGTTGAATTATCTGTAAAAATTCCTAATTTCTTAGCGCATTCATTATTAGAAATAAAACTAGCATTTGGTGCAGCTTTGAATGTTATTTTTATTGTATCTTTTACAGCCCCACATCCTTTATTAAATGTTGATGTCAATAAAATTTTCACAAAACCATTAGCTATGTCTAAAGGTGAAGGTTGATAATAAGTAGTTAATAAAGAATCATCAGGGGTAAAAATACCTGTTCCGAATGTTGACCATGCTCCTGTTGTTGTTAGTCCTAATACTGTTCCATTTAAAGGAATTAATTGATTATCACAAAAAACATTATCTAAGCCTGCATTAACAAGAGGAGATTTTGCAATTATTAGTAACATAGTATCACTCACTGGTAAGCAATTACTTCCTGTTGATGTTAAAATTAATTTAACCTGACCTGTAAGTGTATCTGCACTTCCAAGTGTATAAATGGTACTCAAAGCAGTTGTGCTTCCAAAGGTTCCATTTCCTGTAGTAGTCCAAATGCCCGCACTAGCACCTGCAGTAACCGAACCCGTTATTGAATAAAATACATTACTTGAACAAATAGTATCATTAATTCCGGCATTTACAATTGGTTTAGGAGTTACTGTTACAATTAAACTATCAAAAACTGATTTACAATTTCCGTTTAATGTTGAAGTTAATTTGATAACAACAATCCCACTTGCAATATCTGCAGGTGATAATTGATATATTGAACTTAAACTTGTAGTTGAAGGAGAAAACAATCCAGAGCCAGTTCCTGACCAAATACCAGTTGTTGATCCAGCTGAAACGGTACCACTAATTGCAACAGTTGGATTATTGGCACACACAGAAATATCTGGACTAATTAATACTACAGGTGCATTTGTAAACTTAATTACTAAACTATCAAATGTATTAGGACAACCGTTTAAACTTCCAGTGGATGTTAAATTTATAGTAACACTATTTGCAGCTAAATCAGCTGGGGAAGGTAAATAAGTTGTACTCAAAGAACCTATACTCCCAAATGAACCAGAACCAGAAGTTGTCCAATTTGCACCAGCGGCATATTGTAAAGTTCCGGTTAATGATACAGGAGAGATATTATTTTTACAAAGGGTAACACTTGCTCCAGCTGTTACAATAGGTGATTTAAAAATATTTACAACTAATGTGTCTGTAATTGGCACACAATTACCTGTTGATGCTAAAACAAACTTAATGAATGGAAGACCTAAATCTCCGACACTTAATGAATAGGTTGTATTTAAACTTGTAGTACTACTGAAAGTTCCTGTTCCGCCTATTGCAGTCCAAATACCAGTTGTAGAACCACCTTGAACATTACCAGTTAATGCTAATGTAGTTGTTGCAGTACAAATATTTTGATCTGGACCAACAGTGGTATAAACTCTTCGTAAAAAAGATGACATGTAATGATATAAACAACCACTACTCGCACCTCCATTAATAACTCCCATTGAAAATAATGGGTCAATTGTATTTGAATTAGTTAATAAACTTGTAATTCCAACAGGAACTTCAACTGTAGTATAACTTCTTTGAAAACCACTCCAAAGACCACCAGTTCCAGGTACAACAGTAAATTGTGAAGCAGGAATTAAAGCATTACTACCATTTAATAAAAAATCACCTTTTGAAGTCGTTTTACAAAGTACATTTAAAATGAATGTTTGAGAATTTGTTCTAGTAAAACTTACCTGATCAGATCCAGCACAATTTAATGGTGGAATAATAGCTTCTCCAAGTTCGCAACCAAAACCACTCACATGTATAACGTAAATTGGTTTATCACCAACTGCGTATGTTAAAGGCTGAGTCGTTTTATAAAAATAAGTATCACCTTTGTTTAAAATAGTAGTTGTGACAGCACCATCATTAATTGTTAATTGAGTAAAGTTTTCAGTTGCAACAGCATACAATCCTTCAAATTGTGCCGCATTTAATCCGCCTTTATTAATAATATATTCTTTACCTACAACCTCTATTGGAACAATTTGATCTCCCATTAAATCAAAACAACCACTAACACCACCAACAGAGTCGTCGCTAACGGTTACTGATACAGGTTTATTAGCAAAAACAATTGTTCCACTTAAATTTTGTCCTGCAACAGACGGAGTGCCTGATACATTTTCAACATTATAACTCTGACCTGCATTTAAAATGATAGAATATGTAATACCAGCCAAATGACCAACTACGTTACAACGAGGAGTAATCCAAACTGTGGTTGCATTTTGTGTTGCAATAATATCAATTTGCGATTTTGGTGCAGGTGAATATGGCCCATTATTTCCTTTAGTTTGGAACGGACACACAAACTCAATTCCCATTCCGTTCTGTCCTTTTAAGGAATAAGTTTCTGGATTATTTACAACAGTTTCAATTTCATAAATTGCCGTAATTGGAAAATTAGAAGTTATTTTTATCCCTCTATTTAAAATAGTATTAGCTGGTATATTTTCAATTTGATTAATTAAATGTGATAATGATTCAGAAATTAATGAATTTGCAGGAATAGTAAAAGTTGTATCGAAAATACTAGCTGGCTGTCTAACCCTAACAATTGTTGGATTACTAAAACTAGTTAATCGCAATTTAACTGGTTTATTACCAGCATGCCCTGTTGTTACCCATGGTGCGGCAAACCAAAAAACAGTATCTATTTGACAAAATAGTGCTGAACTACTTGTGAGAAGTAGAATAAATAATAATTTATTTAGAGCTTTCTTCATTCTGTTTTTTTAATTTTGATTTAATACTATTATCAATATCATTCAATTCTTGTTCATCCGCATCCAATTTCTTTTTCTTCTTAATTAGTTGGTAGGTTAATGAAATTTCATGAGAACCTGAATTGTATTTTCTTATTTTTGAAGTAGAAAAATCATAAGAATATGCGATTGTTAATTTCTCTTTTAAAATTACGCCAACTAATCCGCTAACAGCATCATTTAGACGATAAGATCCGCCAATCCAAAATAAGTTTTTATAAATGCCTCTCATACTAAATTCAGGCTGCATAGGAGTTGGGCTATTAAATTTCAGCAAAGCACTTGGCTCAATAACAAGTTTTTTAGAAGCATGAATAGCATATCCTATTGTAGCATAAATGTGCGGAGATAATCTACTTTTAGAATCTTTCCATGTAATTTTATTTGCTAAAAATTGGTACCCAGAAATACCGAAAAATAATTTATCGCTGTATAAATATAATCCTGCATTTGAATCAAACACATTATTTGATAATAAATTTCCGGTTAATAATTCATCACCAGCATCAGCAGTTTTTGCATCATACAATTTTATACGGTATTGAACCATTCCTGCAGAAACACCAAAGCCCAATTTATAGGTTTTGTTCAATTTGATATGATAGGCAAAAGTTAATTGGCCGGTAGTTTTACCTAATAAACCAGTATTATCAGAATTAATTAAAACGCCAACGCCAACTTTTTTAAGTTTACCAACAGAACTGTGAAGACTTACTAAATAAGTTTTTGGAGCATCTTTAAAGCCTGCCCATTGATTACGGTAGTTAATATTTACTACAGCATGAGGTTTATAACCAGCAACTGCAGGATTATAGGCATAATTATTTAATACATAATTTGTATAAAGAGGTAATTGTTGAGCTTTTAAATTAAAGCAACAAACAATAAAAAATATAAATACGATATATAGAACTTTTTTCATATTATCTAATTAGCAAAACCCCTCCTTTAAATGGTTCCTTAATTGTAGCATCATTCAAATTAATAACATAGTAGTAAGTTCCAACTGGTAAATTTTGACCTTTATACGTTCCATCCCATGGAGTTGAATATCCAACAGAATGATACATACTTTCTCCCCATCGATTAAAAATTTCTACTTCAGTATTAGGATACAAAATCGCTAAAAAGTCTAATTTCCAAACATCATTCTTTCCATCTCCATTCGGCGAAATTGCATTTGGAATTAAGGTAGAAATCTCATTTGTTACATTGTTTATTCTAATTGCTGCGCGAGCAGTATCAGAGCATCCATAACTATCATAAGCAATCTGAGTTACTACATAAACACCATTTGCATAATAAATTGTTGAAGAATTTTGAGTAAAAACATTTGGACTTCCATCTCCAAAATTCCAACTCCAATTTGAAGCATATTTCGAAGTATCAATAAAATTAACAGTAGTTCCAACATTAATACCAGATGATATAGAATATGCAAATCCTGCAACAGGACGAGGGTTTAAATTCGTTGATTTAACAATAGTATCCTTACATCCATGATTAGAGGTAGCAATCAAAGTAATATTATATAATCCAGATCCAGGGAAAAGCTGTGTAGGATTTTGTAAATTACTATTTCCTGGTCCACCAAAATCCCAATAATATTGAGTTATTGTTTCTGGTGCAGCAATTGTAGTGCTATCCGTAAACATTAAATTTAAAAATGCACCAGTACAGATTCTAGATATTCCAAAATTCACATTCGGTAATGGATAAATAATTGGTGTTTTTTTAATAGTATCATAACAGCCATAAGTATTTCTTACTACCAATTGTGTAGTGTAAGTTCCTGCTGTTGTATAAGTATGAATTGGATTTTGAATAGCACTAGTAGTTAAATCACCAAATGTCCAATTCCATAAATTAATTGTTCCTATTCCTGCTAACGAAAAATCGGTGAATGTTGTTTGATTATTTAAACAAACATTAAGGAAATTAAAATTAGCAAATGGTTTTGGTACAAATGTTATTTTTATCAAATCCATGTTAGCATTACAACTTCCATTAGCAGTTGAAGTAAGTGTTAAATTAACAAATCCTGCCGAAATTTCTGATGGTGAAGGTGTGTAAGTCGCATTAAGAACTGAACTGCTTGGATTATAAGTTCCAGATCCTCCACTCCATATACCAGAAGTTGTTGGACCAGAAACAACTCCCATTAAAATTGTATTTGCATTATTTTTACAAGAAAATACGTCAACACCCGCATTAACACTTGGAGCAGGAGTGAAAACAATTAAGATACTATCTTTTGCTTGACTGCATGTTAAGTTATTTGTTGAACTTAAATATAATTTAACTTGGCCAGCTGCAACGTCAGCAACACTTGGTAAATAATTTGTTGTTAATAAAATATTACTTGGACTAAAACTACCAGAACCAGTTGTTGTCCATTTTCCAGTAGTAGTAATACCACCAATAGTTCCATTAACAGTTAACGTAGGATTATTAGCACATACTGAAAAACTTGCAGGTCCTGCATTTGCGGTAGGTGCTTTTGTAATCGTAATTTTCATTGTATCATTTTCATTATTACAAATTCCAGCTCCAGTAGAAGTTAAAATAAGTTTTACAAAACCAGCTGTCGTATCGGCGGCGCTTGGTAAATAGGAGGCATTTAATGTGATATTATTTGGTGTAAATGTTCCGGATCCGGTACTAGTCCAAATTCCTGTAGTTGCTCCACCTAAAACTGAACCATTTAATATTACTGTATTATTATTTGCACAAACGATTTGATCAACAGAAGCATTTACTATTGGTGAAGGTTTTACTGTTAATAATAAAGTGTCTTTCGTAGCTGGACAAGGACCATTAGAAGTCAAATATAACTTAACAGGTTTAACAGTCGTATCCAATTGACTTGGCACATAAGTATTTGTTAAGGCAGTAAATCCAGAACCAAAAGCTCCATATCCATTTGTTGACCAAGTCCCTAAAGTATTTCCACCACCAACTAAACCATTAAGTGCAATACTACCATTTGCACAAATTGTAAAATTGGCACCTGCGTTAATAGAAGGATAAGAAGCAAATTCTGACACATATGCATATGCACTACCCTTTGTTGTTGATCCATTTAAAATCCCTAATCCAAAAATATCTCCCGAATTAGTAACTGTATTATGAGATCCTACTGGAATTGTTACCGTACTAAAATATATTTTTGCTGATTTAATTGTTCCTAATGTACCAGGAACAACAGTAAATGAAGATGGTGGTATTAGTAATGGGTTACCATTTAATGCAAAGTTTCCTTCAAATCCAGTTCTTGTAGAAATATTTAATGCAAGAGAATCAGAAGAAGCACGTGTGAACGAAGCGGAAAAAGTACCAGCACAATAAAATGCAGGAACTTGAGCACCACTCATTCTACAACCGTATCCGGAAGCATGTAAAACATAAATAGGTTTATTTGATTTTACAGAAGTAATAGGTTGAGTTGATGAATAGGCGTGGGTTTGTCCAAAATTCAAAAAAGGAGTTGTTACAGTACCATCATCTATTGTAAGTTGTGTCCCGTTTTGTGTGGCAAGAATGAAAATTTTATCCGTATTACCTGTACCCTTATTAATTACATAATCAGTACCAATATAACTAGAATTTGTAATTTGATCTCCTATACTACTTAAACAACCTGCTTGACTTATTCCGCTTGATTGAATTGTAACAGCCACAGGATTATTAGAAGAAATAATTGAACCAGCTAAACTACTTGCAGCACTTCTAGCAGTATCTTGACAAGAATAGGTTTGACCTTGTTGCAATAATACAGTATATGAAACATTTGCTATATGACCTATAATATTTGTTCTAGGAGTAATTAATAATGTAGTACTGTTTTTTGAGGCAACAATATCAATTGAAGAAAACGATTTTGGACTAGTTGCAGGTGCTTGATTCCAAAACTCTTGCATTGGAACATAAAAATCAACACCTAATGCTTTCGGACCTTTTAAAGAAAAATATTCACGATTAAAACTAGAGCGAATAGAATATAAAACAGACACGTTTTGAGTTGCTGAAAGATAAAGCCCTCTATTTAAAACAGAATTAGGAACATCATTTTCAACATTTCCTATAAATGCAGTAAGATTAATAGAGTCGATAGAATTTGCAGGAATCACTTTTGTTATTGGAACAAACCCAAGATTTGCGGGTTGCCTTAACTTAACTGTTGAAGGTAATGCATATGTATTTATATATAAATAAATAGGTCTATCTCCCAATCCTTGAGAAATATCAGGTGCTACAAACCAAAATGAAGTATCGATTTGAGCCTTAACATTATTAAATAATGTTAATAAAAGCGAAAAAATAAGTAATATTCTTGTAATCATGATTTTTTCAAAGATAAAACACTTTTTTTAAACGACAAACAAATTTTTCAAATATTCTACAAAAATTAAGCCATTAAAAATTTAATGGAAACTTGCAGAACAAAAATAGTTTCCTTAGTTTTACACCCAATAAAAATGGAAGCACAGGAAAAAATATTAAAAACATCTTTAGAATTATTCTTCAAATTTGGAATAAAGCGTGTAACGATGGATGATATAGCCAAAGAACTTGGCATGTCAAAAAAAACAATTTATCAATTTTATAAAGAAAAAGATGATTTAGTTGATCAACTTTGTCAACTTGAAATGGTAAAACATGAATGTCAATTTAATGAAATTGCAAATTTGGCTAAAGATCCTATTCACGAACTTATGCTGATTTCTCTAAAGATGAGTGAAATGATGCAGCATGTTAATCCCATTTTCTTTTTAGATCTGCAAAAGTTTCATCCTACTGCATTTTTATTATTTCAAAAATTTAAAGAAGATTGTGCTTTTAAAGATATTCTTAGAAATGTAAAAGAAGGAAAAAAATCAGGAATTTATCGAGCTGATGTAAATGAAGAATTTGCAGCACGTCATAGGTTAGCACAAATTGATATGTTGATGTTTGGAAACTACTTTTCCTTTGAAACAATAAGTTTTACGAAATCGCATGAACTTTTGCTAGATATTTTTGTTTATGGTATCTGCACTGTAAAAGGTCACAAACTCATTAATAATTATAAAAAAATAAAAGAAGAAGAATAAATAATAATAATATGAATATGATGACACTAAAAAAATATGCAATTGGGTTTTCAATAACCTTAAGTGTATTTACAGTAAATGGCCAACAAGCAGGCTCAGCTAATTATAGCTTACAACAAGCTATTGATTATGCTTATAAAAACAGTCCGAATTACTTAAATGCTGAAAGCGATGTATTAATGGCTAAATATAAGCGTAAGGAAGTTATAGGAATTGCAATGCCACAAATAAGTGCCAGTGTAGATTTTAAAGATTTCTTAGAAATTCCTACGTCACTTTTACCTGGACAAATATTCGGTGGACCTCCAGGAACATTTATTCCAGTGAAATTTGGAACTAAATACCAAGCTACTGCTGGTGCTTCGGCGTCATTGTTAGTGTTTAGTGCTGACTATTTAATTGGTTTAAAAGCAACTAAAGAATACATCAGTTTAATGAATATTAATATCACTAGAACTAAAACAGAAACAGTAAGTTCTGTTTCAAAAGCATACTATAGTGTATTAGTAAATAAAGAACGTATTAAACTACTTGATGCCAATATTACTAAGCTTGAAAAATTATTAAATGACACAAAAGCATTTAATAAACAAGGATTTGTTGAACAAATTGATGTAGATCGATTAGAAGTAGCATTCAATAATTTAACAACTGAGAAACAAAAAATAGAACGCTTAGTGAGTTTAAGCGAAAACCTTTTGAAGTTTCAAATGGGATATACTGGAAAAGAAAATTTTATTTTAACAGATTCATTAAGCCTAAATGATAATGTTGAACCAATCGATGTTTTAAAATATGATGTTTCAAAACGAAGTGAGTATCAAATGTTAGAAACGCAACAACGCTTAAATACAATTAATTTAAAACGTACACAATTTGGCTATTTACCTTCTCTGGTTGCATATGGTAGCATGTCGTATTCTGGACAAAGAAATGAGTTTGATTTTTTCGATAGAACAAAAGATTGGTTTCCGACTGCATTAATTGGCGGAACTCTATCTTTAAATTTATTTGATGGTTTACAAAGACATTATAAAATACAACAAATAAAAATCGATTATAAAAAAGGAGATAATAATTTAAAAAATTTACAATTAGCTATCGAACTTGAAACTGCTTCTGCATTTGTTAATTATAATAATGCAACTTCTTCGCTTCAAATTCAAAAACGAAATATGAATTTAGCCAAGAATATTTATACTGTATCGCAAAAAAAATACGAACAAGGTGTTGGCAGTAATTTGGAAGTGATTAATGCACAAGCATCTTTAAAGGAATCAGAAACAAATTATTTCAATGCTATTTATGATATGCTAGTTTACAAAATCGATTATTTGAAAGCAACAGGAAGTTTAGTGAAATAAATTAATTCTCAATATTTAAAAAAATAAAAAACATGGATTTAAATCAAAAAATAAACATGAAAAAAATCATCCTACCACTATTTAGCTCTTTATTAATATTATCAGCTTGTGGCGAAAAAACAGAAAGTCTTTCTGAACTAAAAGCTAAACAAGCTGAATTAAAAACTCAATTATCAGAAATCACAACTCAAATTACAAAGTTAGAAGGCGACTCTTCAAAAAAGTTTGTCCTCGTAGTTGCTAATGCAATTACTCCGCAAATATTTAAAACGTATATTAATGTTCAAGGCAGAGTTGATGCAGAAGAAAGTGTTTCACTTGCTTCTGAAATGCCTGGAACAATTACAAAAATAAATGTAAAACCAGGTGATGCAGTTTCTAAAGGACAAGTTTTAGCTGAAACCGATGCCCGCGCATTACAACAATCTATTTCTGATTTACAAACAAATACTGAATTTGTAAATCAATTATTTGACAAACAAAAAGCATTGTGGGATCAGAAAATTGGAACAGAAATTCAATTTCTTCAAGCTAAAACTCAAAAAGAAAGTATGGAGAAAAAAATGGCAACATTGCAAGAACAAGTTCGTATGACAAAAATTATTTCACCTATAAACGGAACTATTGATGCTGTTGATATTAAATTAGGACAACTAACAGCTCCAGGAATGCCAGCTATTAGAGTTATTAATTTTAGTAACCTAAAAATAAAAGCAGATTTATCTGAAAGTTATTCTAGCAAAGTTCGTAAAGGAAATGAAGTTATTGTGAAATTTCCTGATTCAAATGATAGTTTAACATCAACTATTAATTATTCTGCTCGTTCTATTAGTCCATTAAACAGAACGTTTGGAGTAGAAATTTTATTAGATGATAAAAAAGAATTTCATCCAAATCAAATTGCTATCTTAAGTATCAATGATTACAAATCTGAAAAACCTGTAATTACTATTCCTTTAAATTATATTCAAAAAGATTTAAAGGGCGAACTTTTTGTTTTAGTTGCTGATGGAAAAAAAGCTGCTAAACGTACTATTTTATTAGGCCGAGAATATAATGGAGTTGCTGAAATTAAAAGTGGTTTAACCGAAACTGATTTATTAATTACTTCAGGTTATGATGGATTAAACGAAGGCGATTTAATTGAACTAAAAAAATAATTTTCAGACATTTTCAATTCAAACATATTAAACATTTAAGATGGATTTTAAACAATTTAAACCCAGTAGTTGGGCAATAGATAATAAAACAGCAATTTATATTAGCGTTTTCATTATTTCATTAATGGGAATTAGATCATACAACAGTTTACCAAAGGAAAGCTTTCCTGATATTGTTGTACCTAAATTTTTTATTAGTACTGTATATGCAGGTAACTCACCGAGCAACATCGAAAATACAATCACAAAACATTTAGAGAAAAAATTAAAATCGATTCCTGGTGTAAAAAAACTATCAAGTAATTCGATGCAAGATGTTTCATTAATTACTGTTGAATTTAATACTAGTGTATCGATTGATAAGGCGCGACAATCTATTAAAGACAAAGTAGATGAAGCCAAATCTGATTTACCTGCTGGCTTAACTCGTCAGCCTTTTGTTAAAGAATTAGCTTTTTCTGAATTACCAATTATGTATATCAATATTGCTGGCGATATGGATTTACAAAAACTGAAAGAATATGCCGAAGATTTAAAAGATAAAATAGAAGGCTTAAAAGAAATTACTGAAGTTAAAATGGTTGGAGCACCTGATAGAGAAATTCAGGTAAACCTTGACATGTATAAAATGCAGGCCATGCAATTAACAATGGGAGATTTAGAACGCTCAATTGGTTATGAAAATGTTAGTATTAGTGGTGGACAAATTCCAATGGATGGAACTAAAAGAACCATCAGTATTAAAAATGAATTTAAAACGATTGATGAAATAAAAAACTTAGTTATTTCTTCTCAATCAGGTGCGCATTTATATTTAAAAGACTTTGCTCAAGTTGTAGATACTGTTACCGAAACTCAAAGTTACGCTCGTTTAGGTGGCAAAAATGTTATTACATTAAACGTAATTAAACGTGCTGGCGAAAATTTAATTTCTGCTTCTGATAAAATTAAAGAAAGTATTAAAGAATTAAAAGAAACGGAATTTCCAAAAAACATTGATATAAAAATTACGGCTGATCAATCTGATAAAACAAAACTGACCTTACATGATTTGATTAACACCATTATTATTGGCTTTATTTTAGTAACATTAATCTTAATGTTTTTTATGGGTGTTACAAATGCTTTATTTGTAGCGCTTTCAGTTCCATTATCCATGTTTATTGCCTTTATGTTTATGCCAACTATTGGTTTTAGTATGAACATGATTGTATTGTTTGCTTTTTTATTAGCATTAGGTATTGTGGTTGATGATGCTATTGTGGTTATTGAAAACACACATCGTATTTTTGATAATGGAAAATTGGATATAAAAATTGCTGCTAAAAAAGCTGCAGGTGAAGTATTTTTACCAGTATTAAGTGGAACCATTACAACACTTGCTCCATTTATTCCACTGGCATTTTGGCCTGGTATTATTGGGAAGTTTATGTTCTTTTTGCCTGTCACATTAATTATTACACTACTTGCTTCATTATTTGTAGCTTATATTATTAACCCCGTTTTTGCGGTTGATTTTATGAAATCTCATAAAGAAGAATTTCAAAATTATGGAAAAATAAATCGTAAGGCTTGGTTACGTTTATTGTTATACGCAATTGTTGCTATCATTTTTTACTCAATTGGTAATATCGCTTTTGGAAATTTAATGATATTCTTTGCTTTATTTATGGTTGCTCATCGTTTGTTTTTATACAAAGTGATTGAGAATTTTCAAACAAAAGCTTGGCCTTCATTTCAACTTGGTTATACAAACTTATTAATTTGGGGATTAAAAAGACCTTATGCTTTATTGGGTTATACATTAGTTCTATTTGCTTTCTCAATATTTTTAATGAAAGTACGTTCGCCTAATGTGGTGTTTTTTCCTCAAGGCGATCCTAATAACGTTTTCGTATATGTAAAATTACCAGAAGGTTCCGATCCATCAAAAACAAATGCTGTTATGCAATTGGTTGAGAAAAAAGTGAACCTAATTATTGGCGAAAACAATCCTATTGTTTCTTCAATTATTACTAATGTAACTATTGGCGTAACTGACCCTCAAGATGAAGATCAAAGTTCTTATGGAAATCGTGGAAAAATTGCAATTAACTTTGTTGAATTTAGCGAACGAAATGGTTTAAGTACCATGAAGTATTTAAAAGAAATACAAGCTACAAAATGGAATATTGCTGGTGCTGAAATTACAGCGAACAAAGAACAATCTGGTCCACCAGTTGCTAAGCCAATTAATATTGAGATTAGTGGTGATAAGTTTGAAGAATTAGTAGATAACGCTCAAAGTTTAAAACGTTTTTTACAAGAATCGGAAGTGCCAGGTGTTGCCGAATTGAAAACAGACTTTGTAGATAACAAACCTGAAATTGTTTTTGATATTGATAGAGAACGCGCTAATCGCGAAGGTATTTCATCGGCACAATTAGCAATGGAAATTCGTAAAGCAGTATTTGGTATTGATAACCCAAGTAAGTTTAGAGATGCTAATGATGAGTATCCTATTCAGTTACGTTACAATTACAGCCAACGTACAAATATTGAACAAATAAAAAATATTAAAATCACCTTCCGTGATATGAATATGATGGGAATGATTCGTAATGTTCCATTATCTGCTTTTTGTGATATACGTTACGAAAACACCTTCGGAGGAATTAAACGTAAACAAAACAAACGTGTCATCACTTTATCATCTGATGTTTTAGAAGGATTTAATGCAAACAAAGTGGTTGCGCAATTAGAGCAAGTAGCTAAAGATTATAAACCGACAGGTGCTGTAGAGGTTAAATTTACAGGCCAAGCCGAAGAGCAAGCTGAAACACAGGCGTTTTTAGGAGATGCAATGACGATTGCTATTGGTATTATTTTATTGGTTTTAGTTATTCAATTTAACTCAATTGGTAAACCAATTATTATTTTATCCGAAATTGTATTAAGCGTTATTGGTGTACTTTTAGGAACAGCTATTTTTAAAATGGATATGAGTATTGTAATGACAGGAATTGGAATTGTGGCATTAGCCGGAATTGTGGTTCGTAACGGTATATTGCTTGTTGAATTTGCAGAAGAAGAAAGACACCGTGGTGTTAGTTTATACGAAGCTATTGTTGATGCTGGTCGTACGCGTATGACACCAGTTGTATTAACTGCATTTGCTGCAATTTTAGGACTAATTCCTTTAGCGGTTGGTTTAAATATCGACTTCGAAGAATTACTAGCTCACGGTTCACCTCACATTCACTTTGGTGGAGATAATGTTGTGTTTTGGGGACCTTTAAGCTGGACTATGATTTTTGGTTTAGCCTTTGCAACTTTCTTAACCTTATTATTAGTACCTGCTATGTATTTAATTGCTGAACGCTTAAAACGAAAAGCAGAAGTTATTTTAGCTCATTATGATTTACCAACAATAGTAATGTATGTTCCATTTTTTGTAGCTGTATGCCAAATTATATTATGGATACAAAAGAAAAAATTAGACTACGGTAATTTGGATAGATAAACTAATTTGGGCGTGCCCCATGCGGGTCGGGCTTTTTGCTCCAAGCTTTTGTTCGTTCCTTTCAAAAGGCTTACGCTACAATCCCTCACGTAAAAACAGATTTAATTTACACCTGTCAGGTTTCAAAAACCTGACAGGTGTTTTTTTGAAGCTAAAAAACTAGCCCCGATTGAAGCGGCATCCTTTTGGCTGCCTCTTTGCCAAAAAGACATAGCGGAAAGCGGGATAAAGCTCCAATTAAAAAAACAGAAACGTTAAATAAAAGGATAACTGCATCAACAAAATCATAAATAATTAAAAATTAACTACTTACAACACTTGATTATTACTAAATTAACCTTAATTGTTTATTTAAACCATTTAGATTTTTGAATGTTTACTAATTAAAGATTATCTTTGCCAAACTTAAAATTAAAACTAAAAACATGAGTGCTACAACAATCCGTTTTAATAACGCCAACCGTTCGTTTTACCTGGCTGCCAAAAAAAGAGTAGACGACTATTTCAAAACAAATAATATTTCTCGTTACGGTGATTACAGAATGGTTTTAAAATCCATTTTTATGTTCACTTTATATTTTACACCATTTATTCTGCTTCTTACAAATGTGTTTGATAGCTTTTGGGCACAATCAATCATGTGGTTATTAATGGGCTTAGGAATGAGTGGTATTGGTTTATCAATTATGCATGACGCCAATCATGGTTCGTATGCTCGTAACGCAACACTTAATGCTTTAATGTGCCGAAGCATGAATTTTATTGGTGGTAGTTCTATTAACTGGCAATTGCAACACAACACATTGCACCATACGTATACTAACATTGATGAGCATGATGAAGATATTGCACCTCCAGGATTTTTAAGATTTTCGCCAAATACACCATTAAAAAAAGTACACAAATTGCAATTCATTTATGCTTGGTTTTTTTATGGCTTAATGACAATTATGTGGGCAACTACAAAAGATTTTAAGCAATTGAACCGTTATAATAAAATGGGTTTATTAGCAATTAAAAAAACTACTTATAAAGTTGAATTATTTAAATTAATATTAAATAAAATATTCTATTTAAGTTATAGCCTTGCATTACCGATGGTATTAATGAACACGCATTGGTACTTAGTATTAGCAGGTTGGTTAATTATGCATTATTTATGCGGAATGATTTTAGCATTAATATTTCAACCAGCACATGTTATCGAAGACACAACATTTCCTTTGCCTGACGCTAATGGAAATATGGAAGATGATTGGGCAACTCACCAATTAAAAACAACATTAGATTTTGCTCAAAAAAGTTGGTTGTTTTCATGGTTTGTTGGAGGCTTAAATTTTCAGGTTGAACACCATTTGTTTCCAAATATTTGCCACATTCACTACAAAAAAATTGCTCCATTAATTAAGCAAACTGCCGAAGAATTTAATTTACCTTACTACACTAAAAAAACATTTGTTGGTGCAGTTGCAGGGCATGCTAAATTATTATATGCTTTAGGCAGATAATACTAAACCTTTTACTGATTGATGTTTGATATATGAATAAAATAGATGCCAAAATATTAAACATCATTCAGAAAGATAGTACGGTTTCTGTAAAAGATATTGCTAAAAAAGTTGGACTTTCCTACACGCCAACGTATGAGCGAATTAAGTATTTAGAAGAATCGGGTGTTATAAAAAACCGAGCAACTATTTTAGATCCAAATAAAATTGGCATTAAATTATTTGTTTATTGTAACATTACTTTAAAAGAGCAATCTAAAAAAGGCTTAATTGATTTTGAAAAATCAGTTTCTAAAATTCCTGAAATTATGGAAGTCATTAGCCTTTCCGGAATTTATGATTACATGCTAAAAATTGCTACAAAAGATATTGAAGCTTACAATAATTTTGTGATGAACAAATTGGCAAATATCCCAAACATTGGGCAATACCATAGCAATATTGTAATGAGCATTGTAAAAGATGAAACTGCCTTTTTAATTCCTGAAGAAGATTAATTACCTAATCTTATCCAACTTTTCATAAAACAACTCCTTTATTTTATCATTACATAAATTACCGATACTACCTTCGTGCAAATGATTTACTGTTGTTTTGGATTTAAAGGTATTGTTTTCAACCTGCAAAGCAACTTCTTTATATGCGTCTCTAAATGGCGTTCCTGATAACACTAAATTATTGACTACTTCTACTGTAAATATATTTTGATATTTTTTATCAGAAATAATATCAGTTTTAATAATACTGTTTTCAAGCATCAAAACTAGCATATCTAAACAATTACTTAATTCGATAATCGCAGGAAATAAACATTCTTTCGTTAATTGCATATCACGGTGATAACCAGAAGGTAAATTATTAATAAGCAACGTTAATTCATTAGGCAAGGCTTGTATTCTATTACATTTAGCTCTGACTAATTCAAACACATCCGGATTTTTTTTGTGTGGCATAATGCTACTACCTGTTGTTAACTCATTAGGAAACGAAATAAATCCAAAATTTTGATTCATATATAAACACACATCCATAGATAATTTTGAAAGAGTAGCCGCAATTGAAGCCAAGGCCATTGAAGTAATTTTTTCTACTTTCCCTCTTGTCATTTGTGCATATACCACATTATA
>JAYVIS010000172.1:0-2258 GCA_043769975.1 Bacteroidota bacterium
CCGGAAGAAGTTTACATGCACAGGAAATCGACTTTAATGATATCAGAACAACACTGCAGGCATTGTATGCGATCTATGATAATTGCAATTCATTACACACAAATGCTTATGACGAAGCCATTACAACACCAACAGAAGAAAGTGTGCGACGTGCGATGGCGATACAATTAATTATTAATAAAGAATTAGGGTTAGTTAAAAATGAAAATCCGTTGCAAGGTTCTTTTATTATTGAAGAATTGACAGATTTAGTAGAAGAAGCGGTATATGCAGAATTTGACAGAATTACAGAACGCGGAGGCGTTTTGGGCGCGATGGAAACTATGTACCAGCGCAGTAAAATTCAGGAAGAAAGTATGTATTACGAAATGAAAAAACATACCGGTGAATTGCCATTAATTGGTGTGAATACATTCTTGTCATCTAAAGGTTCACCAACTATTTTGCCACAGGAAGTGATACGAAGTACAGAAGAAGAAAAGCAATTACAGATTACCAATTTAAAAGCTTTGCAGGAACGCAACAGTAAAGAAGCACAGCATTATTTACTGCAATTACAAAAAGCAGCATTGGAAAATAAAAATTTATTTGATGTATTGATTGAGACGGTAAAATATTGCAGTCTTGGTCAGATTACCAATGCCTTGTTTGAAGTAGGTGGTCAATATAGAAGGAATATGTAATTTTTTATGGACGGACTATGGTTTATAACTTTATATCTAATTGTTCCTACAGTTGCTATAATTATTTTAAGTTTTGGGGTTAGTAATAAATCTAAAATATTAAAAATTATAGGTTTTGCATTTTTATTATTACCAATAACACACTCTTTATATGTATCTATAAATTTATATTCCGAAGAGAAAGATTTAAAACAATATCTAACGGGAAATTATATTGATTCAACGAGTGGTATGAAAATTGAAATAAAACAAGATGAATCATTTTTATTAAGCAATTATAAAAGTATGGAGATTGATGGTAAATATTATATACATAATTAAATCATGGGGGAATGGAAATTAGTACATGCAGACAGTTATAGTTTAGTTTTAGAACCAGTAACAGAAAAAATTAACCTAACTATTAATTTAATAGATTCTCAGCATAATATGAAAATAAAAAGTATTGGTAATTATGATAAAGTAGTAACCTTTATAGAACAGAAATAAAGAACCACAAAATAAATTTGCAGTTTTTCTTGCTTCTACCGATGGCATTGCTCAATGCGATGCCATCAGTATTTAAAAATCTTACTTTCTTTTTATGGAATTTGAACTGTTTTGGTATCTCAATAGCAAACTGATGCCATCGCTTTAAGCGATAGCATCAGTTATTCAATTAAAACAACCATAACATGCTCGAAACAGGAAAAATGTATCATCTATACAATCGTGGAAACAACAGAGAAAATTTATTTTATAAAAAAGAAAACTACCATTACTTCATCAGACAATTGGATAAATATTTATCCAATTTTGCAGATGTATATGCATATTGTTTGCTACCAAATCATTTACATTTTTTAATTAAAATTAAAGATGAGGACGAAATTTTTCGGAATATTAGAGATGCCATAACTTTGAGCGATAGCATCTCTACCAAACAAAACTATGCCATCACTTTAAGTGATAGCATAGTTGTAAGCAAGATTATCTCAGAACAATTTCGAAGATTCTTTATTAGTTATTCCCAAGCCATCAACAAGCAAGAAAACAGACTTGGCAGTTTATTTCAAAAGCATTTTAAAATCAAAGCAGTAAATAATGATAGTTATTTTTCGATGTTGGTGTTTTATATTCACGCAAATCCTCAAAAACATGGTTTAATTGATGATTTTAGAGAATGGAATTATAGTTCATACCATTCAATAATATCGGAAAAGATTTCAAAATTAAAAAAGAATGAAGTGATAGGTTGGTTTGGAAATTTAGAAGAATATAAAGAATTTCACAACCAGAAATTTGATTTTAGAAACCTAACATCTTTGGAATTGGATGATTGACAGTAATAGAAGCTATTGCTTAAACGATAGCTACTTGCCACAGGAAGTGATTCGCAGTACAGAAGAAGAGAAGCAATTACAGATTACCAATTTAAAAGCTTTGCAGGAACGAAACAGTACAGAAGCTCAGCATTATTTACAACAACTGCAAAATGCTGCTTTAGAAAATAAAAATTTGTTTGATGTTTTGATAGAAACCGTTAAATATTGCAGTCTTGGTCAGATTACCAACGCATTGTTTGAAGTGGGTGGT
>JAYVIS010000173.1:0-14837 GCA_043769975.1 Bacteroidota bacterium
TATAAAAGTATTTATTTGCAATAGTATGTCTATGGTATTTCTCAATCATTTCAAAAACTTCAGTAATACCTTTGGATTCAACACTCGAACATGTTAACGCTTCAGGTATCCAACTACTTTCTGTTGGCGGAAATAAATGTAAAGCATTAGCATATTCACTTCTTGCCATTTTTGCTTTATCGGCATTTGTTCCATCTGCTTTTGTAATCACAATAGCATCTGCCATTTCCATAATGCCACGCTTAATACCTTGTAATTCATCGCCTGCACCAGCTAGCATCAACAACAAAAAGAAATCCGTTAATTGATGTACTAAAGTTTCACTCTGCCCTACTCCTACCGTTTCAATTAAAATATAATTATAACCTGCAGCTTCACAAATGATAATACTCTCTTTTGTTTTTTTTGTAATACCTCCTAAACTCCCTGAACTTGGTGAAGGACGAATGAAAGCAGAAGGATGAATTGCTAATTGCTCCATACGAGTCTTATCTCCCAAAATACTTCCCTTACTTATTTGACTGCTTGGATCAACAGCTAAAACGGCAAGTTTATGACCATGTTTTATAACTTCTAAACCAAAGCTTTCGATAAATGTACTTTTACCAACACCAGGAACACCAGTAATTCCAACCCGAATTGAATTACCACTATGCTTTATGATGGCATTAATAATTTGCTGGGATTGTTCTTGATGTTCGGGCTTAGTAGATTCTACAAGTGTTATTGCTTTACTAACATAACTAATTTGAGAGGATAAAATCCCATCAACAAATTCATTTATATTAAAGTTCTTTGTCATTTAATTAGTAAGTAAGATAAGGTAAAATTACACTTAACTTTTCGGAGTTGAAAATCCCTAAGTCAATAATATCTTTTCCAGTAAGCTTACCATGTTTAAATCGAAAATTAATAATGGCTTGTGCCGTTTGAAAATTAAAATAGGGATGTTTTCTCAACGAGTTTAAATCAATTGAATTAATAGGAATTGGAGTAAGTTTAGTTTTATCAATTTGCACTTGACTGCTTAAACTTAAAAACAAACTATCCGTCATTCCGTAAACTTCTTTTAGCTGATTCATGTTGTGAAAACCACCCAACATGGTTCGGTATTTAATAATACGTTTTGTGAAGGAAGGGCCAATACTTTTTAAATAGACAATTGATAAACTATCGGCAGAATTAAGTTCAACACTAGTTTTAGCATATATTTTTTTAGGAAAGGATTTATAATTCGCACTATCTTTTTTAAATTCTTTTCTGTTATTTGGAATTAAAATATAAGATTCTAATGTTTGAAATAATTTTGGTGATAAACCATATAATTTTTTCAAATCATCTGGTTTAAAAAATTTACCACCTTTATTTCTAAAATTAATTAAAGTTGAGGTTAACTTTTTAGAAAATCCTAACTTCAAAGCCTCTTCTGAACTTATTGTATTTGGATTAAAAACAAATAGTTCAACTTCAACATAAGCGTTGTTTTCCTTTCTATCAAGAAAAGGCTTTTCGTTAATAAATGTATCCAACGCATTAATTTGAGTCAACGAATCAGAATTCTTCATTAATAATTGAGCATCATTGGTAATGAAATAAGGTAAGAGTAACTTTACTAAAAATAAAATTGCGAGAATTGCAAAGAGTACAAAAACGCCATTTCGTTCCTGTTTATTGAAATGAAAAAAATCAAATAAGATAGATTTAATTTTCTGAAACATTATTTTTTTGCTTAAATAAAAAATAAACAGGAATTCCTAAAGCAATAATTACTAAACCCATGCCGGTGTTAAATGTTTTATAAACCAATAAATCAATACAAATTAATGAAGTTAAAACAATATACAAAGCAGGAATTACGGGATAACCAAATGCTTTATAAGGACGATCAGCATCAGGCATTTTTTTTCTTAACATAAATAAACCAGCAATCGTAATAATATAGAATATAAGAGAAGAGAATGTAGCATAGTCAAGCAAATCACCATAAGAACCACTTAAACATAATAAAGAGGCCCAAACACCTTGTAAAATTAAAGCATTTTGTGGCACATTAAATTTATTATTCTCTGATGCACTTTTGAAAAATAATCCATCTTTAGCCATAGATTGGAATAAACGAGAGCCAGCTAAAATCAAACCATTATTACAGCCAAAAGTAGAAACCATAATTAATGCAGCCATTAAGTATTTTGCAACATCTCCAAACACAACAAATAATGCAGCTGTTCCAACTCTATCTTTTTGCGCAAACATGATTCCTTGCCCAATTACAGAAGTGGAAACTGCTTGGCCATCTAACGGCAGCAAACACAAATAAGCCACATTAGCTAACACATAAATAATAGTAACAATACTCACACCTAAAAATAAACCTAATGGAATATTACGTTGTGGTTTTTCAACTTCGCCAGCAATAAACGTTACATTATTCCACGCATCACTACTAAACAAAGAACCTATCATGGCTACTCCAATAGCAGAGGCTAAAACCATTCCTGACAAAGGTAAAAATGAGGTGCCAGTTTCAGGATTTGATATTACTTGTTTTGCGTCCCAAGCATGTGTCATGTTATTAGAAAATACATCTGTATGAAATCCATAATAAATTCCAACAATAATTAAGGCAAACAATGCTATTAATTTAGCTGAAGTAAAAATTCGTTGAATTGCTTTTCCATTTTCAATTCCACGCGTGTTTATAAATGTAAGTATAGCTATAATTGCAATGGCTAAAAGTTGAGCGCTCGTAATTTTAAAATTCACAATCTGTATCATCACATTTCCTTCCTCAAAAAATGGAATAAAAACGCCAGTAAACTTTGCAAAGGCAACTGCAACTGCAGCAATAACACCAGTTTGAATCACTAAGAAAACTGTCCACCCATAAACAAATGCAGTTAAACTACCGAAGGCTTTTTTGATATAAACGAATTGTCCACCAGCTTGTGGCATCATTCCCGCTAATTCTCCATAGCTTAATGCAGCAAATAAAGTTATGACTCCAGATAAAATCCAAACAACCAACAGCCATCCAGCTGAACCAACGGATCGTGCAATATCGGAACTTACAATAAAAATTCCTGAACCAATCATTGAACCGGCAACTAAAAGCGTTGTATCAAATAAATTTAATGATTTTTTCATTTTCTAAATTTTTCAGTACTATTGAAAATATGAGTTAAGATAGTTCTCTCATCTTTATTTAATTCCAATCCTCTGCGAGCATATACACGCTCAGCAGTTTCAAACATCTTATCTAACTTATAGACCTCAATATTATTTGCACCACCCCAACTAAAAGATGGAATATGAGTTGATGGAAAACCTCCACCGAAAATATTTGCGGCAACACCAACAACTGTTCCTGTATTAAACATTGTATTTATTCCACATTTACTATGATCCCCCATCATCAATCCACAAAATTGTAATTGAGTATCCTTCATAGTTTCATTTGAGTAATTAAAAATTTTTACGTTTCCATAATTATTTTTCAAATTACTATTATTAGTGTCTGCTCCTAAATTACACCATTCACCTATGACACTATTTCCTAAAAAACCATCATGGGCTTTATTAGTATAACCAAAAATTACAGAATTATTAACTTCGCCACCAACTTTACAATGAGGGCCAATAGTTGTTGCACCGTAAATTTTTGTTCCCAATTTTAATGCAGAATGTTCTCCTAATGAAAATGGTCCACGAATAATACTTCCTTCCATAACCTCAGCATCTTTTCCAATATAAATTGGTCCAGTACTTACATTTAAGATTGCTGCCTCAATAATAGCACCTTCTTCTATAAATAATTGATTTACCTCTCCAATAAACGTATTTGTGCTAGATAATTTCTGAGATTTTTTTCCATTAGTTATTAGTTCAAAATCGTTTTTTAATTCATCACTATTTTTAGAAAAAATATCCCATACATTTTTTACTGAAATATAATTTTTAGGAATTTCAATTGCAGATTTCAATAATTCCTCTGCATCAAAACTTTTATTTTCATTAGATCTAAATGCTACTAAATCATTCCCCGCTTTTATAGCTGAGTTATTTTTTAAATTTAAAATTAAATTTAGAAGGTCCTTGTTGGGACAAATCTTTCCATTAATGTAAAAGTTATCTGAAGCAATTTGTTTTTTATACTTCGCACTTAAAAAATATTGAGTTTGAAAAGAAACTTTTGACTTCAAATATTTCTCCCATTTCTCAGTAATCGTTAAAATCCCAATTCTTATTTCAGATACTGGTCTTGTATAAGTAAACGGCAATAAATCGTTTCGAGAATAATCATCAAATAAAATATAATTCATAATGCTTTATTGTTTTCTAAAATTGAAAGTAGTGATTTTTAATTTAGAATAGTTTTTTGGTTATAAACACTTAGATATACGTTTTGTAATTTTAACCCAAATATTATGACCAACATCATTCACTAAATTCATAGCGACCTCGTCGGTCATTAGTTTGGTTCTGTAGACCGTTCTATCTTTATTTGCATCCGAAACTAAATCATTAAGTGTTCTATTATTTTTCATTTTTTCTGATTTATACTTAACGTAATAACAGTCTTTTATCTTTTTTGATTTATCTTTTTTATCTACTATTTTAATTCTCACATCGCTTGCAATTGTGTTTAAAACAACCTGTTGCCCATTATATGTTGATTTATCATCATTTATAGTTGTTGTATGATCATATTCAATCACGTAAAATGAATCCACGGTTAATAAAAAATCGGCATCAGGATTATTAAAACTAAATGTGATGTTTTTTGTCATGTTTGCATCATCTTTAAAGCTCTTTAAAAAAGCAGTAATAAATTGCTGAGACTTATAATTATTTAAATATTTTGGAAACTGAGCTGTTGAATTAACGCCTGTAGGCAAAACAGTATCGATTAATGAAACCGTTACTGGCTTTTTAATTTCTTTTTTAAAAGCAGTACAAGCATTGAGAACAAAAAATAAAATCAGCGTTCCAAATATAAATCGTTTTTTCATAAAAAATTCAATGACTCTTTATAGTTTTGTTTCATCAATAATTTTAAACTCTGTTCGGCGATTAACGGCATGCTCTTCCTCTGTACACTCAGTTTCATTATTACATTTGTTTAATAATTTTGTTTCACCATAACCAATTGCAATTAAACGGTTTTTATTTATTCCTTTTGAAATTAGATAATCAACAGCTGCTTTTGCTCTTTTTTGAGATAATTGCAAATTATATGAATCAGTACTTCTCGAATCTGTATGTGAACTTAATTCAATTTTTAAATTATTATTTGAATTTAAAACGGTAATAACCTTATCTAAAACATTATAACCAGCTACATCAATTTTATAATCTCCATATGCGTACGTTAAATTTTCAACAATGGTTATTGCCTCTTGCTTTTGTTTATTTTTCATTTCAAGCACTTGTAACCAAGGATCATCCACACTGTATTCGCCTAAAGCGTTTCTATCTAACTCTAAAACATTAAATTGAAATTTACCTTTTGCATTACGCAATATTTCTCTATAAATTCTCCCTTTTGAATCTGCAATATATATTTTTGTCACTTTAGAAAATCGAGGATCAGTTTCATCAATATTAAACAAATAACTTTTGTCAGCTCCTAAATTTCTAAATTGAAACCTACCCTTTTCGTCAGTTTTAATATTTTCAATTCCATCTAAATTCATTAATATTGAAACGACAGCATTAGATAAAGCTTTTTTATCTTGATCATATAGATAGCCGTTTAAACCCATTATTAAATCTTCATCATCAACATCCAAATCTTTTAAAATTGTCTTATCACCACTCAATAAATTAAATTTAAATTTACCTTTTGAATCAGAGCGAGTAAATTTAACTTCCTTTCCAGATTTATTTGTTAATGTAATTTTTGCATCAATAGGCAATTCATCATCCTCAATAGATAAAGAATAGTTTTGATCATGCGGTAAATTTCTAAAGGCAAAGGCACCAAATTCATTAGTTGTTGTTTCTTCATAAACATCACCCGCTTCATTTTTTATAATTACTTTTTTATTAGCTAATGGTTTACTTGGATTTTCACCAAACAATAAATTACCTGCAAAACTTAAATCATCATCATTATACAAATCGGGTAATCCATTTGTATTGACGGGCAAATTTCTAAAAATAAATTTTTTTCCATCAACAGTATTATGAGTTATTCGTGCAATAGTACTATTCTTATCAGCTAAATAATACCGTGATTTATTTTTTAAATTATCAGTTGTTTCTTCTATTTGAGCCATATAAGTTCTTTCACTATCCAGATTTTTGAAAGCGAAATAACCCTTACTGTTAGTTTGAGTTGAATCTAAAACTTTCGATTTATCATCAAGTAAATAAACCTTCACATTAATTGCTGGATCATTTGCGTTTTCAGTTAACAAAACTGTTCCATCAACAACGATGTACTTATTAGTATAGGTAAAACTATAAATATCATCTTGCCCCTTTCCACCTTCACGATTCGAAGAAAAGTAACCCGTACTATCATTAATAAAATAAATACCAAAATCATCGGCATTACTATTTAATAATAATCCTTCATTTCTATTTAATAACCATTTACCTTCTTTTTCTTTTGCAGACATAATATCCAATCCACCAAACCCAGGCAAACCATCTGAGGAATAAAATAAAACACCATCTTTTCTAATAAATGGAAACATTTCGTCTCCACTTGTATTGACGTCAAATCCAAGGTTGATTGGCTTTTCCCATCCATCACCATTTTTTTTACACATCCAAATATCTTTTCCACCATAACCACCAGGCATATCAGAAGCGAAAAATAACAAATTTCCATCATTAGTAATTGTTGCGTGAGCACAGGAATAATTGTCTGAATTGTATTGAAATTCTTTAATAGAACCCCAACTTTTATTTTCACCTTTTAATACATATAATTTTGCTCTATTCACAAAATCTTTATTTCGTTTATTATTGATATTACCTACTCGCGTCAAAAACATTGTTTTTCCATCAGAAGAAAATGAAACTGGACCATCATGATAATTTGTATTTACCTTTTTTGACAATTGTTTACTTTTGCCAATTTTCATAGATTTTAATTCAGCATAAAAAACGTTTAAATAAGGGGCTCCATTTATATCACTTGTTCTATATTCAATATAATCGTTTTGCTTTTCTCCGATATAAACTAATTTGCTATTTAAAATTGTAGGGCAAAACTCCGAACGATTTGTGTTAATATTATTTAATCCTTCAACTTTATATTCCTGCGGTTTTGTTTGCCAATATTTAATTTCCTTACATGATTTAATTGCGTATTCTGCTCTTTTATCACTCGGTTTTTCTTCTAAATAAGTATAGTAACTACTTAAAGCGTCTTTATAATTATTATTATTTTTTAAAATATTACCATAATTATAATAAACCTCTGGAGCCACTTTTCCTAATGAAATAGCTGACTTATAACAATCCTCAGATTTTTTATAATTACCCATTACTCGGTAACACTCTGCAAGTTTAAGCAAGCTTTCTTGTTTATTTAATACATCATTTGTTTTAATTGCTTTTTCATATTTAGGAATAGCCTTATAATACTGAGCATGTGCATAAAATTTATCAGCTTGTTTCTTTTGAGGAAAAGCAACAAGAGAAATCAAAAAAAACAAACTACTTATTATAGATTTTTGATTGAGTAACATATTTAAATTAAATATTTTCATTATTATAAAAAACGAGGGGTAACAGATTTGGATTGATATTTTTTAAAATCAAAACCTAACATAATTTCATGAGAAGCGCCTAACACTCGTTTAGAACCCAAACCAGTGTCATACGAATAACCAATTCTTAATTTGTCGTTCACATAAAATTGGGCTAAAAAACCTGGTCCAAAACCTTGTCGCACATAAACACCTAACCAAACTCTTTTTTTTATGAAGAAATTTAAATTAAAATCAACTGTTTGTTTTGTGCTAACACTCTTAAGCATGAAAGAAGGAGTAATTAAAAAATTTTCATTTACCGCAAATGATTTACCCAAAACTATAAACTGATGAGGATTTAATTGATAACTATTGGTGTAATTAATTGGTGTAGATGTTGAAGTTGGAACTGAAGTATAATTCGAAAAATTATAAATTGCACTATTCAAATGTGTTATACTTAAACCAAAAAAGAAGGAATTACTTTTTAAAAACAAACCTGCATCCAAATCCAAATTCCCACTATTTGCTTTAGAGTTATTTGTCTCTGGAGCTATATTGCCGTCTTTATAAGTGACTTTACTATAGTTATAGTTGTAATTTAAATAACCTGCTCTTAAACCGAATGATAATTTTAATCGATTATTTAATTTTGCTATATACGCGAAGTTACCATAAACACCTGTTACACTTCTAGCGCCAATTTGATCGGAAAGAATATTTAAACCCACACCAACTTTATTATTCAATATTGGTGAATGAACAGTTAAGTCAATAGTAGTTGGTGCACCAGGAAAACTAACCCACTGTTTTCGCATATCCATAACAACAGCAATAGCCTCACGAGCACCTGCGTATGCTGGATTAATTGACATTTGATTAAATTGATATAAACTATATTGAGGGTCTTGCTGAGCAATTATTTTAGCCGCAGAAAAACAAATGATATATATATAAATTATTCTTTTCATTTTAATTTAAATTCGTCGTTTTACTTATTAGTAGTTAATTCAATCCAACCCTTTATTAGTTTTGTTCCATTGCCCAAATTAATAACAAAGAAATAAGTACCACTTGGCGCTATCTCTGTTCCATTACCAATTGTACCCTTCCAGTTATTAGTTAAGTTATCATAATCTTTTATGCTTGCTAAATTTTGTCCCCATCGATTATAAATTTCAACTATATTGCCTTTAAATTGCTCAATATTTTGAATGTAAAATATATCATTTAGCCCATCACCATTAGGAGTAACACCATTAAAATAAGTTATTTGGCAAGGTTCGGTACTACCAGTAATTGCTAACCCATTAATATTTATTGAATCAACTACAATTCCTCCATTAGATCTAACTACTAAAACTGAATATATTCCCGGAGCTAAATTAGAAACAGTTGAACAATTAGTTCCGGTAGGACAAGCAGAAAGTGGGTTCCAAAAATAAGCGATAGAATAACTAGCAGGATTGACACCAGAAACAATAGCTGTGATAGAAATAGATCCATCATTACTATCAGCGCAACTATTTGGAGTAAGAAATGCGGTAGCAGTTAAACCAAACTTTCCAATAATGTCAGGTTGCAAAAAACCTTGAGTAATAATATTAGTACTATTGCTAATTGTGGTAACACATGGCTCACCTATGTTATAATATACATCATATCCAGTTGATCCAATGGAACCTCCACCTCCAGCAGAATTAATAACTGAAGGTGTAATAGTTTGAGCATTAATTTTTGAAATAATTAATACTAATAATATTAATAATAGTTTTTTCATGATTATTTTTTTATTGTTACTAATGCCCTAAATGGTTGACTAAATACATTATTACTATTTGCTGCAGTTGTCCAAACAAAAATAATTGGAAGACTTGGGGCAATTTCATATTGATACTCTAATAGGCTCCCTATTCCAGGCAGTGAAAAATTTGGAGGTACACAACGAGTACCATTGTTTACGAATATTTGAACAGAAACTATTTGACTGGAATTTGAAATATAAGTACTAAGATTAATTTGTGAATTTGAACTAGCTGAATTAGGCATAGTACCCGTAAATTCTATAATTTGTATTGCCGGATATTGCACTCCAATATTACCAAGTTGAGTATAACCAATATTCGCAATTGTACTATTAGTAGATGCTGATTGCAAAATCAATGGAGATCCAACGGTTGGCCCTGCCTTTATATATGCTTGTCCTGGAGTCCCATCACTTCCTGGGTAAAAATTTCCATTCGAATTAAATGTAAATTGATTTCCACTAAAAGCATCCTTAATAGCAAATACATTTGGCAAACCTTTTTTATAAATCAAATCAGTTCCGTTTGATGCATTTTCCCCTAAATGTAAAATCACGGGCTCATTTATTGTTTGGTTAAAAACATTTAGTGTCGGACGGGGAGAACCAATGGTGGTGCTATCTATTACACTCAATGCAGAAGAATTAAAAAATCCAATTGGTATTCTTCCTATATAAGAGGAACGGTCACTTTTTACAACATGTGCTCTATTTCCAAATATTCTATACGTTAATTCATTACCATTATTATCAAAAGTTAAGACTCCTTTACTAATTGAACCTGAAGCCCCAAACACCAAACCCACATTATTTGAAGTGCTTAATGTAGTAAATTGCATATAAGCATCGCCTCCAGCATTATGCAAATGGAGTTTTTCGTTTGCTGCAGTACCAATTGGTAACCCAATACTTACATCATCATTATTATTTCCTAAAAAAACGTTGTTATTTATACCAACTAAATTCCTTAACCAAGGGCTCGTAAAACTATTATATGGTGCAATCCATACCCATGCAGGAATAGCTGCATCGTAATAATAAAATCCTTTTGGAGAAGTTGAACCTATGTCGTTATTAATTTGAAAAACTAATAATCCATGAGCAGGTGTTACAATTGCAATACGCTTACTGTAGCTCATTCGTGGTATAAGCATACCATGTAAAGAATCCTCAATGTCAACTACAGCACTTACATGTGCACTTGGTGAAGAGCCAATTTTTAATTTATTTCCTCCTTCTATAAAAAATTTATTTGTTATAGCCCAATTAACTCCATTATGATAAATGGTCGTGTTTAAAGACCCAATTGGCAATGTACCACCTGGAGTAAACGCTAAAGTATCCCATAATGAACCAGTTCTATAATAAGTGACACCTGATATTCGATTTCTAATAACACTTCCAGGAATTGCAGTTCCTGTTGGTGCAATACTTAAATTTCCTTTCCATAAAACACCATCTGCACTATGAAATGCATAGGGTACCGTTTTAAAATCTTGCGTCCCAACATAAATAAAACTCGTTCCGTTTGCAATATCAAGTTCAACATGTATTTCAAAAGGATCACTAGCCCAATTAATTGCTTGAAACGATGTTGGATTTACGGAACCAATACTAGCATTAAAAATACCTACTGAATTACAAACTAATCCAGTTCCTCCAGTATATGTTTCTGAATAAACTAATGCAGAAGTTGTTTTATTAAAAATACTAAACCTTGCAGCAATTGTTGTGCTAGCTAAAACAGTTCCACTTGCATTACGAGCTATACCTTGATAACTTATAAATTGTGGCACAGTATTGTTTTGTGCTTTTAAAAGCGAAACAAAAAGTACGAATAGGCAAATTATTTTATTCATTTTATTATTTTTTATTCTATTCCAATTACATGATAGGAAAATGCTTGAGTTCCTGCAGTGGGACTAATTGTTAAAGATGTAAGATTTGAGATGTGAATTACAAATCCACTAGATGAAGATGAAACCCAATAATTTAAATTTGCAAACTCTTGACTTAAAGGTGTAAGAACAACTACTGGAGAATTTCCTGCATAGGTTTTCGAAAATGTAATTGTAATAATTTGTGAGAAAGTGGGAGCCATAGTTGTAGCATTCGCCATTACTATTGAACCAGCAACATCGGTAGCACCAGTGTAACCAAATGACATATTTGATAGAGAAGACCCAATTGAAAATCCAGGATAAGTTTGATGATGAGCTATATGTCCCTCATCTAATAATAATGAAGTTTTTGATGTAGCCGCTGATCCTACAGTTGCTTTTATAGAAGGTGCTGTACCTGAATTTTGAACACTTAATATTGGAAATGGATTTGTTAAATTGCTACTTGTCAATAAAACTACCGTTCCACTAGCCGTTCCCGTTTTGCTAGCCAAAATTGCAGGCTGAACATTTGTATTTGTTACCTCTAAAGCTGAATAACTTCCACTACTACTAGTTGCATAAATTGCTCTTCCATTGATTGACGATGCGTAAATTGCATCACCAGGAGCTGTACAAATATTTGAAGCTCCAATTGTGGCAACTTGATTATTTGATTGTGCTTCAATAGCTTTACCGGGACTGGTTGGATTATAGATTCCAAAAAAAGCTGCATTTCCAGTTCCTGCGGTAATACCACGGATTGCATTAGTATTAGAAGAACTTCCTGCATCAGAAAAAACACCTTCCTCAAGTGCTAGATTTGTATAAACATTTAATTTTGCCGTTGGCGAAGTTGTGCCTATCCCTACTTTACCAGTTCCATCAATAACCATTCTATCTGCAGCAGAAGTATAATCTCGAAAAACTAATTTATTAGCTCCTGAACCACTTCCTGAATTAGACCCAGTTATTGTCCAATCTTTTGATTGCCCTTTAAAATAAATAGTAGGTCCATTTGTTGAGGCAGTGTTTGTTATATGAACTCCGTTTAGTAAGGATCCATCTGTTGTTACATCTAAAACAGATTGTGGATTATTATTTCCAATTCCAACTTTATCAGTAGCAAAATTATTTGGGTATAAATTGCCTAAGGTATAGGTCCAAGCTGAAGAGCCTGCAGTAGTTTGCCAACTAGCATTACCGAAAGCATCTGAAGTTAAAACTTTTCCTAAACCACCACCAATTGGTATTGTTAATGTATTTGTTACAACCACTTTTCCATCATTCGTTAACTTCATAACATCTTGTAATGTAGAAAAACCATTTAAAACTGTACTAAAAATCATTTCAGTTCCATTTGTTCCACCAGTAAATAGTTGAGTAGCAACAGCTCTAATACTGGCACCATCAGCTAAATTTGAAGTATTAAACCCGGAAAAAGTTAAGCGTCCTAATTCATCAGCATTATTAACTGCTAATCTCCCTCCTGCACCTGGATTGTTATTTCTAGCAATTGAAATTTTTCCAGGCAAGGCAAATCCCTCAGAAATAATACCATTTGGGGCGGATGAAGGATTTGTCATTACATGAAAAGTACTTAATGGTATATTTAAAGCGTTAACAAATACTTGTTTATCTCCATTAATTAATAAAACTGGTTTATAAACTAAGCCATCAAAATAATTCATACTTAAAGCTCCATTTCCATCAACAGCATTAGTTTGAGAGGCAATTTCAAAATATTTACCAGCAACAGGAATATTTGAAAACTTGATTCTATTAAGACTTGTTGTAGTCTCTTTTAAATGAATAGTTGGATATGAAAGCGAAGCAGTATGATTTATAACCATCCGTCCTTCGTTTGAAGAGGATGGTAAAGAATTTAACCAAACATCGCCAAGGGTTGAGGTTGTAATAGTATTTAAATAGGATCCTGCATTAACAGATACTCCATTAGAATTACCAGTGATAGATCCGTAATTTGGAACAGAAGCTAACAATCCTTTAAACTTTACACTTGCGGAGTTAGAACCTGAATGAATAACATTAATAAAAGATTCAGTTCCGTTATTCATAAAATCTGCTACAGTAGAATTTGATGCCCCACTAAAAGATAATGTATTTGTCCCAACCGATACAGTAGTTAATGAAGATGTTAATGCTCCAGAACCACCATATATTCCATTACCTCCAACAACTGCTGTATTAGAAATCACCCCTCCAGATATACTTATACCAGAACCAGCTGAATAGGTTTGAACAGTTGGACTTGTTATAGTTAATGTTGGATAAATGCCTGTAACAGTAGTAGAACCAGCTCCTGTAAGTGTTGGTGTTACAGCCGCAGAAGACGTATTTGAAATGATTCCGCCTATAATAGAAATTCCTGCACCTGCAGTATAAGTTGGTCCAGAATTTAGAGCAACAGTTTTTGTTCCAATGGTTAAAACACTACCTGTTGAAACAACAGGAACTTCCTTTGCATAAAAAGAATAAGGCACAGTCATGAATTTTTGTTTTGCTCCAATTGGATTCATTCCACTTCCTATATCTAAATAGGCTTGATACCAAACGTCTCCATTTGACCAATTAACATCTACTGAAAAAGTATTTGTTGTTGTCCCCATACCAATTGAACAAGTCACAACTCCAACTAGCCCAGTAGACAAGCCATTGTGTGTTTCTGTATAAATAACAGGACCTGAAGCAGAATTAAATAATTCAAACTTCATGTTAACAGTTGAACCAATTAAAACAACACCTGTGTTATTTCTAACAACTGCTTGGTAATTTATTCCTTTGGGCACTGTTTGAGATTTTGCGATAATGACTAATGCAAAGAAAACTAAGAAAAATATTTTTTTCATTTAAAGGTATTTATATTGCTTAAAAATAAACAAACAACAAGCCAAATCCAAAAAATTAACAAGATTAATACGTTAAATATTAAGGCAAATCAATAAATTTTATAGACTAATTTTAACTTAAAATTTGTTTTAAAGCCATTATTTGCTCCGGCGTTCCAAGCACAAATAATTTAGAACCGGCAATAATACGTGTATCAGCACTTGGATTAATTATATATTCGCCCAATGCAGTTTTGAAGCCAATGATGTTTGCGCCTGATTTGTTTCTAATTTCTAAATCTTTTAACGTTTTATGAACTAAAGCATCAGGAATATTTGCAAACGAAATTTCTTCCAAACTTATATTATTTCCACCTTCGGCAGTAATGTTATCAATAAATTCCATTACATCAGGTTTCATAACCAATGATGCCATATGCGCTCCTCCAACCCTATCTGGCATAATTACATTATTTGCTCCTGCTATTTTTAATTTTGTATCAGAATTATCTTCACTTGCACGAGAAATAATGGTCAAATTTTTATTTAAATTTCGAGCGGTTAATACGATAAAAACATTATCAGCATCAACTGGCAA
>JAYVIS010000174.1:0-6279 GCA_043769975.1 Bacteroidota bacterium
TAAAAAATAAAAGCCATGAAAAAGATTATCACAACAGCCTTTATCGGTTCAATAGGTGGCGCATTTGCATTAATTGCTAGTTATTATTTTGCGCCTAAACAAACTGCAAACCAAATTAATTACAATCCTTATTCTACTCCAACACAACTAGCGAGTTATAACGGGCTTCCAAATGCTACAACACCTGATTTTGTGAATGCTGCAGAAAAATCTTTAAATACTGTGGTTCATATTAAAACAATTGTAGAACAAAATAACAATTTAGCTTATGACCCATTTCAGGATTGGTTTTTTGGTGGAAGACAGCGACAACCAAATCAAATGCAAGGTAGTGGAAGTGGCGTTGTTATAAGTCAGGATGGCTATATCGTTACAAATAATCATGTAGTTAAAGACGCGTCAAAAATAGAAATAGTTCTAAATGATAAACGAAGTTACATTGCAGAAGTAATTGGTACAGATCCAACAACTGATTTGGCTTTATTAAAAGTGAAAGAAACGAATTTGTCGTTTGCAAATTATGGAAATTCTGATGCCGTAAAAATAGGCGAATGGGTTTTAGCCGTTGGTAATCCATTTAATTTAAATTCAACCGTAACAGCTGGTATTATTAGTGCCAAAGGACGAAACATAAATATTTTAGAAAACAATCAAGGTGGTTTAGCACCGATAGAATCTTTCTTACAAACTGATGCAGCTGTAAATCCAGGAAATAGTGGCGGAGCTTTAGTTAATACTAATGGTGAATTAGTTGGTATTAATACAGCTATCGCATCAAATAATGGGTCTTACCAAGGGTATTCATTTGCAATACCAGTTAATATCGTAAAAAAGGTAGTTTCTGATTTAATAGAATTTGGTACAGTTCAACGTGCCTATATTGGCTTAAGCATTCAGGACATTGATTCGAAATTTGCAGAGGAAAAACATATTAAACAACTCAAAGGTGTATACATAAATGGCTTAACAGAAAATGGTGCTGGAGAATTAGCAGGAGTTAAGATAGGTGATATTGTTACTAAAGTTGAAGGAGTTGACATTAAAGGAACTTCTGAATTACTAGAACAAATTGGAAAATTTAGACCAAGCGATAAAATAAATTTAACCCTCATAAGAAATGAAAAAGAAATGATTTTGCCAATTGAATTAAAAAATAAAGAAAACACACTAGGTATCATAAAAAAACCAGAAGTACTAAGAACATCAATAATCTCATTAGGTGCGGAGTTTGAAGAATTAAGTGCAGAACATTTAGCAAAATATAATATAGCGTTCGGAGTAAAAATACATAAGTTAACTGCTGGTAAACTTTCAAATGCAGGAATAAAAGAAGGATTTGTGATTACTTCAATCGATAAGAAGAAAATTACAAGCATTAAAGAAGTTCAAGCTTTACTAGAAAATAAAACAGGAGGTGTTTTAATTGAAGGGGTTTATCCAAATGGAATGAGAGCGTATTACGGTTTTGGACTTTAGATTTTTAAATTAAAATGCCCAGTATATCAAAAATCATGCAGAATTATTAATTTGAAAATTAAAACATAAACAGCTAATAATCAGCCAAATATAAAGTTGGGAAAATGAGCAAAATTTCATACCTTTGTAGGCTATAAACAACACACAATCATGAGGCAACTAAAAATAACCAAGTCGATTACTAATCGCGAAAGTGCATCGTTAGATAAATACCTTCAAGAAATAGGAAGAGAAGAATTAATTACTGCTGAAGAAGAAGTTGTTTTAGCTAAAAAAATTAAGGATGGTGATCAAGCCTCTCTTGAAAAATTAACTCGTGCTAATTTACGTTTTGTGGTTTCGGTTGCAAAGCAATATCAAAACCAAGGTTTGAGTTTACCCGATTTAATTAACGAAGGAAACTTAGGTTTAATTAAAGCGGCTCGTCGTTTTGATGAGACTCGTGGTTTTAAATTTATTTCTTACGCTGTTTGGTGGATTCGTCAATCAATTTTACAAGCATTAGCTGAGCAATCTCGTATTGTTCGTTTACCATTAAACCAAGTTGGATCTTTAAATAAAATAAATAAAGCATACTCTAAATTAGAACAAGAATTTGAGCGTGAGCCAAGTGCTGATGAAATTGCTACATTATTAGATTTACCAATTGATAAAGTATCTGATACAATGAAAGTATCTGGTCGTCATGTAAGTATGGATGCTCCATTTGCTAACGGTGAAGAAAGTTCTTTATTAGATGTATTAGTTAACCATGATTCTTTAAAAGCTGATGCTGGTTTAATGATGGAATCTTTATCAAAAGAAATTGATAGAGCATTATCTACATTAACAGAAAGAGAAAGAGATGTTGTTAAATTATTTTTCGGAATAGGATTAAACCACGGATTAACTTTAGAAGAAATTGGTGATAAATTTGATTTAACACGCGAACGTGTTCGTCAAATTAAAGAAAAAGCAATCAGACGTTTACGTCATTCATCACGTAGTAAATTACTACAACAATACTTAGGTTAATACTTAAAAAAAATCATAAAAAAACTCCTGTTTGAAAACCAAACAGGAGTTTTTTATTTTATTTCAACCATCACTTAAAAAATTTATTACTTTTTAAAAGCACCTTTAATTTTATCTTTTAATTGAATCACCTTTTCTATTTGCTCTTGAATTGCAGGCACTGTCATTTCAGTCATTTGAGAATCACTTAATGATTTTAACGACTCAGGATAAAACAAAATAAAACTTGTAAATTCATTGTTTTTATTCAATGTTTTAGACATATTATCTACATGAAAATCAAAAGAAACCGTTTGCTTACGACTACTTAAAAAGATATATAAATCATCAGTTTTAACTTTGTCAACAATGTCGCTATCATCAAAACTATTTACAATTAAATAATTATAAAATTCTCGTTTTTTGTCATTCACTAATTTCGCAAAAGCATCCAATGTTTTTTGTTGTCCATAAACAGTAGAGTTTGAACCAACTTGTTTCAAAATGGAATTAATTTTTTTGACAACCAAATTAAATCCATTTTCAAGTTCGGCATTAGGGGATAAAACCACTATTACTTTATTGTATGTATTTAATGGTTGAATTATTTTAGAAATAATTATTGACTGTTTTGTTTTAACTAATAAATTATCTGCTATTGTACCAAAAATTATATTTCCTGAACCTTGTTGAGCTTTCCAACTAATTAATATATCAGAAATATTATATGCTTTAGCTGTCCTCGCTATTCCGTCTACGATACTTAAATCAACCTTTTTAAGTACTTGTACTTTTTTATCACCAGATGAAATTTGCTCAACAACATTGTCAATCACTTTTTTTACAACATTTATTTTCTCATCAGCTTCTGCGGTATCTTCTACTATTGATAGTGGATAAATTGGTTCATGAGATTTTGGGTCCTTTATCATTAAAGATAAATCTATTAAACGAGCAATGTTTTCGGGATTACTAACCGGAATTAAAATACGTTCTGTTCTATCAATAATTTTCTTCGAACTTTCATTATCATCAATTGCGATTTTTCGTGCAGCTCTTTCTGTTACAAATGAACTTACCATACAAGTGATTAAAATCAAAATAATAGTCCCATTGATGACATTTTGATCAAATAATCCAATGTCATATCCAACTTTGATAACTGCTAAGGTTGCGGCAGCATGAGAAGCACTTAATCCAAACATGACGCGTCGCTCATATTTTGTATACTTATAAATAAAGCCAGTTGCTTGAGCGGCCAACCATTTTGTTGCAATAGCAACAATACTTAAAATACCAGCAAATACAAGGGCATTGGTTCCTTTAAAAAACAAACTGAAGTCTACTAACATTCCAGCGCTAATTAAAAAGAAAGGAATAAAAATAGTATTTCCAATAAAAATAACTCTATTCATTAAAATAGAATTATGTGGGATTACTCTATTTAAAGCCAATCCAGCCAAAAATGCACCAATGATTGGCTCAACACCAGCCAGCTCTGAGAAAAAACCTGAAATAAAAACAACTGCTAAAACATAAATATATTGAGAACTCCCCTGCCCTTCAATGTTTCTAAAAAACCAACGGCTCACTTTCGGTAATAAATACAAAACAGAAAAACATAATAAACCTAAAGAAACAATTAATCTAACCCAAAACATTGTATTTATTTCGCCGCCAACAACATTTGTTATTACACCAAGTAAAATCAAAACTGCGCTATCAGTAATAATAGTTCCTCCAAAAGAAACTTGAACTGCTCTGTTTTTAACAATCCCCATATTACTTACAATTGGATAACTTAATAACGTATGTGTACTAAACATACTAGCAAGTAATAATGATGGCCATAAACTAAAGCCAAATACATAAGTGCAAACAACAAATCCTATGGTAATGGGGATAAAAAATGTTAGGGCACCAAATACTAAACTCTTAGATCGGTTTTGCTTATACTCTTGCATGTCAATTTCCAAGCCAGCTAAAAACATAATGTACAATAATCCTGTTTTACTAAATAACTCGAAACTGGTTGATTTTTCAATAATGTGCAGAGTGTTAGGACCAATAATAACACCAGCTATAATTAAACCAATAATTCCAGGGATACGAAATCGCTTAAGAACTAATGGTGCAAATAAAATAATTAAAAGTGTTAGCGATAAAATTAGGACAGGATTTTTTACTGGTAAATAATGGTCAAAGAAATCTTTGAACGCCAATAAATTTCCGCTAATTTGCAACATACATTTGTTTTTACTAAATTAATGATTTTAAGTAAATCTATAACAATTAATTAAAACAAAATTAAAAAGTTAATACATACTGTAAAGCAGTAGTTCGAGGAGACTCAACTTTCAATGGTCTTAAAGAATATGAGGTATTAAATAGATTATTGCAAACCAAAGATAATTTCTGCTTTTCGGAAATCTTATAGGCAATCCGAACATCATAAATTTCCGTAGAAGTATGCGTTTTCCAAAAACCAACCCCTTTAATTGGGTTTAAATACTCACTATCAGCCGTAATCAACTCAATATTACTGAAAGCTTTATCTATATTCTGCATTTTACTATAATACCTATAACTTAATCCCACCGAAAATCTATAGATTTTAAACTCAATATCTGCTTTAAATAAATGCTTAAAACGATATTTCAAAACATTATCCGTTGTGTCCATACTACTATTCTTATAAGTTAAATCTTGTCCAAATCCGCCAAGTGACTTATCTCTAGCATAAACGCTATCCGGAGTTAAAGAAATTGGCTCAACATAGGTATAACCAATAAGAGTAGATACACCAAAACGTTTGTTAGTTTCGGGAGAAGATCCTGCAATTGAGAAATCCATACCTCTAACTCTGGTATCTCCCGTGTTTAAAAATTTAAAGCCTATTAATGCAACATCTGGCTCCCAAACTCCAAACAAATATTCTATGGTGTTATGGTATTTTTGATAAAAACCAGCCGCATCAAATAACCCTTTGAAATTTCCAATTTTAAATCCTTGCTTCAATCCAATTTCAAAAGTTGAACTCGTTTCAGGCTTTAAATCCGGATTAGGAAAAATACCAAACATTCCAGCTTTAGTTGTGATATATCTTTCTGTAATTGTTGGATAACGATATCCTTGTCCATAGGACGCTCTTATAAAGGTAGCACGCGTTAATTGAATACTTCCTCCAGCTCTGTATATAGGAGCCACAACACTTTGTAAATTATTCATTTTAAAATATTCATATCGTACACCTCCTGATAAATTAATTATTTTCCAAATCTTTTTATCAAGTTGCATATACCCTGAAGCGTTTACAATTTTATTAGAAGGGGTTCCACTTGAAACATATAATCTAGATTTAGAATATGAAACGTTACCAACAACACCACCAGTAAAATTTAAATCAATGCTTTTAAATTTCCGTTGAACTTGGTACTCTCCAAAATACATGGTCCCTTTATTAGATTGATTATTTGTAATAACATTGTTAGAATTAAAAATTCGTGTTTGTAAACTATGACTTAATCCATTTTTTGTGGTGTATTTCACAAAAGGGTCAATATTAAATAACGTTTGATCTTCTAAAAACACTGCGCCTGGATACCCTTTATATAATCCCAATGAATCATCAAGCCATGCAAAAACCATGTTAGTTTTATTAAGCATAAAATTTGCATTTACTCCAAAATTTAAACCTTCAATTTTTTTTGCTCTATATCGTAAATTAAAGTTTACACGTCCTCGTTTTTTTAAAAAGTCTTGATTTGTAAATGTGGGGATAGAATCCTCAATCATAAATCCTTTTTTTAT
>JAYVIS010000175.1:0-10290 GCA_043769975.1 Bacteroidota bacterium
CAAAATAATGGAAATGGTGTTGGGCAAATTCGTTACATGGCTATTGATACAACCCATCAAGGACAAGGTTTAGGTAAATTAATTATCAAAAAATTAGAAGAAGAAGCAAAAAAAATGGGACTTACACTTATCGAACTCCAAGCAAGAGAAAATGCAGTTGAGTTTTATAAAGCCTGTGGTTATACTGTTAAAGAAAAATCTTTTTTCTTATGGGATATTATTCAACATTATTTAATGACTAAATCAATTAATTAAAATTGGAACAAAAACGATTACATATACTTTTTTTATGTTCGTGGTATCCAAATCCAGAAAGTAATACGAATGGCATCTTCATTAAGCGGCACGCTGAAGCTTTAGCATTAAAGCACCACGTTACAGTTTTGTTTGTTAAATCTATCAATAGTAATACTGAACAATATATTGAAACAAATGAAGGGAGTTTAAAAGAGATTTTATTTTTTTATCCGAAGTCTAACGTTAATATTCCTATTATTGGAAGTGTTTTAAAATTTCTAAAATTTAAATCCAATTACAAAAGGCAAATTGATTTACTAAAGTCTGATTTTGACATTATCCATTTAAATACAATATTTCCAGCTGCTATTCCAGCTTTATACGCAACAAATAAATTTCCAAAGGCGAAATTATTTATAACGGAACATTGGAGTGGTTATTATCCTGAAGATGGCAATTACAAAGGGTTTTTGATAAAACACTTCACTCAAAAAATTGTTAAAAAGGCAGATAAGATATTTGTAATTTCAGACAAATTAAAAAAGGCAATGCAAAGCCACCAACTAATTAATCAGTATGAATTGATTAACAATGTGGTTGATACTTCAGTTTTTAAACCCATACCGTTTCAAAATAAAATTCCAGAGGTATTGCATATACTTCATGTATCCTCATTAGTTGATAGAGAGAAAAATATCACTGGAATTGTAAAAATAGCTGAACTCTTAAAGAAAAAGAACATTCAGTTTAATTTAACTATTGTTGGAGATAATGCTGATGAAATAAATAAACACAAAGAATTAGCCTATAAAAATTTAAGTAAGTCGGAAATTAATTTTGTTGGTTATAAAACACCTGCCGAAATTTCTAATTATATGAATCAATCAGATGTGTTTTTATTATTTAGTAAATTTGAAGGCATGCCAGTTGTTTTACTCGAATCTATGGCCTGTGGATTACCCGTAATAACAACTAATGTTGGTCAGGTAAATAAAATAGTTAAAGCCGAAATGGGAATTGTTTTAAATTCGGCCGATATAACCGAATGTGTTGAAAAACTTTGTAAATTTAAGCGAAGTACTTTTCTAAATGCGGATTTAATGCGCCAAGAAATTGAAAATGAGTTTGGATATGAGTCAATTTGCAATGCGTTAACAAAATTATACACTAATAACTAGTCATCAAATGCTCAAAAAGATCATAGCTACTTTATTTACAAAAGGTTTTGTGGCTTTAATTAATTTGGCAATCCTGTTAATTTCATCGAGGCAGTTGGGAGGTGATGTTAGAGGTCAAGTAAGTTTACTTATATTAAATATTGCCATTATTCAGGCAATTAACGAAATATATACTGGCTATGCCTTAGTTTATTTTATCCCTCAATTTTCCTTAAAAAAATTATATCACAATGGATTTTTGTTTAGTGTTTTGTGCACTGTAATAAGTAGTTTGGTATTTTTTAGTATTAGTTTTTTTTCGGAAAAACAATGGGCACATGAAATAAAGGATCAGCTATTGCACATTACAATTCTGTCATTTATAATTATTATTCATTCATTTCATGGTGTAATCATTTTGGCAAAAGAAAAAATAAGACTCTATAATTTTTTGAATTTTTTCCAGCCAGCCTTATTATTGACGGTTCTTTCAATCAATATTTTTGTTTTAAAAAATAACACAATAATGAGTTATATTATTGCATTGTATATTTCATTTGCATCTTCACTTGTATTTTCTAGTTATGGGATGTATACTATTTTTAAAAACAATTTTAAGGAAACGAGTTTGTTTAACGCAGGTGTTATTTTTAAAAACGGATTTAATAATCAGTTAGCAAATTTATCACATATGTTAAGTAATCGATATAATTTTTATTTGATATCTAGTAATGCTTTAGTAGGAGTATTTTCAACTTCAACCACTTTAATTGAATCTGTTTTAATTATTAGTAGTAGTGCGGCTGCAATTATATTAACTCATATTGCTAACAGAAAAGAAGAAGCGAGTCATGTTAGAATTACATTTTTGCTTTCAAAAATTTGTTTTGTATTAAGTGCTTTTGCAATTTTAGTTTTATTGTTTATTCCTTCTGATTTTTTTAATTTTTTATTGGGTAAAGATTATTCCTTAACTAAGCCTATTATGTTGGCTTTAGCGCCGGGTATTTTGTTTATCAGCTTTTCAACAATTATTAGCCATTATTTTTCTGGTTTAGGCAAACAAAGGTTAATTGCTATTGCTAATTTTTCGGGATTATTTACCACTATTGTTTCAAGTTATTTTCTAATACATATATTCCAAATTTTCGGAGCCTGTTACGCCACATGTTTGTCCTATTTTGTGGCTTCTATTGTATTAGTAATAATGTTCATGAGAGAAAATAAGCTTTCGTTTTTGTCTTTGTTTAGAATTAAAGATGATTTAGTTTTTTTTAAATCGATTAAATAAAAAAAGCCATCCCTTTACATAGGGATGGCTTTTTTATTTTGATATATCAAAACTTATTCATGTTCTTCATTAGTGTTTTTTCCAGCAGCTTTCATTTCAGCATGCTTAGCTTTTAATTTCGCTAATTGATCTGCAGTTAAAATAGTATTAAGGCCTGTTTTATATTCTTCTTTTATAGCTTGAACTTCTGCATAAGACTTATTATTCTTTTCAGGATCATTTTTGTATTTTTCAGTAACAACATCCATTTTTTTAGCTTTAGTTAATGAAATAGCTAAAACTTTAGGTTTTTGGTCTTCTGTTAATGTTACAATAGAATTTAAATGATTCACATTTTTTTGTGCACGTTGTTCTGGAGTATGTTTTTGGTTGGCATCTCTTTGAGATTTTGCCTCAGTTTTTGTCATTACTTCTTGAGCACGTGTTACAGTCGTTATTGTAAATAAACTTACTGCGATTAAAATTACTTTTTTCATGTTTTTTGTTTTTTGGTTAAGTATATTAATTAAGACTTGTTTTAAGTATAATAGTTTAGTTGTATATCAATTTATTTTTTTGATGTAGCTGTTTTTGGTTTATCAGCAACTGTTTTGCCTCAGCTTCAACTTTGCAGGATTTACAAGGCTCTAGTCCTTTCTTTTTTGCTTCAGATAATTCAATACCTTTTTTGCCTGTTTTTACAATATCACAATTTTTTGCATGGTATTTTTTACCAGTTTCTGTTACATAAACTGTTTGTGCTTTTAGTTGTGCTCCAAATAAAAATAAGGTAAAAACTGTTAGGACTAAACTATTTTTGATGTTCATGATTTTTTTATTAGATTTTTTATACTCTTGTTTGGTTTTAATATTGAACTTTCGGTAACATTCCTCTTACTCCCATATCAATTGGAACTTCTCCAGCATCTGGTTTATAATATCCGTCAGGTACTCCAACTTCAAGCCATTCAAAACTTTTATTTGTTGATAAGGAAACTGTCACAATAATATCAGTAGTTTCTGTACCTGTAATTGTTAAAGGTGTTGTAGAAGTTCCGGTTGCATTCGAAAATCTTGCTGTAACTACGCAACTCCCAGCTGGTATCGGAGAATTTGTAAAGTTAGGATTAACAACTGTTGTAGCCCCAACTGGTGGTTGCCCATCAAGCATATAATGACCATTATTACTTGGATATCCTAAAATGTAATTGGTTTCAAAGCCCCAATATCCTTGAGGGTGATTTGAAGTTGGGCCTCCAACACTTGCCGATGGTATGTAATCTTGTGTTTTTATTTTATATTTTTCTACGTAAGTTTTATATCCCAAAAAGGAAGCAATGGTTCCATGTTGTGTTCCCGCCAAAATGTTTGATAAATAAGGAATATCATAATTTTGGTATGATAAGGATAAACGCAACCAATTATACGTTCCTGGAGTTATTTCATTAATTGCTTTAGAGAAAAATATAGCACCTTCTTTTACTACAACTGAGTATCCAAATTCAATTGCTGTTGCCCCACCTTTAGTTGTTTCTGGAGCATGATATAATACCTTACCACCACCTAATAAGGTAAAGTCATTTTGAGCAAGCTCTAAATAATGAGCCGCCATTTTATTAAATATAGGGGATAATCCACCATGTCCTGCTGGTAACGTGGATAAAGGGTTTCCAAATGCATCTAATCTTGCTTGAGTAGAGTCAAATTTAAATTTGAAAATCAATCTAGGCCCACTTCCTGTTGGTGTCCAAACAGAGTCAGGATAAATTTTACTGGGAACAACAGGTTCCGGAGTAGGTATAATTTCTTCAGTTGTATCTTTCTTCTTACAAGAATTAATTATTATGGCAAATGAAAGTAGAATAAGAAATTGTTTCATTTATATATTTTTTAATTTTTGGTTAAAGTAAATATATAAAATAAAAATTAAGAATCTGTTGGTTTTTCTGATAAATCAGTAGCCGCAATTTCTTTTATGGTTAAAGGCTCTTTTTCAAAAGGTCTTTTTCCAAATATTTCCTCTAAATCTTCTTTAAAAATAACCTCTTTTTCAAGCAATTTTTCAGCTAATAAGATCAGTTTGTCTTTATTTGCAACTAAAATTGCTTTTGTGCGTGAATAAGCAATGTCAATCATTTTTTTAACTTCTTCATCAATGATTTTAGCAGTGTTTTCACTATAAGGCTTGTTGAAGTTGTATTCACTTTGACCTGAACTATCATAATAACTTACATTACCAATTTTATCATTTAAGCCATAATATACGATACTTGCATAGGCTTGTCTAGTAATTTTTTCTAAATCACTTAACGCGCCAGTTGAGATTTTCCCAAAAATAACTTCTTCAGCTGCTCTACCTCCTAAAGTTGCACACATCTCATCTACTATTTGTTCTGTAGTAGTAATTTGTCTTTCTTCAGGTAAATACCATGCAGCTCCTAATGAACGACCACGTGGGACAATTGTTACTTTTATTAAAGGAGAAGCATGTTCGCACATCCAACTTACAGTTGCGTGACCCGCTTCATGGAATGCAATCACTCTTTTTTCGTTTGGAGTAATGATTTTGTTTTTCTTTTCTAAACCAGCAATAATTCTATCAACTGCATCTAAAAAATCTTGTTTCGTTACTTGTTTTTTATTTCCACGTGCTGCAATTAATGCCGCTTCATTACAAATGTTTGCGATATCAGCGCCACTAAAGCCTGGTGTTTGTTTAGCTAAAAAATCAACATCTACACTCGCATCAATTTTTATTTTCTTTAAATGAACTTCAAAAATTTCTTTACGTTCATTTACATCCGGCATGTCAACATATATTTGTCTATCAAAACGGCCAGCACGCATTAATGCTCTATCTAAAATATCAGCACGGTTAGTTGCAGCTAATATAATTACACCGCTATTTGTTCCAAATCCGTCCATTTCAGTTAAAAGTTGATTCAACGTATTTTCACGTTCATCGTTTCCTCCAGCTGCTGCGTTTTTTCCACGCGCTCTACCAATGGCGTCAATTTCATCAATAAAAATAATACATGGTGCTTTTTCTTTAGCTTGTTTAAATAAGTCACGTACACGAGAAGCACCTACACCAACAAACATTTCCACAAAATCAGATCCTGATAAAGAGAAGAAAGGAACTTTAGCTTCGCCGGCTACAGCTTTGGCTAATAATGTTTTACCAGTACCTGGAGGGCCAACTAACAATGCTCCTTTAGGGATTTTAGCTCCCAAGTCTGTATATTTTTTTGGATTTTTCAAGAAGTCAACAATTTCCATAACTTCTACTTTTGCTCCATCTAATCCAGCTACATCATTAAAAGTAATATTTACATTTTGATTTTTGTCGAATAGAACTGCTTTTGATTTTCCGATATTAAATATTTGCCCAGCTCCACCTCCAGAGCCACCGCCCATTCTACGCATCATAACAATCCATAAAATAACCATAATGATGATTGGGAACATCCAACCCATGTATTCGGTCCAATCTTTTCTTTCTTCTCCTGATGGAGAAACTCTTAAATATTGAGGAATATTAGCAGCTATCTGCACATTTCTAACTTGTTCAATGAAGTCTTTTTTATCTGCAATTGAAATTCTAAAGTGAGGTCCTTTTGCAGCACTTTCGGGAGGGAACATAGGAACTAAATTTTTATTTTTATCCAATGTTTTGTAACGAGCAAGTTTTAAACTGTCAGCGTTAATTGTTATTTCTGCACTTTTATCATTAACAATAACAATTTTTCTAACATCTCCTTTTGCAAGCATGTTTTGTTCAAATTCACTTTGATCTGTAGGAAAAACTCTTCCTTCAAAATCTTGACCCATAAAAACAAAAGCTAACAAGGCCAATATAACCAATCCGTAAATCCAATAGAAGCTATTTCCATTATTTGAATCACCTCCAAAAGGACCTTGTGGTTTTTTACCAAAACGTTCTTTCATTTTATCAAACTGCTTTTTTCTTTCGTCATCAGGAGTTGGCGTTGGAGTAGGCGTTGGATTTGTTTTATTTTCTGGCTCTGTATTAGTTGTATTATCACTCATTTTTTTAGTGCTTAATGTTTTCTTGTGTTTTGTTTTTAATTGAAATGTTGTTCTTCAAAAAATGACGAATGTTAATCTTCTATATGAGTCACTTCTCCATCAGCCCAAAGTCCCTCAATGTTATAATATTCACGAGTTTCTCTTAAAAAGACATGAGCTACAATGTTAACGTAATCAATTAAAATCCATTCAGAATTTTGTTGACCTTCACTGCGAAACGGTTTTTCTTTAGTTGCTTTTACAACCGTTTCTTCTATCTCATTTGCAATTGCATTTACATGAGTATTACTATCTGCGTCACAAATTACAAAGTAATCCGCTACTCTATGCTCTAATGAAGATATATTAATTACGGTGATGTTTTTTGCTTTTTTGTTTTTCATTCCTTCAATAATGGAATCAAGCAAATTATCAGTTTGTGCTTTTGTTGCGTTTTTTTTAGGTCTACGAGCAGTGCTACCAGCTTTCTTTTTTTGTTCGGTGTTAGCAATTCGATTAGCCTCCTTTTGTTCTAATTGTTTTTCTGTTAAAGGAATTTTTTTAACAACTACTTTTTTAGTAGCACTTTTTTTGACTGCTGCTTTTTTTGGAGCTGCCTTTTTGGTAACTGCTTTTTTAACTGTTTCTGTTTTTGGAGCTGCTTTTTTTACAACTGCTTTTTTTACTGGAATTTTTGCCATATTATTTTTATTGCTAATGCTAATCTCTTTTTTATTTTTGTATTTGCTACAATTAACAAATTTAATCTTTTTAGGCGAATGAACACCTTGTTTATAGGAAAGAATGTGCTTTTTCTGCCCGAGGTAGAAAGTACCAATACCTATGCCATTAACTTGTTAAGGAATGTTAACGCCATTGAAGGAACGGTAATTTACACAAATAATCAAACGCAAGGGAAAGGGCAAAGAGGAACAGTCTGGTCCTCTGAAATAGCCAAAAACATTACTCTTTCAGTAATATTGCAGCCAAAGTTTTTAAACATAAATCAATCATTTTATTTAAGTAAAATAACGGCTTTGGCTTGTTATGACGTATTGACTGAAATCCTAGACGTTAGCCATTATGACATTAAAATAAAATGGCCTAATGACATTTTAGTTAATAAGAAGAAAATTGGAGGAATCTTAATTGAAAACAATTTAAATGGAAGTCATATTCAACATGCTGTTATTGGAGTAGGATTAAACGTTAATCAACAAAATTTTGGTGAGTTAGGTGATATTGCAACCTCTTTATTTAACGAAAAAAATAAAAATTATGACACTGCGTTTATTATGGAATTGTTATGCTCTAAAGTTGAAAAATGGTATTTGAAATTGAAGGAAAATAAATTAGATCTAATTCATTCGGTTTATTTATCTCATTTATTTGGTTTAAATGAAACGGTTCATTTTATAGATAATTCAGGAAAAAGTTTTTATGCCGAAATTATTAATGTAGAAGAAAATGGTAAATTATTAGTAAGAAATACGGATGCAGAACTTCTCACGTTTGATATAAAAGAGGTGAAAATGATATTGTAAAATTCTAATAAAAAAGCTCTTGTAGTATTTAACAAGAGCTTTTTTTGTAATAATTATCATTTTATTTCACTAATACCTTGCTGAAAATGGAAGTCATTATCGCTTCATTTTCCATAGCGTGGCGTTTTGCAAAACCTGTTGCCGGGCTAGCAGCAGCTTCTCTGCCAATGTATTTTAATTTTAATGAACGCATATTGTTGTCTACAAAGCGCCATGGACCCATATTTTCAGGTTCTTCTTGCACAAATAAATACTCTGTTGCTTTAGCGTATTTTTTTAAGATAACATCTATTTGTTTTTGAGGGAAAGGATATAATTGTTCCAAACGAATAAATGTAATGTCACTACAGCCTTCTTTTTCTCTGCGTTCAATTAAATCATAATAAACTTTTCCTGAACAAAATGCTACACGTGTTACTTTTTTTGGATCAATTGTATCATCTAATACTTCTTGGAAATTTGCTTTTGTGAAATCAGATATTTTACTCACGCAAGTTGGGTAGCGCAATAATTTTTTTGGAGTAAAACAAACTAATGGTTTACGAAAATCTCTTTTTAACTGACGACGAATCACATGAAATTGTTGAGCTGGTGTTGTGGCATTTACAACCTGCATATTATTTTCTGCACACGCTTGTAAAAAACGTTCCATACGAGCTGATGAATGCTCCGGACCTTGTCCCTCGTAACCGTGAGGTAACAATAAAACTAAGCCATTCATACGGCGCCATTTGTATTCTGCAGAAGTTAAATATTGGTCAATAATAATTTGAGCACCATTGAAGAAATCTCCAAATTGTGCTTCCCAAATGGTTAATGAATTTGGAGATGCAAATGCATAACCATAATCAAAACCTAACACAGCATATTCACTTAATAATGAATTGTAGATGCTTAATTTTGCTTCAGCATCAATATTGTTTAACGGCGTATATTCTTCTTCGCTATCTTCAATTTTAACAACAGCATGACGGTGTGAAAAAGTACCACGTTCCACGTCTTGTCCACTAAAGCGAACAGGAAAACCTTCTTTCATTAATGATGAATAAGCTAATAATTCGCCCATTGCCCAATCATAATTATCATTGGTTATCATGGCTTTTCTATCATCAAAAACTTTTTGAATCTTATTAAAGAACTTTTTGTCTTTAGGTAATTCAGTAGTTTTTTTAGCTAATTCTAAAAATAGCTTTTCATCAATTGCTGTTTTTGGAGATTCATCAAAGTCTTTGTCAGTAGCCATTTTAACTCCTTTCCAAGTGCCTTCTAAGAATGAAGTAATTTTTACAGTTTCAGCTTTTTTAGCTTCATCTAAATTAGAATCTAATTCAGTTTTAAAAGTATTTTCAATTTCTTTTGCTTCATTTGCTAATTCAGAGCCATCAAGTGCTAAACGTTTAACATATATATCTTTTACATTAGGATGCGCTGCAATTGCCTTGTATAATAAAGGTTGAGTGAAACGAGGTTCATCACCTTCGTTGTGACCGTATTTACGGTAGCATAATACATCAATAAATACATCACGGTGAAACTCTTGACGGAATTCCATTGCTAATTTTGAAATAAAACATAGCGCTTCAACATCATCACCATTAACATGAAATACTGGGCTCAAAACAACTTTTGCAACATCAGTACAATAGGTTGACGAACGAGCATCTAAAAAATTTGTTGTAAATCCAACTTGGTTATTAATCACAAAATGGATAGTTCCACCAGTTTTGTAACCATCTAATTGGCTCATTTGTAAGGTTTCGTAAACAACACCTTGTCCTGCTACTGCTGCATCACCATGTATGGCAATGGCACAAGCTTTTGAATTATCACCTTTATGACGGTTATCAATTTTTGCACGAACAATACCTTGAGCAACAGGCGCAACAGTTTCAAGATGTGATGGATTTGGTGTTAAACTAATATGTACTTTTTTGCCACCATCGCTTGTTTGATCAGATGAATAACCCATGTGGTATTTTACATCACCATCAAATAAAGAATCTTCACTTGGCCTTCCTTCAAACTCAGTAAATACATCTTTATAGGTTTTATT
>JAYVIS010000176.1:0-3949 GCA_043769975.1 Bacteroidota bacterium
ATTGTAGTGAAAATCCTTTTTTGGTTTCATTCAAAACAAAAAAGATTGCAACGAAAAGCAGGAAATAGCTCCAAAAAATTTAAGTTATTGTAATAAAAACTATTTGCCTTAATTATTCCATTAATTCCGATTGTAAATATTTTATATAATTTTGAATTTCACTAGCCCTGATTGTAGTGAAAATCCTTTTTTGGTTTCCTTCAAAACAAAAAAGATTGCAACGGAAAGCAGGAAATAGCTCCAAAAAAATCTCAGTTAATTCAGCTATAAATTCTTGTCCATTTCTTTATAATAAATCAAAAAGAAAATGATAAACAATAAGGAATAAAAAATATTAAAGAAAAAACGGAAATCAAAAACTTCGAGTAGCATAAAAGTTACAACTCGAATAGTAAACATGGCAATAAATAATTGAACGCCCCATTGTTTCATATGCCAAATTCCGATTACAGAAATGAATTGAAGTGTTATGATAATGCCAATTGTCATAGGAATGAAATCACCCATTCGTTTTATGGAAGGCATAAACAACATTGGAAATGCTAATAAAATCAATATAATTGAAGTTATAGTGATGATGCTTATTATTTTCGGTCGTTGTACGTGTGCCATTTTTTAATTTGTTCGTATTGCTTCAACAGGATCTAATTGTGATGCTCCGTATGCAGGTATAAAACCGGAAATAATTCCAATTAAAACGGAAACAGATAATCCTAAAATTATATTGGAACGTGTTAATGTAATTTCCATATCAATAACTGCATGCATGCCAAGGGTGAGTAAGTAAATTAGTAAAAGGCCTATGATGCCACCAATTAAAGAAAGAAAAACGGCTTCGAATAAAAATTGAGACAAAATAAAATAGTTTTTTGCACCTAATGATTTTTGTATGCCAATAATATTGGTTCGTTCTCTGACCGAAACAAACATAATATTTGCAATTCCAAATCCTCCAACTAAAATTGAAAAACCACCAATGATGGCACCTGCAATACTAACCATATCAAACAAGCCGTCAAAGTTTTTACTTAATAAATTGGTTTCATTTAATGCAAAGTCATCATCAGCCATAGGTTTCAATCCTCTAATTTCTCGCATTACGCCAGTGATTTCATCTTTAAGTTGAGCATTTGTTACACCAGGTTTTGCTTTTGCTGCAATAAATGGATCACTATTTTCTGATTTTACATCCATTAATAATCGCCCGAAATTATAAGGTACAACAGCTTGGTTATCCATCGTGTTTCCTAACATACTTTCACCTTCTTTTTTTATAAGGCCAATGACCTTGCAATTTCTGCCAGCTACTTTAATAGTTTTTCCTACAGCACTTTCGTCATTCGGAAATAAACCTTGCGCAATATTATAACCTAGTATTACAACATTATAACCACCTTCTGCTTCATCTTCTCTAAAATAACGACCATCAATAATATCAAAAGCTTTTATTTTACTATAATCAAAAGACCAACCCGAAACCACAGCGTTTTCAACAGTGTTATTATCATGTTTCAAAGTTTTACGAGCGCCAATTCTAAATCCTAAGGCATCCGCACTTTTTATTTTTCGTTGTAACTCAGCAAGTTCGCTATATACAGGAACCGGACGATTCATGTATTTCCACCAAGGATAATCGGGGCCAAATGTCCAAGGCCATTTCATTACAAAGACTACGTTTTCGCCAAGGCTTTGAACGCTACCACGGATGTTCCGTTCTAAACTATCAACTATTGTAAACACAGTAATAATGGCAAAAATCCCAATAGTGATCCCTAATAAGCTTAAAAAGGTACGCAGTTTATTAGATACAAGGGCTTGCCATGCAAATACGATGCTTTCTTTTAATAACGATAATACCACACCATAAATATAATTGATATTATTTAGTTTTTAATTATTATTGTTTTAATGGCATAAGTTGCTGATGAGGGGAGTTTTGTGTTTATTTAAGAGTTTGGAAGTAATTAATAATTGCAAATTTATAGTAAATTTGGATAAACATTAATAGTAGTAATTTATGAAATCAGGATCTTTTTTAGTTGGGTTTGTTGCCTTAATCATTTATGTTTCATCTTGTAAAAACAGCAACCAATATGCTAAGCAAGTTAAGGAACTCGATAGTTTAAAAGTTGTGTTGCAAGAAGCTCTTGTTAATTTTAACACAATAGATTCAGCTAAATGTTACCAAGCATATGCTGAGCAATTTACCTATTCAACATTTATTAATGCAAATTTGCGCGATACTGTTTCGAAACAAACGGCCGAAAACCTTCAATTGTTTTATGCTACTGGAAAAAACTTAGTGAATTTCTTAGCAATGAGTCTTAAGTGGAAAGAAGAGGCGCAAAAATCAATTAAGCAATTAACGGATTTAAGTCACGATTTAAAAAATGGAAGCATTGAAGATGAAGAAGTTATTGAGTTTTTATCGGAAGAGAAAATTGAAGCTGATAAAATAATTGAAGAATTAAAATCAAATACAGAATTGATGCGTTATAGTTTAGAATCTTTTTCTAAATCATTGCCAACTGCACAAGAAACTGTTAAAAAATTAAATGGAGGTTCATTGCCTGAATTAGTTCATCCTGAAATTAAAAAGAAACCTAAAAAGCATTAATTGAAAAAAGTTGCATTTATAGTTACCTTCTTGTTCGTTGTTGTTTTTAGTTATGCTCAAAAAAACAATGATGATAAATTGGCAATGCAATTTTATGATCAAAAGGAATACGACAAAGCAGTTGTATATTTTGATAAATTATATGACAAAATTCCTGATGCTTATTACACTTATTATTATAAATGTTTAATAGAGACAAAAGATTACGTAAAAGCTGAAAAGATTACGAAGAAACAAATCAAACGAAGCGATGGGAATGTGTATTTATATGTGCGTTTAGGTAATGTATATAAGTTACAAGGAAATCCGGATAAAGAAAAAGAGCAATACAATAAAGCTATTAAAGAAGTTATTCCTGAGCAAAATACTATTTTTACTTTGGCGCATGCATTTGAAGATGAAGAATTGTATGATTATGCTATTGACGTTTATAAAAAAGGAAGGAAGCAAACATCAGATACCTATCCATACTATTATGAAATAGCAGATTTATATAAAAAGAAAGGCGATTTAAAAGCTATGGTGAATGAGTATTTAGATGCTATTGAATTTAGAGAAAGTGAATTATATACAGCTCAGGCTAACTTGCAACAATCATTAGGATATGATGAAAAAAATGGAGGATTTAATAATCCAATTTTGAAGCAAGAATTACAAAAGCGGATTCAACAATCACCAGATAAACTTATTTTTTCTGAATTCTTAATTTTTTTACAAACTCAACAAAAAGATTTTGAAGGCGCATTTGTTCAAAGTCGAGCGATTGATAAGCGTCAAAAAGGCGATGGAACACGTGTGATGGATCTAGCAAAATTATGTGTGAGTAATGAAAACTATGCTGTAGCCGAAAAGTGCTACCAATATGTCATTGCAAAAGGAAAAGATAACGGGTATTATGATTTTGCAGTTATAGAAAGATTAAATACAAAATATTTGCAATTAACCTCTCAGCAAAACGTGCCAATAACTGAAATTGAAGGTTTAAACACTGAAATTGAAAATGCATTGTCACAATACGGATTGAGCAATTTAAGTTTACCATTATTAAAGAAATCAGCGTTGTTAAAAGCTTATTATTTAAATCAACCTAATGAAGCTATAAAATCTTTAGAAGATGCAATAGCACAATTTACATTTGATAAAAACGCCACAGCTGAAATTAAATTAGATTTAGGAGATATGCACTTATTGGTAGGAGATATTTGGGATGCGTCATTATTATATTCTCAAGTAGAAAAAGATTTTAAGTATGAAATTGTTGGACAAAATGCAAAATTCAGAAACGCAAAATTAAGCTATTATGCCTCTGATTTTAAATGGGCTAAATCACAA
>JAYVIS010000177.1:0-16764 GCA_043769975.1 Bacteroidota bacterium
TAACTCGCATAAATAATTAAATAATAGATGTCTATAAAATGAGCGAGCATTTTAAAAACATCACAAAAAACAAATAATATGAAATCAGTATCATTGAGCGGTTCGTTAAGAACGAACGTAGGAAAAGTAGACGCAAAAGCAATCCGTTTAAAAGGACATGTACCTTGTGTAATTTATGGTGGAACAGAACAAATTCATTTTCATGCAGATGAGCGTGCTTTTAAACCAGTTATTTTTACTCCAAATGCACACATTGTAGAAATTAACTTAGATGGAAAAGTTTACAAAACTGTATTACAAGAAGCACAATACCACAAAATTAATGACAAATTAATTCACGCAGATTTTTTAGAAATCGTTGAAGGGAAACCTGTAAACGCTAATATTCCTGTTGTATTAACTGGTCAATCTGACGGTGTTAAAAAAGGTGGTAAATTAGTTTTAAAATTAAGAAAATTAAAAGCTCGTGGCATCGCTGCAACTTTACCTGATAGTATTGAAGTAAGCATTAGTAAATTAGATATTGGTGACTCAATTGCAGTTGGCGATATTTCTATTGAAGGTGTAACGTTATTAAACGCAAAAAACGTATCAGTTGTATCTGTAGTTACAACTCGTGCTGTTGCATCTGAAGCACCAAAAGGAGCTCCAGCAAAAAAATAATTTAATTTATTATTTTAAAAAACCCTATTTGCTACATGCAAATAGGGTTTTTTGTTTTTGAATATTTTAATAATTAATACGAAATGAGTATATGTTTTAGCGCCATGTATTGGCAATTTTAATCAATATTTCTGTAGTCCATGCTATGTAAAGATTTTTCATTTAAATCATTTTTATATTAACTTCTGAAATTTAAACATCAATTGTGAGGGTATGATTTTGCGCAGCAATAGCTGTCAAATGAATATGCGAAGGTAAGAGTGTAAGGATTCATTTTAGCAGCGGTCCGCAGGAATTGCCTATCAAAAAATCATAAGGTTTTGGATACTTTTGCCTTCAAAAGTATTTTAAAAATCTTAATAAGAATTTGGGCGTTTCCCTGCGGGTCAGGCTTTTCGTTGCAATCTTTTTTCGTGCCTCAAAAAGGATTTTCACTGCAATCCTTAACGCAAACTTATATTTTCTTTCAAAGTTTATTCATTAGATGTTAGGCTATGATTTTGTGCAGCAATAGCTGGCAAATGAACATGCGATGAAAAAAGCGAAAGGATTCATTTTATCAGTGGTCCGCAGGAATTGCCTTACGCAAAATCATAAGGTTTTGAATACTTTTGCCTTCAAAAGTATTATCGTTATTAGGCTTAAAACCGACCCATGTTTTTTAATTTTTGTTGAAATGTAAACGCAATAACTTGCGCTCTTTGAATAGCTAGTTTTGCCTTTTCTCCATCAAATAAATCGTTTACAGTTTTTTCAAACGTGTTTAACCAAAGTGTAAAATCACTTTCCTTTAAAGGTAAATTAACGTGCTTGTCAAATATATTAGTTGTGTACCCCGCTTTATCTAACAACACAAATTCCCAAAAAGCAATCATGTGTGGCATGTGTTTTTCAAAATCTACATGAGCAAAAATTGGTTTTACCTCTTCATGCAGTAGTAAATTAGAATAAAATGTTTTCACTAAACGTGTTACATCTTCAGAAGTTGAAATATCGTGTTTCACTTAAAAAGTTTTGATAATAAAAAAAGTAGTACTTTATTTTTTCTTGCAAACCTGCACTGTATGGCTAATTCCAACATTGTCAATTTGTTCAATAACCACAAAGCCTGCTTTATCAATTAATTTATTAAACACAACACTGTCATACATTTGACTATTTCCGTTTGCAATATTTGTAAAGTATAAGGATGTCATTTGTAAACTAAATGCACCTGCTTCAAATTTTTGTCTATCCCAAAATGTTTCCATTATGTAAACCAAACCATTTTCATCAAGTGCTTCATGGCAACGTTTTAAAATGCCAACAATTTCATCTTCGCTAAAACAATCTAAAAACTGGCTCATCCAAATGGTATCAGCCCCTTTTGGAAAACGATTGCTTTCATCTAAAATATTAATTGGATGATAATTTACACGACCAGTATAATTTGCTTTGTCAATATTTTCTTTTGCCATACCAAGTTGTTGTGGTAAATCAAGCATGGTCATTTTAACATCAGCATCTACAGACAAGCACTTCATTGTAAACTTACCAGTGTTTCCACCAATATCTAAAATGTGTTTTGGCTTACGTTTAAATAATTGTTTGATAGCAGCGTCAAACGAACCATCAGAATAATAATGATCAAAACTAAACCAACTATCTTGAGCTGGTTGTTTCATTGTAGACAAACCTTCATATACAGTTGGCCAATCACCAAGAGCTTTTAAGCCAGTAGGTTTCCCTTGTTTAATGCTTTCAGTAAGTGTAAACATACCTTCGTAACAAACATCATTAGTGAAATCAAAATTCACTCGAGTCATTTTATCATTTAAAATAAAATTTCCAGTTTTAGTAATCGTGTATTTGTCATTATTTTTAATTACTAATCCTATTCCAAGACCAGCTTCTAGTAAAACGCGCACACCGTATTCAGTTAGGTTTAACTTAGGATAAATGTCTTCTAATAATACGCCTGTTACTCCGCTATCTTCAACTAATTTTAAAATCCCTAAATCTCGCAGAGCTTTTGTTGCTTGAAAAACAATAGGAGCAAACGCAATTTGTTGCGCTAGACAAATTGCTTCATAAGCTGTTTTTGTATCTTCTTTAAAAAACTTCATTTTTTTGACAAATTGTAATAAGTCGCCAAATTACTTAAAAGATTTTTTTTAACAGTACTTTTTTCACTATTTCTTAACAAATAATAAGACAATTGCACTGTACAGAAATTCTTTGTAATATTGTAAATTGCACACAATATTATGGTAAGTATAGGAGATCAAAAAATTTCGGGAGACGATTTTTACAAAGTTTTAATAAATAATTTAGAACTCAATTTAGATGAGGAAGCTTTGCGTAAAGTTTATCGTAGTCACTATTTTTTGAAAGAGTTTACTCGCGAAAAATTAATCTATGGAATTAATACAGGATTTGGGCCAATGGCTCAATACCGAATTAACCATGATGATCAAATGAAGTTGCAATATAATTTAATTAGAAGTCATTGTTCTGGTTCGGGCAATCCAATTCCAGAAATTGATTGTAAGGCAGTTATGTTAGCGAGGTTAAATACGCTAATGCAAGGCTTTGCAGGGATACATCCAGATGCTTTGATTTTAATTAAAGACCTTATCAATAAAAATATTTCGCCTGTCATATATGAGCATGGTGGTTTAGGAGCTAGTGGAGATTTAGTTCAATTAGCACATTTAGCTTTAACGCTAATTGGCGAAGGAGATGTTTATTATAAGGGCATAATTACTCCTACTGCAGATGTTTTCAAGAAAGAAAACATCAAGCCAATGGAAATTCATATCAGAGAAGGATTGGCTTTAATGAACGGAACGTCTGCAATGAGTGGTATAGGAATGTTGAATGTGATATATGCTCAAAATTTAATGAATTGGAGTTTATTAGCATCTGCCACAATTATGGAGCTAGTTCAAAGCTTTGATGATCATTATTCAACTCCTCTTAATGAAGTAAAGCATCATGCAGGACAAAACGCCGTTGCTAAGGCACTTCAAAATACGTTAAAGGATAGTAAATTAGTTAAGAGTAGAGAAGAGCATCATTACAACCAAAAAGTTGAGGTGGATGTTCTTGTTGAAAAAATGCAAGAATATTATTCTATTCGTTGTGTGCCTCAAATTGTTGGGCCAATAGTAGATACTGTAAAATACGCAAAAGATGTTTTGATTAGCGAAATCAATTCAGCAAACGACAATCCAATTGTAGATTGGGAACGTAAAAATGTATACCATGGTGGGAATTTTCATGGAGATTATGTGGCGCTTGAAATGGATAAATTAAAAATTGCAATCACCAAACTATCTATGTTAGCTGAGAGACAATTAAATTTTTTATTGAATAATAAACTTAATAATATTTTGCCTCCATTTGTAAACCATGGAACATTAGGTTTAAATTTAGGAATGCAAGGCGTACAGTTTACTGCCACTTCTACCACTGCTGAAAATCAAATGTTGTCAAACCCAATGTACGTTCATAGTATTCCTAGTAATAATGATAATCAAGATATCGTAAGCATGGGTGCAAACGCTGCTTTAATTTGCAAAAAAGTTATTTTAAATAGTTACGAAGTGTTGGCTATTGAATGGATGACGATTTTACAAGCAATTGATTATTTGAAAATGGAAGATAAACTTTCTTCAAAATCAAAAGATGCTTATGAAAATTTACGTAAGATTTTTCCTTGTTTTGTTGAAGACAGCATAAAATATAAAGACATTAAAAACGTGAAGGATTATATCTTTAATAATCACATTGAAATTTTATAAAAAATTTAAAGTATGGAATACGCATTAGTAACAGGAGGAAGCAGAGGTATTGGTAAAGCAATTTGTTTAAGACTTGCCGACATGGGTTATAATATCATTATAAATTACATGTCGAATGATGAAGAGGCAAATAAAACACAAGCCTTAATAAAAGAAAAAGGTGTTGATGCTATTTTGATGAAGTTTGATGTGAGTAAACTTGAAGAAGTTGATGCTCATGTTGAAAAATGGATGAATGATAATCCGGAAAAAACAATTTCAGTTTTAGTAAATAATGCAGGTATTCGTAAAGATAATTTAATGGTTTTTATTAGCCCTGATGATTGGAATAGAGTATTAGATATTACAGTAGATGGTTTTTATAATGTAACCAGAAATATTGTAAAAAGTATGGTGCGTAAACGTAAAGGGCGCATTGTAAATATCGTTTCGTTATCTGGTTTAAAAGGAATGCCTGGACAAACAAATTATTCGGCTTCAAAAGGAGCAATTATTGCTGCGACAAAAGCATTGGCTCAAGAAGTTGGTAAACGTGGAATTACTGTAAATGCAGTTGCTCCAGGATTTATTAAAACCGACATGACACAAGATATTAATGAAGCTGATTATAAAAATATGGTTCCAATGAATCGTTTTGGTGAACCAGAAGAAGTTGCAGGTGTGGTTGCTTTTTTGGTAGGGAAAGATTCAACTTACGTAACAGGACAAGTAATATCAGTTAACGGAGGATTATATAGTTAATATAATATAGTAGTAAAATGAATAGAGTAGTAATAACAGGAATTGGAGCTTGGTCATGTTTAGGAAAAAACATTGATGAAGTAAAAGAATCTTTATTTACAGGAAAGTCTGGTATAGGATTTAGCCAAGAAAGAAAAGACTTAGGATATCGCTCAGCCTTAACAGGTATTTTAGAGCGCCCTGTTTTAAAAGCATTATTAGATAGAAGACAACGCATCAGTTTAGGAGAGCCTGCTGAATATGCTTATATGGCAACAATTGAAGCGCTAAAAGGTGCCAATATGGATTTGGATTGGATTGAAAAAAACGAAGTTGGAATTATATATGGTAACGACAGTGTAGCAGAGTCTACTATTGTTGCAAATGACATTATGCGAGCTAAAAAGGACACAACTTTAATAGGTTCTGGAGCTACATTTCAATGTATGAATTCAACGGTAACAATGAATTTATCTACTATTTTTAAATTAAAAGGCATAAATTTTACTTTGGCTGCCGCCTGTGCTAGTGGTTCTCATTCAATTGGAATGGCCTACCTATTAATAAAAACGGGCCTGCAAAATCAAGTGATTTGTGGCGGTGCCCAAGAAGTAAATCCCTACACATTTGGGAGTTTTGACGGATTAAGTGCTTTTTCAATTCGCGAAAATGAACCTACAAAAGCATCCCGTCCGTTTGATAAAGACAGAGATGGGCTTGTACCAAGTGGCGGAGCAGCAACGGTTATTTTAGAAAGTTTAGAGTCTGCTCAAAAACGTGGCGCAAATATATTGGCTGAGGTGATTGGTTATGGTTTTTCTAGTAATGGTGAACACATCAGTAATTCTAGTGTTGATGGTCAATCACGGTCATTATTAATGGCTTTAAAACAAGCTAATGTCAATCCTTCAGAAATAGATTACATCAATGCACACGCAACCTCAACTCCTGGTGGAGATGGTGTGGAAGCGCAAGCAATTTATAACGTATTCGGCGAAAAAACTCCTGTTAGTTCTACTAAATCCATGACTGGACACGAATGTTGGATGGCGGGAGCAAGTGAAATTGTTTATTCCACATTAATGATGCAAAACGATTTTATAGCACCAAATATTAATTTTGAAAACCCTGACGAGCATTCTGCAAAAATAAATATTATTCCAGAAACCAAGGAAACCCCTTTAAATACTATATTGTCTAATTCTTTTGGCTTTGGGGGAACAAATTCTACTTTGATAATTAGAAAATTTAAGTAATTTTACTGCTTATTTTAGAAGAATACCCAATATGACGCAGGAAGAAATTATAAAAACCGTAAATAGTTTTTTAGTTCAAGAGTTTGAAGTAGAAGAATCGAAAATATCTCCAGAAGCTAACTTAAGAACTACTCTTGACTTAGATAGTTTAGATTATGTTGATTTAGTTGTTGTAATTGAAAGTAATTTTGGTTTTAAGGTTAAAGGAGAAGATTTTTTGGAAATTCATACCTTCCAAGATTTTTATAATTATTGCCAAGCTAAAGTGCAAGAAAAAGCAACAGCTTAATGATATCATTTATTAAAGATTTTAAAAACAAAACACAAGTTGTTTTGTTTTTTTATTTAAGGCAATTACAATAAATGGAAAATAAAAAGCAAACTAACTGGGATGGTCAATCAAGAGGTAAAGTTCTAGGCTTTAAAATTTTTGTGTTTATTCTTAATAATTTTGGCTTAAATCCTGCCTATTTTTTATTACGATTTGTTTCTTGCTATTATTTCCTGTTCTCTAAACCTAATATTTTCATCCGCGATTATTTCAAAAAGGTACACGGTTACTCAAATCTAAAGGCACGACTAGCAGTATACAAAAACAACTACATGTTAGGACAAACCATTATTGATAAAGTTGCAGTAATGGCAGGAGCAAAAAACCCATTTAAAGTCATACATACAAATGGTGTATTGCTTGAAGAGATTGCGAAAATTGGAAAAGGTGGTATTTTAATTAGTGCGCACATTGGTAATTGGGAAGTTGCCGGGCAGGGATTAAATAGATTAAATACAGTGTTTAACGTATTGATGTATTCTAACGAAAAGGAAAACATTAAAGAATATATGGATGGTGTGATGAAAGAAAAAAAAATAAACATCATCGCTATAAATGAAGAAACTAAAAGCCATATCATTGAACTTCATAAAGCATTTACAAATAATGAATTAGTTGTCATGCATGGCGATAGATTTAGAGAAGGAGCAAAAACAATTACAGTTCCTTTTTTTGGAACACCGGCTAAGTTTCCTGCTGGCCCATTTATCATGGCTGCTAAATTTGGTGTTCCATTATGTATTGCATTTGCTGTGAAAATAGATAAACACACTTACGAATTTTCTATTGAAGAACCCATTATTGTTGATAGAGTAAGAGGAGAAGCGCAATTAGAAAAAGTGTGTAATGAGTTAGCTCAAAAATATGTTTCTGCTGTAGAGAAAATGGTTTTAAAATATCCGCACCAATGGTTTAACTATTATGATTTTTGGAAGTAATCTTATTTATTAGCATAAGCTATACTTAATACCGAAATTTTAAGCCCCTCAATTTTATTTAAAACATTACAACATGCCTCAATAGTTGCGCCAGTTGTTATCACATCATCAACTAAAATAACGTGTTTGTTTTTAAGGGCTTCTATGTCTGTAATCTCAAAAACTTCTTCTACATTTTCCCAACGCTCATATTTATTCTTTTTAGTTTGCGTGCTTGTAAATTCTTTGCGAATTAAAAGAGTTGTATTAGTTTCAATGTTTAGATTTTCTGACAAACCTCTTGCAAATTCTTCACTTTGGTTGTAGCCTCTTTGCTTTAATCTTTTAATGTGTAAAGGTACATGCAAAATGTAATCAGCAGATTTTAATTTTTCTTCTTCGTTTAAATAGTTGCCAAACCAACTTCCTAATAACGTTGCTAACTGTTTATTTCCTTTATATTTTATAGCATGAAGTAATTTTTGCACGTTCCCTTTTTTATGAAAAAGATAATAGCTTGTAGCAAAAACTAAATTTACTCTCCCGTAAAATAATTCTTCAATGGTATTTTTTTGCTGTTTATGAAAATTTGTTTTTGGCAGATTTGTAAAACAGTAACTGCAAACTTGATCTTCATGCTTATAGAGCGAATTGCCACAAGCTACACAATTTCGTGGGTAAATAAGAGCTAAAAAATCGTGTAACATGTTTTGAAAATAAGTAACCTTATAGTTTTCCTGCTAAGGTGCAACTCAGTTTATATTTATTAAGCTTGCCAGATAAATTAAATAACTCAATATATACAACGTAAATTCCAATTGGCGCTTTCTCATTATCATCGTTAATTCCATTCCAACTTACTGTTCCTTCTTGCTGCAATTGTTGATTGCGGATAAGATATCTTACTTGTCGGCCTTTGCTATCATAAATGTAAATATTTGCTACTTTTCCTATTTCATCCAATTTGTAATTAATGTTTAAAACATCATTATATCCATCATTATCTGGCGAAAACAAAGGATTACTGATACTAACACCGCTTCCACCATCAGCTAGTAAATATTGAGAATTTTTATAGGCAGGTGTTGCAAAACCAACAGCTTCTGCCGCGCTATTCCAATTTGTTTTATCGCTTGTTGGTCGATTAAAATCAATACGCTCTAACGAAACCCCTTTTGTACTTACTAATAGAGGAAAGTGCATTTTACTCGTGTAAATGAAATTATCAATCACAACCGAATTCTTATCACTCAGTGTAACAACGTCATCATCAATATTCATACTTGGTAAATCAACAACATCATAAAATCCTTTTGGGTTGATGGTTTGATATTCTCTTTTAACTGTTGTCCCATTTTCGCTCAACACAATATATGTTTCTGGAAATAATAAATAACCATCTTCGGTAATTTTTTCTGTGTAAGTTAAATTACTCGTTAAGGTGTCCATTGATCCAATTCTCAGGTCTTTTAAATCAATAATTTTATTACTTCTGTTATATAATTCTACAAAATCAATTCCAGTTGTTGTCGGGTCAAAAAGAATTTCATTTATGACGACGTCATTTGGTAAAGGTGCAATAGGTAATCCGAATGGCGCTGAACTTCCTGCTGAAATTAAATTTCCAACACAATCTTTAATATTTCCTGTTACCGTACAATTATAGATGGTTGGTGAAACTATTGGTGAAGATAATTTTAATTTTACTTTTTTAAAGTCTGTTGACATCGGCAAAACATACGTTGGCGAAGTTAAACCATTATCGAATATATAACTTGCAGGATTTTTCAAACTTAAACTGTCAAGCGATTCATTAAAAAACAAAAGAATAGTGTCGGCACTTACTACTGTAATTCTATCTAACAATGGTGATGTATTATCTGGATTAGTATTCATCACTGAATTTCTACGTCCTGGCGTTCCACCATACGCATTTGTGCTTGCATGCCAATTTGATTGTCCTCCACACGGATTGTTTGCATCAATTTGTTCCATGCTCCAACCTCCATCAACTTTGCCAGCATCATTATACCAACTACTGTTGTAATTAATAGAATTAATGACCACACCATTACTATCTCTGATAGTTAACGTTGTTCCATCATTTAATAAAGAAGGAAAGCTTGTTACTTCATAAACAAACACACCAAAATTATCGAATGCTGTAAAATTTCCTGTTCCTGTTAGTACTACAAAACTATCAGGTTCAATTGTAATAGTAGGTAGTTTTTTTGTTGATGATGGGGTAGAGATTGTCCAGTTTTTTAAATTAATTTTAAAAGGCGTTCTGTTTTTTAATTCTACATATTCCTCAGTTGGTAAATAGATGGCAGGATCTGGATCAGGCATTAATTCATTGATTACAACGTCATATGGCTTGTGTTTATAGTATGATATTAAACCTGTATTGGGTGTTAAGTTGTTAGCGGCACAATCTGTAATGCCGGTAATTGTAAGTGTATAATTAGTAGCATTGATTAATTTTGAAGCTAATGATAGGGTAACACAGGTATTGCCGCTTCCAGCAATTGATAAGGTTGGTGAGCCAATGGAGCCACTAATACTATAATTTGATGTAGTTGTTAATTGTGAAATAGAAATTAAATCATCAAAACAAACACTCAAATGTGTAGAGTCAATAACCGTTATGTTTAATATTTTTGGACCGGTAACATCTGGTGCAATTGAATAAACGGAATTTATAAAGCCAGGCGTTCCGCCATCCACATCATTTGAGCCTATCCAATTATTGCTTTGTGAGCAAGTAGGATTCATGTTTGGATTAATTTGTTCTAAGGTACAACCACCATCTTTTTTAATGGCGTTTTTGTACCACGAATCACTGTAATTTACACTATCAATGAAGGCGCCAAGTGCTGTTTTTAAATATAAATTTTTTCCGGCATTTGTTAACGATGCAAATGAACTTACGCCTAATTTGTTCATATAACCTAGGGCTGTAAATTGTGCTGTATCTGCTATTGGGCAAATTATCACATATCCATTTGGAGCCAAGGTATAATTTCCTAATGTTGCTAAAGATGAATTATCAGTAAATTTTAATCCTGATAAACTAAATGGATTAACACTGCGATTATATAATTCAATAAATTCACAACTTGTTAAATTGACTACCGGAGATGGATCAGCAAAAATTTCGTTGATCACGATATCTTTGAAATTTGGAATGCCATAAACCATATACAGAAAGCTTATGGTTGAGGTTGTGATAGCATTTCCAGCTAAATCCTGGACATTATTTATGGTTACCGTATATGTATTTCCTGAAACAAAAGAAGGGGTTGTCGTTAAATGCACCAATTTAAAATTAACAGCATCGCGCGTTGCACTGGCAGGTGTTCCTATGCCTGTTGAGATTGTGTAATTTGAAACTGTTTGAGAAGTAGTTAAATCAACATTTTCATTAAACAACACATCTACAGAATTTGAGGACGTTGAAACAGCACTTACAATACTTGGTGGCGTTAAATCTAAAATAATTGGGCCAACAACAATATCATCAAACAAATGTTTTCCAATAAAAGAACCTGTTGATTGTTGAATGAAAAAACCAAAAGAGTTTGACGTTGTAAAGGTTGCATCTGTAATTGTTCCTTCCGAAACGTAACTCGAACCAAGCCCCGTCATATCTCTTTCTAATGAAAACAAATTGGCCGCATTTCTAATAACTTTTATTTTTATTAAATTATTCGAAGTACTTGAAATAATGGCATCAACTCCATCAATAATTTTTACTGCTGTTCCAATTGCACCCGAGCGTTTATACAAACAAATTTCATCTAAAGTGCCTCCTAATCTCACAAAGTATCCGTTAATAGCAAGAGACTGTAAATTTGGAACATCACTAGTTAAATAAATATCAACGTAATTGGTGCTTGATGTTGCAAATTGAAGGTTGGCCCAAAATTCCCACTGGCAGTTTGTAGCTAATGTATTGGTTGTGCTAATATAAAAGTTACCTGGTGTAGTTGTATTTGTTGATTTAAGTTGCCCTGCATTTACAGTAAAATCGGTTGGACTATTTAACGTCCAGGTTGGTGCACTCGTGTAATCGCCATCTGTAAAATTTTCAACGACTTGAGATTTTGCAACTATACACGCGAAAACGGATAAAAATAGAAGGATATTTCTTTTCATTTGGTTTAAAGAATTATAAGTATCTAATATAAGAAATTTTTTTGATTGGAAATTATTTAACACTTTTGTGCCCGATTAATTAATATAAAAATAACAATGAAAATAGCTGTAGTTGGTGCAACTGGTTTAGTAGGCACAAAAATGTTGGAAGTTCTATCAGAACGTAATTTCCCTTTAACTGATTTAATACTTGTAGCCTCTGAGAAATCGGTTGGTAAAGAAATAAAGTATAAGAATAAATCTTATAAGGTGGTTTCAATGCAAGATGCTATTAATTTAAAACCACAAATTGCTTTATTTTCTGCAGGTGGAAATACTTCATTAGAATGGGCTCCAAAATTTGTTGAAGCTGGCATTACCGTTATTGATAATTCATCAGCTTGGCGCATGGATGAAACTAAAAAATTAGTGGTGCCTGAAATTAATGCACATACATTATTAAAGACAGATAAAATAATTGCAAATCCAAACTGTTCCACTATACAAATGGTGGTTGCTTTAAATCCTTTGCATAAAAAATATAAAATAAAAAGAGTCGTTGTTTCTACCTATCAATCTGTTACTGGAACTGGCGTAAAAGCCGTTGAACAATTAATGAATGAAAGAGCCGGTATTGCAGGTGAAATGGCTTACAAATATAAAATTGATTTAAATGTCATTCCTCAAATTGATGTGTTTACTGATAATGGTTATACCAAAGAAGAAATGAAAATGGTAAATGAAACCAAAAAAATTATGGGTGATAACAACATTAAATTAACCGCAACTACCGTTCGTATACCAGTAATGGGAGGCCATAGCGAAAGTGTAAATATTGAATTTGAAAATGAATTTGATATTAAAGACATTTTTGAAATTATGAAAACAACAGAAGGCATTGTGTTGGAAGATGATATTAAAAATGCCATTTATCCAATGCCAATGAACGCTCATAATAAAGATGCTGTTTTTGTGGGTAGAATTCGCAGAGATGAGTCTCAAAACAAAACGCTTAATATGTGGATTGTTTCTGATAATCTCAGAAAAGGAGCCGCAACAAATGCTGTTCAAATTGCTGAGTATTTAGTAGCTCATACTTTAGTTTAAATTTTAGAACATAAAAAAGGCTGTTGTGTACATCCCCGCAGAAAACACAACAGCCTTTTTGGTTTAACTAAACAAAACCTATAATAAAGAACTACTATAAAATTAAAGAGAAATAGTTGACTAATAGTTACAATCTAATAAGTGGTAGCTTTTGTTTTATAAGTGGTAAATGGATTGCAATTAGTTGCCATTTAAGCTGATTTTGCCAAGCATCTTTATTTACAAATGCTTTTGCTTTAATCTGCATTTTGTTAGTTGTTGTTATAAAGTCAAAGCTCCCTCAGTTTTTGTATGTCTTAAGTATCTGCCTAATTATTTTTTATGTCCTTGAAGGAGAAAATTAGTGATAAAAAATAGCAAGTCACGAAACTACAGGAAGGAATAATAAAGAGTGGGTAATTAAACAATTCAATTGGAACTGAGGTAAGTCTTTCGATTAACGGAGCGCAAAGCAAAATGAAAACACCTAGCTCAATAAGTAAAATGCGTTTTGTTTTTTTAAATCTTAGTAAATAAAGTAATAATAGTAGTCCGGCAAATCCTGCAATAGAGGTGACTGCTGTTTTAGCTCCTTCTGAACCATACATTGTAAAAACAATAAATAAGATAAATGGTAAAGCAATCATTTGTCCATTCAACATTATTAAACAATATGACAATATGGAAAGCATTTTACATATTGTGGTTGTCTTAATGTTTTTCATTTTCTACATAATCGTATAAAGTGATCTCGTCCATGATGGTGATTTATTAGGTTTTGCAGCTAGAACTTGTGAGGCTTTGGAACACTCGTCTACCGAAACGTTTAAATAAAGATAGGATGTTTCTATGCATTTGCAATGCAAAATGATTGTCTTTCGCAAAGCGACCTTATTTGCAAAAGCTTTGATGTCAGTCCGCATAAGTTTTAGGTGCGGTTACCGATAGTTTTTTCGTTTACTCAAATACACCCATAGTCCTGCTGCTAAGAAGCCAAAAGCAAAAAAATAATCCAAATTTGTGTCTGCCAAATGTTTCTCAAAGTCAAGCACTTTAGTTTTGTCTAAGTGAGTTACTGAATTTGCCAAAATAGAAGTAACAAATACATTTTCCTCTGAATTTAATTTTGTCTTAAGGTAAGTTGGTATAGTAAATACAATACTGTCTCCTAGTTTTATATTCGTTGCAAATTGCTCTCCATTAAAAAATCTGAAGTAGTCAGCTTTAACTTGGAAAGCATTTGAATAATTTGCTGTCCAAATATAATATTGATGAGTGAAGTTTTTAAACCCTGTGTTGTCTTTGAATGAATGCTTAATGTAAGTTCCTTTAATTTCAGTTAGGTCGTTTGAAGAAGTTAGCTTTACCATTGTCAACCCAGTATATATAAAATAAACGAAAGCACATATTCCAACTAGTAGTCCAAAATGCGCATAGTTTAAGTACTTTTTCATTGATGGGTTTATGTCTTTAAAATTACCGGTAACTTATCGCTAAGCGCTATAAATATACAAAACATTCGCTAATCGTATATTCGCTAATAAACAACAAAAAAACGGAGGCCCTAAACACAAAGCCCCCGTTTCTCACTAAACGTACACACTAAAAGATTTTCTATTTTTATTATCCTAAATATCCTTGTAATAATTTGCTTCTTGATGAGTGTTTTAATCTTCTAACCGCTTTTTCTTTTATTTGTCTCACACGTTCCCGTGTTAAATCAAACTTTTCTCCAATCTCTTCTAGCGAATGAGAATGGCTGCCATTTAATCCGTAATATAATCTAATCACCTCTGTTTCGCGCGGCGTTAAACCTGCTAACGATCTATCAATTTCTTTCCGTAAGCTTTCTACAATTAAATCATTATCTGGCGATGCTCCTCCGTTTGTCATTAAATCATACATACTACCGCCATCTTCCATATTTCCAATGGGTGCATCCATACTGACATGTCTGCCTTGGCTTCTTAAGGTTTCTCTAATATCTGCCGCCGACATTTCAATAATTTCCGATATCTCCTCAGCTATTGGCTCTCTTTCTAACTGTTGTTCGAGCAAAGCGTAAGTTTTATTAATTTTATTAATAGCGCCAATTTTATTTAATGGTAGTCTTACAACTCTTGATTGCTCTGCTAATGCTTGTAAAATGCATTGTCTAATCCACCAAACAGCGTATGATATAAATTTAAAACCACGTGTTTCATCAAAACGACGCGCCGCTTTAATCAAACCCATATTACCTTCGTTTATTAAATCAGGCAAACTCAGTCCTTGGTTCTGGTATTGTTTTGAAACAGATACCACAAAACGCAAATTTGCTTTTACGAGTTTATCTAAGGCTTTTTCGTCGCCCATTTTTATTTTTTGTGCCAATACCACTTCTTCATCAGCAGTAATTAATTCTACTCTCCCAATATCTTGCAAATACATATCAAGAGAAGCAGTTTCTCTATTTGTAATTTGCTTGGTTATTTTTAGCTGTCTCATAACAAAAAAATTAATAGTTTAAAAACACGATTTTGGCTACACACTATATGTATTACGCTATAAACTACATTTAGTTACAGGCAAATGGGTAAAATTGCCGTTTGAATGATTAAAATTGGGGGATTAATTAGTGACCAAAATTTGGAGGATATATTTTGTTGAAAAAATGGGGTAGTTTTACTTAAAAGCAGAAACGTAAAAATTATTAAATGCCGATATTTAACAAATATGTTACAAGGAATACGAATACAGAATTTTGCATTGATTGAAGAAATTGACATTCAGTTCAATGAAGGCTTAACTGTAATTACTGGAGAAACGGGTGCGGGAAAATCGATTTTATTAGGTGCCTTAGGTTTAACCTTAGGGAATCGGTTTGATGTAAATTCGTTAAACCGAAAAGACAAAAAATGCATTATTGAATCACGATTTAATATTTCTAAATATAATTTAAAATCATTTTTTGAAGAAAATGAATTAGATTATGAAGATGTTACAAGCATACGAAGAGAAATTACGGTTGAAGGAAAGTCAAGAGCATTTATTAACGATACGCCTGTAACACTTTCAGTTATTAAGGAATTGAGTGAGCAATTAATTGACATCCATTCGCAGCACGAAACTATTTTATTAAAAGAGAATCATTTTCAAATAGCCTTAGTTGATGCCTTTGCAAAAACAACTTCTTTATATGTAGATTATAAAAAACAATTTTCTGCTTTACAAAAATTAAAAAAACAAATAGCTGAATTATTAGACCAGGAATTGCAAGCCAAAAAAGAGTTTGATTATTTTCAATTTCAATTTACCGAATTAGAAGAAGCTAATTTAAAAACTGGCGAGTTAGCTTTGTTCGAAGAAGAAAGTGAAACCTTAGAGAATGCCGAGTTTATTAAAGAGAATTTAGTTCGTGCTAGTGTTGGTATAAGTGGAGGCGATGAAAATATTTTATCTGCCGTTTCTCAAATAAAACAAAGTTTACATAGCATTTCTAAATTCGGAAAAGAGTTTAACGATTTATATGAACGTGTAAATTCTTTAAGTATTGAATTAAAAGAATTAAATGCAGACGTTGTTTCTGCAGAAGACAATGTTGTTTACGATAATGCAAAGCTTGAAATTGTTAATTCGCAACTTGACAAAATAAATAAGCTTCTAAAAAAACATAATGTAAAAACGGAAGAAGAATTACTTGCTATAAAAAATGTGTTTGAAGAAAAACTGCAGCAATTTTCTTCTATTGAATTAAGCATTGAAAAAACACAAAAGGAAATTTTAGATCAAGAAAAAAACTGTTTGGTTTTAGCAAAAAATCTTTCGAAGAAAAGAAAGGATTCGGTTTCGGAAATAGAAGATCATATTAAAGTTTTATTATCAAGTTT
>JAYVIS010000178.1:0-3430 GCA_043769975.1 Bacteroidota bacterium
GGTTTTTGCCAAGTTGTAAAATCTTTTTTCCATAAACCTGCTACTGCAAAGGCAAAGGGAGGCAATGTAGAAGAGAATCCTAAAAACAATGTTGGCGGATGAATGGTCATCCAATAGTTCATTAATAAAGGATTTAATCCACGTCCATCTAATTTTAATAAATAATTTGGGTTTTGCACAAATGGTAAATTTGCGAAGTCTGGATTTTCTCGTAATAAAATAAATGGATTAGTTCCTAATTTATAATCTCCTAAGTAGATGCCCAATAACATACTTGCTAAAAAAACTTGCACCAAGGAAAAAACTGCCATTGTTGGAGCTTCCCATTGGCTATCAATTGTTTTACGAAGAATATTTCCAAGTACGACATTCCAAAAAGTCCACAATAAAAAACTACCTTCTTGTCCTTCCCAAAAACAAGACATGATATATTCCATTGGCATACTATTGTTGCTGTGCTGCCACACATAGGAATACTCATAGAAGTGATTAAACAGCATAAAAAACAACGTACTAGCAATCCCTAAAACCGAAATAGTGTGTAGTGAAAAACTAAGTCTTGCAAATTTTTTCCATTCAGAATTTAAAGAATTATCGTTTGCAAAAAAGAAATAAGCAACTGTTGAAAGTATTGCTGCTAATAAAGACAAGATTATAAAACCGTTTCCGATATTTCCAATCCATAAATGTTCTCCTATGTATGTTGTTGTATTGTTCAATTTTTTAGTTCTATTTTATTGAACTTGCGGAGTTCCTGCGTTATATTTACTTGGACATTTCATTAAAATATCATTGGCATGAAAATCGTTTCCTTCCATCTTTCCAATGACTACAATTTGTTCTGATTTTTCAAAATCTTGAGGGACGCTTTTGTGAAGGATAACTGTTTTTTCCAATCCATTATTATCCTTCATTACGAATGAACATTCGTCTGCATTTATTTTTGGATCATATTGTACAGGCGATTCCTTGTTTAATTTTCCAACAACATGATATTCTGTGTCGGGATTAGAAATGGCTTCTGCAAAATTTGCATACGAAGCATTGCTTCCTAATGAATAAACAATAACACCTATGGCTACTGCAATTACAATGATTCCAACTATGTGAATTTTTTTCATATTATTTTTTTTCTAATTTTTTTAATTTAATATCAATGTATACCAAATATGAAATGATGCATGTGAAAATAATAGATAATACTGCTATTACAACATATATTTTGCCATCACTTCTAAAAGCATCTGCCATAGCAGGTTCTTCATTGTTTGGCTGAGCAACGCTTATGAAAAATGCAAACAATGATGTAATTAGTAAAATAAATTTAGTCTTCATTTTGTTTATGTTTTAAAATTGCCATTCTGTGTTTAATGTCTAAAATCCAAAGACTAATTAATACCCAGCCAATAACGGCAGGGTAAAAAACAGTTCTTAAACTGCTATCCATATCATATTGTGCAAACTTTGCATTGCCGCCATTTCCTGGATGTAAAGAGTCTGTTATTCTCGGTAAAATCATAATAAAAACATTCATCATTACAAATGCGAAAATATTATATACTGCAGATATACGGGCTCTTTTTAAATCATCTGTAATTGAACTTCTTAAGATGAAATAAGCTAAATAAATTAAAACTGCAATTGCAACACCATTCAGTTTTGGATCTTCAAAAGTCCACCAAGTTCCCCAAGTAAATTTAGCCCACATGCAACCAGTAAGCAAGCCAGGTATGCTAAAAAACAACCCAACCTGTGCGGCTTGATCACTTAAAATATCTGATTTTAAATCGCTTTTTGAAAGTTGTTTTATGGCAAACCAAACCGAAACGCCCATTTGGAACAACATAGCAAACCAAATTGGAACGTGGTAATAAACGTTTCTGATAGTTTCATTTAAAATATCTAATCGAGGAACGCTGTTTTGCAATCCCCATACAATTGTATAAAGGATAAGCAATGCTCCAAGTATTTTCCACCATTTTATCATAACTTAATCTTTCCAAAGGTAATTAAATAATAGTGTAGCTAATGCTATTACTACAAAGTTTAGCATAATTAAAATAAGCAAATATTTGAAGCTTACGCTCCAAGCTAAACCATCAATAGCAAACTTACTAAGTTTTACAGAAACTAATATTAAGGGCATTAAAACTGGGAAACTTAAAATCGCCATTAGGCTTACATTATTTGAAGCTTTAGAAGCTATCGCACTCATTAAGCTTAATACTCCTGAAAACGCAGTTGAGCTAAATAATAAACAAAGTAAATACATGCCCATATTTTGAACCATACTTCCTACAAACCAAGAATAAAAAAAGAATGTTAGTAAACTCAATATTGCCATTAATAGCATATTATATATTATCTTACTTATAATAAAATGACGTGGATTATAATACATGTAATTAAACAATGCTTTTCCTTTAGTTTCTTGAAGAAAACTTTTGCTTGAAACATTGATGGTAATAAACAGAAAGATTACCCAAAATAAGGCATTCCAAACTGTTGGATTAATAATTTTTTTGAAACATAATGCAGAAACAAAAACGGTAGATATGATGTAAACCAAAATTCCAGCAAGTGTGGATTTTTGCCGAAATTCAATTAAAAATTCTTTTTTAATAAGATGAGTTAAAGAGCTACTTATCATTGCAGCGCAAATTTACATTCTATAATTCACAAACACAATATAATAACTACCGAAGTGCTATTATACTGTGTTTTAAGGATATATTATCGTATCATTTGAAAAAATCCTTTGTAAATATTTGGAGTTGCTCCAGGAACTGATAAGATGTAAAAATAGGTTCCATCTACAACGCCACTGCCATTCCAGTCATTTTTATACGAGTCTTTTTCAAATACTTTTGTTCCCCAACGGTTTAAAATAGTTAGATTATTTGTAGAGAAAAATTCTAAATTTTTGAACTTTAAAGTTTCATTTACATTGTCTCCATTTGGTGTAAACACATTTGGCGCTAAAATTAATGCATCAACAATATAATTCATTGTGATAGTATCACTACATCCTGTTGATCCAGTAACATATAAAGTAATTGGGTATGTTCCTGCACTTGCGTAAGCATAATTTACTATGTTCCCTGTTGCTGAACCGCCATCCCCAAAAGTCCAAAAGCCTGGGCTAATTGATCCTGATGAAACGCTTGAGGTGTTTACAAAAGTAATGACCTGACCAGGAATTACTGGTGAAGGTGGTGATGCTGTGAAGCTAGCTACTGGTATAACATCATTTACTACAGTTATTGTTTTTGTATCAATACAGCCTTTTGCATCAGTGAAATTAACAATTACATTTCCTGCGATACATATTGAAATGCTACTTGTAGTAACTGAAGAACCAGCCCATGAATAAGTAAATGGAGCGTAAGATGAAGTGCCAACAGCTGAAATAATTGCACATTCATTTGGA
>JAYVIS010000179.1:0-2413 GCA_043769975.1 Bacteroidota bacterium
ATTAACTCAGGAAGATTTAATTATTCGTCAACATATTTTAGATTTAATGTGTAAACATGAAACATCAATTGATTCTTATTTTGATGAATCTAAAGATAAATTCAATGAATTTGTAAATGATGGTTTGATTGAAATTACCTCAGATAAAATTAAAATTTTAGAAGCTGGAAAATTATTTTTACGTAACATTTGTTTGGCCTTTGATAAACGCTATTGGAAAAAAGTTCCAGAAGGTAATTTATTTAGCACAACTGCTTAATTAATACTATGAAAAAAGATATTGAAAATTTAGACGATGTAAAATTAATGGTTAACACATTTTACGAGCGTATCCAAAAAAATGAAGTGCTTGGTCCAATTTTTGAAGAACGAATCGGCGATAGATGGCCTGAACATTTAGAAAAAATGTATCGATTTTGGCAAAGTATTTTATTAGGAGAAACGACTTATAATGGAGCACCCTTTCCGCCACATGCTCGTATGCCAATCGATGAAAGCCATTTTAGTATTTGGGTTTCAACTTTTACAAACACAGTAAATGATTTATTTTTAGGTGAAGTTGCCGAAGAGGCAAAAAGAAGAGGGACATTAATGGCCGCACTTTTTAATTCAAAATTGGAGTTTTTTAAAAAACATGATTTGTAATTCTTTTTTAGAATTAATATAAATATTTATTAAAACACCCCTTTTTGATTTTCAATGAGGGGTTTTGTTTTTTTATTTTGTAAATTAGTTTATAAGTAAATAAGATATGAAATTAAAAGATGATCAATGGGAATATTTATATGTTTTTGCCAAAACATTAGATGATAAACATGTTAGTTTTAGTGAGATTGAAAAACAACTCGCAATTAAAACTGAGGATACCCTTTTAATTGCTGATATTATGAAGCAACTAAAAAAGGTACATTATGCCGTTAAGCGAAAGCAGGGCTTTGTAAAATTAGGTTTCGGAGCCATTTTTTTATTAGCTGGTTTTTTTATTACCTGTTTTAATTTTCATTCAAATCAATCTTTTACAATAGTGATGTATAGTTCGAGTATGGTAGGATTAATACTTGTTTTCTGGGGCTTGTACGAGATTATTGGATAATTTTTTTCTGATTTTAATCATATTGTGATAATGATGTTTATCATGTAAAAAGAGTTTTGGTAGTAATACATTTATACCAAAATTATAACTATGCATAACGAACATTCTGATACTCATTTTCAATTGAGAATTGATAATGGTGAACACATCGAGGCTAAAGATTATATGCCTGAAAAATATCGTAAACATTTAATTCGACAAATGTCTCAGCACGCACATTCTGAAGTAATTGGAATGCAACCTGAAGGAAATTGGATTACTCGTGCCCCAAGTTTGAGAGCTAAACAAATTTTGTTAGCAAAAATACAAGATGAAGGTGGACACGGTTTGTATTTGTACAGTGCAGCTGAAACACTTGGTGTTTCTAGAGCAGAACTGATCGAACAATTACAATCTGGTAAAGCAAAGTATTCAAGTATTTTTAATTACCCTGCTTTAAATTGGGCAGACATTGGTGCTATTGGTTGGTTAGTTGATGGTGCTGCAATTGTAAATCAAGTTTCATTACAACGAACTTCCTATGGTCCTTACAGTAGAGGTATGGTTCGTATTTGTAAAGAGGAAAGTTTTCATCAGCGCCAAGGTTATGAAATTATGGCAAAAATGATGGATGGTACTAAAGATCAACGAGCTATGGCACAAGATGCGATGAATAGATGGTGGTGGCCTTCATTAATGATGTTTGGTCCACATGATACTAATTCTCCTCATAGTAGTGATGCAGTGAAATGGAAAATAAAACGTGAAACAAATGATGAGTTGCGTCAAAAATTCATTGATAAAACAATTCCTCAAGCCGAGTTAATAGGTTTAACTGTACCCGATAAACATATTAAGTTGGATGAAAAAACTGGGCATTACACAATTAGTGAAATTAATTGGGATGAATTTAATCACGTAATTGCAGGTAACGGACCGTGCAACAAACAACGTCTCGATCATCATATTAAATATCATAACGAAGGCGAGTGGGTTAGGGAAGCCGCAATTGCTTATAAAGAAAAACATGCAAAAAAAGTATTAGAAACAGTTTAAAAATAAAATTATGAGCACAGATACACAATTAGACTTATGGGAAGTTTTTATTCAAAGTAAATCAGGTCTTCCTTATATTCATGCAGGTAGCGTTCATGCTTCTGATAATAAAATGGCTCTTCAAAATGCAAGGGATATTTATACACGAAGAGGTGAAGGGACAAGTATATGGGTAATGCCATCAAAATATATTGTTGCATCAAACCCTGATGATAATGATATGTTATTTGACCCTGCTAATGATAAGATTTATCGCCACCCAACTTTTTATGTAATGCCTGAAGG
>JAYVIS010000180.1:0-10485 GCA_043769975.1 Bacteroidota bacterium
CAAAAACAATTTCTTTAGAGAAAAAACGAGCAAGGTTTAAACCTAAATGTAAGTAAATGCCATTTGAGGTAAATGCCTTTGTTGGTAATGTATGTTGATATTTTATAGCTGTCGTAAATAAATAATTCTGTCTATTACTGTCAAAGAAAAAGTCTTTGTATTTATGTTTTTTTATGCAAAATGTATCAGTAGAATTTAAATTAATTTTCTCTTGAGCATAAACACTCAATTGAATAATAATTAAATATGAAATTAGAAATTTGATTAACATTATAATTTTCAAAAGGGCTTGCTTATAACTTATTTATAGAAGTGATTTTATCACCTTAAGCGAACCAAATTTAGCATATTGAGGTGATTTTTTCATTTCTATTATCTTATAAATGTAATGACTATTACTTTATAAATACTAACGAATAACCTGTACTTTAACCACTTGTTCATTTACTTTTACAAAATAAATTCCTGATTCTAAATTCAAAACACTCACTTCAACCAAATGATTAAATTCTGTTTGATGTAAAATTTTACCAAGTATATCGTAAACAACTAAATGGCTTAAAGCAAAATTGTTTGGTAACACAATATTAAAACTTGATGAACTTGGATTTGGAAAAACTTTAATGTTAGGCTTGTCAGTTTGTTTAGTTTGAATATCAACCGAACAATTATAAGTGTTATAGCTCGATATCGGCAATAAACTAAAAGGCCCAGTTCCATTTGGACATCTTCCGTAGGTAATATTTGCAGCCTGAACTCCAAAGGTAACACTATCTAATAAAGTTGTTCCTTGAGATAGATAAACATGATCGCCACTACCATTAAAAGAAAAATTAGTGTGTAATATATGTTGCAAACTATCATTATCAGCCCAAACAATTAAAAAACCATTTGGCGTAATTTTAGTCCCATTCAGAAATTTCCATTTCATGGGTTGCAAATATGTATCGCTTAAATATGAATTTGATAAATCTAAAATTTCTGAACTCGTATTATAAAGTTCCAACCAATCTTCGCGTTTAGAATATTCATCTTTTTGTAATAAGGTATTAATTGCTAATATTTCATTTATAAATAATTTGCCTGGTGTTGGCACTACCGAATTTGGTATGATTGAATAATATTCATGTTCCGCTCTTTGTGGCGAAAACATACCTGCATTTGAATTTTCGGCATAAATGTAATAATGAACTAAGCCACTATTAATTGTAATACTTGCTCCGTAAATATTATCGCCTGCTATTAAATCATTATGTAGGCCATCATCAAACATTTGAATTTTTGTGAATTTATCAGATATATTATTTCTATAACCTAAAAAAACAGCATTTGTATTTAAAACAGAACTTGTAACACTAACCGAAGTGCCAAATGCCGGACTTACATTACTTAACGTAGGCGTAGAAATACTTGGAGCGGTATATGTGAAATTAGGAGTTGATAGTAAATAAGCTGTTCTAGCGACCATTAAATTTGAAATACCAACTAAATTATATGGTAAAACAGAAAAAAATATCATTGGATAATCAGTTGTCATTCCATTTTGAAATTGTGAATAAGTATAAAATTTATTTGCATCCGAAAATACGGCTGTGTCGATTGTTGCTTGAAATTGTGTAGCTTTTGTTTGATATAAATTTGATAAAAACATTTCGTTTAACATTGTTTTCATGTGAGCAACATACATGCGTTTATAACGAGGATTATTCATTACTACATTTATTAATGGCCAATAAGGGTCAACAGAATGTGTAAATGCAGAATACGTTTTCTCTTGTGGTATGGTTAGTTGACCTAATCCTGAGGCTCCAACGCCCGAAAATGGAATGCCTCCAAATGCCAAATTCATATCCCAAATAATTGGATTATATCTTTTATTATTGTCTTTATAGAGATAATAATTATGTTCGAATGTGCCACTGTAACTATCTAAATTAATGGTTACATTATTAAAGGCCAGCATCCAAATTAATCTATCAATGTCCATTTTATATTCCAAATTGGTAGGATAATTATTAATTGTATCAATAAGAGAAACAAAATCGTTCCAGCCAACTTGCGATTTTAATTCATAATAATTAAAGTAGCTCGAACTATCTATTGCTAAAGGCTTATAAACTAAGTCGCTTTTAACAGTTAAACTCGCACCTACAGATGGTTCGCATTTAACAAATGAATTACCTGAAGAATAAAAATGATCTCCACAAAATTTCTTATTTATACTTTCATCATTGGTATATAATCCCAAATACGTGTTATTTACATATACCTGAGCAAAGTTAGCACGCGGACAATCCATGTAATTACTCAAAATATCATATGCTAAAACTTCTCTAATCATTGAAGGATCATAAAAGCCATTTGCTAATTTAATATCATTAAACCCTTGATAAGATTGGTTTTTATATTCGTTTAATGATATATGAAATGGATTCTTCACATTTGACGCACTATAAGAACTATATCCCTTATATTTTACGCCAACACTATCTAATTTTTTTCCATTAATAAAAATTGAATCAGCAACGATGTAACTATCTGCTCCTGTATTTGCAGTATCTAATTTATAATCCCAATTTGTGGCAGTAAAAAAAATATGTATTTTTTGTAAGTTAGAGGTATTGTAAAAACTTTGCGCTTGCAACGACACACTTATAAGAACTAAAAATAATATTAATAGTGTTTTCATCTTGTTCTTAAATTTCATTAACCACAGTTGTTATTTATAAATAATTGATTTTAAAAATTTATTCCTCGTTATCATCTTTCTCGTATCCTTCATAATAATAGGATTGTTCTATTCCTTTAAAAATAACGTCTATGTTGTTTATTTCGTCAGTTAAGTTGGAATTTAATAACGTTCTTAATTCTAAATCATTAATTGGACTTCTTTCCATCGCTTGTAAATAAAGTGATTTATCTACAAATTGCCAATTTATAACTTTTTTAAACTTAGTTTTTAAAATCAAATCCAACCAAATACGCATAGTTCTTCCATTACCTTCCATAAAAGGATGGGCAATGTTCATTTCTACATATTTGGCAATAATTTCTTCAAAACTATTTTCTGGCATTTGTTCAATTTTCACCAAAATTTCGTTTAGGTACAACGCATTAGCAAATCTAAATCCACCTTTCGAAATATTTTTTGTTCGTATTTGACCTGCAAAATCAAATAACCCATCAAATAGATAGTTATGAATTTGTTTTAATCCTAATGTCGTGCCTACATCTATTTTTTTGATATCGTCTGATTCAAACAAACGATATGCATTTTCTAAACTTTTTTTATCAATGTTTTTCATTTGCATTTTGTTTACCAAATATACTTTAATAGTTTGTGTTTTCTTTGCAAAATATATTATTAATTTCTTCAGATTTATCCATTTTTAGAAGTTTTTTTGGAGAAATATTAAGCTTGCTGGTAAATGTTTCTGGGCTTTTTTTGATTGGATTTGAAACTTTTTCTACCGAAATATTACTAACTAAGCTAAATGTTTATTAGCCATTTGCATTGCAAAAATCAACTAATTGCATACTGCTTTTCAAAAATAAAAGTTGAATCCTAAATAAAATAAAAATAATATAAACTATAAAGTGATATTTTTAGTCAACAATTCGATGGCGTTTTGTGGGTTTGAAACTTCGATAATTAATTTCTTATAATGTTCATCTTTTAGTTCAATAATTATTGCATTTTTTGGATTTGAAATGTCCATAAATATGGTAGCATTATCTTTGTCTTGGTAAAATGTACCAGCTTTTATGATATTTGGTATATAGGTACCAAATGCTCTGATTCCTTTCCACTCATTTATTTCCTCATCATCACAATAAGCTTTCATAATATGAGAATTAGGAATTCTTAATTCGCTTTTAAAAGCCAATATTTTATGTAGTCCTTTAACTTCAAATATCGTTTCCTTTTCGTTTTTTGTAATTTCAACCATGACTTAAATTTTAATTAGTTATTTCTGTTTAATGTTTTGACACAATTGCTTGCCTTAAAATTTAATATCACGGTTAATATATTTATAGGTTGAAGAGTCGTATGCCGCCCCTCGTTTTATCCAATAAGATTTATCAAAGTAAACAACCTTTCTGTTTTCTAAAAAAAATAGGCAATCACTTTTAATGCTGTCCACTTTGAGGTCAGTGCAAAGAATATAATTTAAGGTTGTTTCCGTAGTTTTATTTTTATTCAATTGATGATATGGTTTTGTTATTATTTTAACCAACTTATTGTTTTTAACTTTAAGATAATGTTCAAATTTTAAATGATGCAGGTTGCTGTGTCTTATATAAACGTCTTTACAGGATGTCAGCCAGAAAGAAAAAATAATTATTAGAAGAAATTTCATTAACATGAATGTGTTGTCCGTTTAATTGTTGCCGCCAGTATTATTTTATTCGCTTTCCTAGTTCGTTGTACAAAATATCTTCTGTCTCCTTTTCTTTGTTATAAGTCGTTTCTCTTTTTATTTTTCCATTTTCAAAATATTGAACTGCTTTTCCATGTAATTCTCCTTTGTCATTGAAGTTTGAAATTGATTCGATTTGTCCATTTGCATAATAGCGTATCCACGTTCCAATTCTATCGTCAGGCTTTCCCCAATAACTCTCAAGCTGAAGTTGACCATTAGGATGCCACATAACTCTTTTACCAGTTAATTCATTTTTTTTGTAAAATGCCGAATCCTGCTTTTGCCCATTGTGATACCAACTCTCCCATAGCCCATCTTTCTTACCGTTCTTATAATTTCCTTTTTCTTTTATTTTTCCATTTTCAAAATAGTCTGAAAACAATCCGTTTTCAGGTGGATGAGCTCGATTCATAAGTGTATTAATTTCCTTAAAATATTTTAAAGAGTCTTCTTTATTAGAGAAAAGATTTTTTTTAAATTCATTTATTACTTTACCTTCAAGTAAAAAGTCGGAATAAGTAAAATTCCATCGCATGTCAGTTGGCGCAGGGTCTTTTGGTTTTCGCATATCACTATTACCAATTTGAGCAATTACATCTTTCGTTTCCCACGTTATTAAATTCCAATATGTTATCCATGATTGTAATGGATGAGTTTCCATATATGACTTTTGTTTACCTTCTGCGCCAAATTTTTGAATTAATGAGGCAGTGATATTGTTTTTTTCTAGGTCTGTTAAATATGAAACAGTTATGTTTATAACAATATCGTTAAGCAATGTCAATGCAATACTTGAGTCACTTTTTAGCATCCAAATTGCAATTGGTAATCCTTTATATTTTTCGGGTAGTTTGTCAAAATTGTTCATTGTCCAACCATTTAAATAGTTTGGAAAATAAAGGTCGCCATGTTTTTTGAAAAGTGTAGTGTCAACCTTGTCACCGATTTTAAATGTTTTAAATTCTAATTGTCCCGGATATTGATATTTTTGTGCGCAAGAAGTCAGAGTAAATGTCAAAAGGATAAAAAGTGTGGCAATGTTTCTCATGTCTTTAATATTGGCGGTATCGTTTTTGTGGCTTGTATTGTTTAGAGTTTGAAATAATGGTTATAAAAATGTTTGTTTAAAGATAAATATTTATTAGACTTTTGCAAATCAAAATAATTGTCTTTCCCTTAGGAACAGCTTTTGCAAATGCCGAAGCCGAATGCCCAAATAGGATTTAGGTTGGATCATAAGCCGTTTTTTATTTATTATTGTTTAATTAATGCTTTACTTCTGGAGTATTGCCTAATTTTATTATTGAAATAAATTGAATAAAGAGTGTCGGATTTAAAAATATAGTAAGAGGTATCACTTTCTATTTTCTTTGTCCCTTTTGATATTAAAAGAAGAGTGTCTTTGCAAACAAACCATTTTCCATTTGTTGAGTTTTTCGAATATGAATGACCACTTATCTCTTTATATTTTCCGTTCTTTTGAAAGTTCAAACAATACCAACCGAAACCAAGATCTGCACAATATTTACCATTTAAATGGATTATGTCAATTGAATTATTTCCTTGTCCGAAAATTCTGTCAATATGCTCTGTTCCTACAATTAATTTTGGGATTTTATCTTGAGTATATTTAATTCTTTTATTGTCTTTATACACTTCTATTTGTTGTACTAAGTCTTTGTCAAAATACTTATAGATGACATTGTCAGGCACTTTTATGGAGTCTTTGTTTAAAAAGTAAGTCCCATTTTTGTACTTTGTAAAACCAGTTATACTAACAAATTTCCATTCATAATTTGGCCATAATTCGTAAAACAGTATTGATTCTTGAAGTTCGTACGTTGTTGATTCTTGTGAAGTACTTTGTTTTTTATAAGTGTCTATTTGTGCTAATTTCCGTTTTCCATTTGGATAGCCATAAATTTTTGAAGTATACCAATGTTGTCCGTCTTTTTTGAAATAATGAATGGTCGGCCCAGCTTTTTTAGTGCAATCAAATGCCAAAACTGCTAAAAGTATAAGGAGAGACTGGCTTTGTTTCATTTTTTCTTTCTACACACTTTGTTTACCGAAATATTACTAACAAAGCTAAATGATTTATTAGCCATTTGCAAAGCAAAATTAACTAATTATCTACTGCTTTTGTAAATGCCGAAGCCAAATATCCAAATTGAATTTTTGCTTTTATAATTTGTTGCCGCCACCCAGTTTTATGTCGGTGCCTGACTTACTTCACGAAACGCTTGTCACATGTTTTTTTATAAACTTAAATTTTTTACCATGTTTTTTGTAGTAATAAAAAATTGTCGAGCCGCCCCATTCTCCATAAGTCGATCGTACCTTTATAATATGATATTTTAATCTTGCATTAAAAAATGGGCGGTATAAATTATACATAAGAGAATGTCCATCGTATTTGTCTGGGCTTATGAGAATACCATTTTTTGAATGAATATTGCTAAATGATAGTTTGTCTTCGCAAAACTTATAATTTGTTCCTCTTGGCAATGAGTCAATGTTTACCTCAAGATTGTTAGTAATATAATACCTTTCTTTGGCTTTACTGTCAAGTTGTTTTATTTGAGCCTTTATTAAATTGTTGAAAGTAATAGTGTCACACAGAAACACTTTAACACCGTCAACAAAGTATGTAATACTAGCCCCCCGAATTTTTATTACTGAAGTGTCCGATTTGATTGAAACGTCAGTTTGAGTCGTCTGTCCGAAAAGACAATTTGTCGTGATGAAAATTATTATTTTAATGATTAGTTTTGTCATTTTTTTTATATTGGTACAAACTTTTGTAAGCGCCCGTTTTCCGCTTAACCAAGATATGCATTTTAGCGTTAAAATGCAATAAATTGCAGCAAGCTCACTGTTATAATTTGCATAGCACACACAGTTTAAGTTTTGCTTTTTAGTCGTCAGTCAATTCTTTTTCTTTTGTTTTCAATTCTTTATCTGTTGGCTTGTGGTCAAATGTTACTTCGTATGTGTGAAAGCCTCCTCCTGTGCCCAAGTCAGCCGCAATGTCTTGCATTTGTCCCGCACCTAATTTTAATTTTTCAATTTTAAGTTCAACGTAAGCAAGAGCGAAAAACTTAACTGAGTATATGTTTTTATTAAGAGTGATTTTATAATTACCATCAATGTCTGTTTGCGTAAAAAATACTTTTCCTTGGGTATTAGTGAAAGAAATATTTGCAAAAGCAATTGGCTCATCCTTTTCACGAACTTGTCCGTGCACAAACGCAACTATAGTATCACTGATGCCATAGGTTTCGTTTTTTATAATGTGTCCGGGTTTTGCATTCCTGAAAACACATATTTCATAAACGAACTTTTTTGTCGAGTCGGCTTTTGGTGCTTGCCCAAAACCACTTGTCCAAGCGAATGCAATTAAGAATATGATAAGTTCTTTTATCATTAAAAATGCTTTTTGCCTAACGAAATGCTTTTTAAAGATACAATGTTTGTAACCATTTGCAAAGCGAAAATTAAAAATTTGTCAACCACTTTTGCAAATACGTTGTTGTTGGTGAGTATAAGTTGTAGGTGCTGCTCGCGGTATTTTATTCTTTTGTCCACAATACTTTTGACAAATACTTTTCTTTACGATGTGGTTCTAGTAGTCCACTTAAATTAGCATTAAATTTTCGATAATATGCAGCAGAATTCGATTTAAGAGTAATGTATGATTTATTAATAGACCAATTTCCAGAATCTGGCAATACTTCAAATGCTTCTAATTGTTGAATGTGAATGATTACATATGTTGAATCGGAATTCAAAGTCAGTAACTCTTCTCTCTTATATACCCAGCCCAAATTTTTTTTATTAGTTTTTTCTGAATAATATAGTCTATAATTTCCACTCAAATTAAATATGTTATTATACTGCATTGGGGTCAAACGTTTTGTGTTTTTTGTAATTATTTTGTCTGGAAGATTGCTACAAGAAAATGTCACTAAGCTGTCCGAGAATTTTGTCTGACCTATGAATTTAGTGAAACTAAAAAACACTAAAATTATTATTGTTGTCAGTTGTCTCATTTATAAATTATAATAAACTTATTTATAAAAGTGATTTTGTCATTTCTATTATTCTTTAAATATAGGGACTTTTCGTTCCAATATTCTATAATTCTTTTCATTTATTTAATTCAAAATTTAATTAAAATCATTTTATCATTTCACTAATTCTTTTATCTTTGCTACCCTAAATTAAAAACCCATGTTGTAAATGGGAAACATATGATGATAAAAATTACATTACCCGATGGTTCGGTTCGTGATTACGAAAAAGGAACTACTGCAATGCAAGTTGCAACAAGCATTAGCGAAGGTTTGGCCCGCAATGTGTTAGCCGCAAAGTTAAACAGTGTAGTTGTTGATGCAAATACAACCATTAACGAAAATAGCACCTTAAGTTTATTAACCTGGAATGATGATGATGGTAAAAATACCTTATGGCATTCGTCAGCGCATTTATTAGCAGAAGCTTTAGAGGCATTGTATCCAAACGTTAAGTTTTGGGTTGGCCCGCCATTAGAAGCAGGTTTTTATTACGATGTTGATTTAAACGGAGAAGTTTTAACACCTGCCGATTTCGAAAAAATTGAAGCTAAAATGTTAGAGTTAGCTCGTTTGAATAGTGTATTTATTCGTAAAGAAATTAGTAAAGCGGATGCTATTAAATATTTTACTGATAAAGATGATTCTTATAAATTAGATTTATTAGAGCGTTTAGAGGATGGAAATATTAGCTTGTACACACAAGGTAATTTTACTGATTTATGTCGTGGCCCGCATATTCCAAACACTGGATTTATTAAAGCTGTAAAGGTTTTAAGTATTGCTGGTGCATATTGGAAGGGCGATGAAAAAAATAAAATGTTAACCCGTATTTATGGTATTGCATTTCCAAAAGATAAAGAATTAAAAGAATATTTAGTTTTATTAGAGGAAGCAAAAAAACGTGATCACCGTAAATTAGGTAAGGAATTAGAATTATTTTGTTTCTCCGAAAAAGTAGGAGCAGGCTTACCGTTATGGTTGCCAAAAGGCGCTATGTTGCGCGAACGTTTAATTCAGTTTTTACAAAAAGCGCAATTAAAAGCGGGTTATTTACCGGTTGTAACGCCTCATATTGGTCAAAAAGAATTATATGTTTGTTCGGGTCATTATGAAAAATATGGTGCCGATTCGTTTCAACCAATTAAAACGCCACATGAAGGTGAGGAGTTTTTCTTAAAACCAATGAATTGCCCGCATCACTGCGAAATTTATAAAGCATCTCCAAAATCTTACAAAGATTTACCGGTTCGTTATGCTGAGTTTGGTACAGTTTACCGTTATGAGCAAAAAGGTGAATTACATGGTTTAACTCGTGTGCGTGGCTTTACTCAGGATGATGCCCATTTATTTGTTCGTCCTGATCAGGTGCAAGAAGAGTTTGAAAAAGTTATTGATTTAGTGTTGTATGTATTTAACGCCTTAGATTTTAAAGATTATACGGCTCAAATTTCATTACGCGATCCTGAAAACAAAACAAAATATATTGGAACCGACGAAAATTGGGATTTAGCGCAACAAGCCATTATTGATTCGGCTGCTAAAAAAGGCTTACGCACAGTTGTTGAAACTGGGGAAGCTGCATTTTACGGACCAAAATTAGATTTTATGGTTAAGGATGCAATTGGTCGTAAATGGCAATTGGGAACTATTCAGGTTGATTACAATTTACCTGAGCGTTTTGAATTGGAATACACTGGTTCAGATAATCTAAAACACCGCCCGGTAATGATTCATCGTGCGCCATTTGGGTCGTTAGAGCGTTTTATTGCGGTTTTGATTGAGCATTGTGGTGGTAATTTTCCGCTTTGGTTAACGCCAAATCAGTATGCAATTTTGCCTATAAGCGAAAAATATAACGATTATGCAAAAAAAGTTTCAGAATTGTTAAATAATTCCGATATTCGCGGCCTTGTAGATGAGAGGAATGAGAAAATTGGGATTTAGCGCAACAAGCCATTATTGATTCGGCTGCTAAAAAAGGCTTA
>JAYVIS010000181.1:0-10973 GCA_043769975.1 Bacteroidota bacterium
TTTATATTTTTATTTATTAAACAACATTTCACACAAATTTAATGATTTAATAATGAAAATTGCTAATATTTAACAAAAGAATTACTACAAATATTCTACCAATTTCTCAAGCTTTATTCCTCTAGAACCCTTTATTAATAAGGCAGAACGCATAACTGGATTATTTTTTAAAAAATTAATAACACTTTCCAACTCTTTGTAAAATGAGAATCCTAAGTATCTGTCTTTAAATTCATAGAATCGATTTCCTACTAGTAAGCAATTAATATTTTTATGAGTCATTAATTCTTCTAGAATAGTTTGGTGTTCTTTTTCACTATAAATCCCTAACTCAAACATATCTCCTAAAATAATATATTTATTTTCAAAAGATTGTTTTGCAAAATGTTTTATTGCTAATAACATACTACTAGGATTTGCATTATAAGCATCGAGTATCAGAGTATTTAACTGTGTTTTCATAACCTGAGAGCGATTCATTTCTGGAATGTAATTGCTCAATGCCTCATTTATTAAGCTTGTATCAACTCCAAAATAATTTCCAAGACAAGCTGCACATAATACATTTATAAAATTATAATGCCCAAACATGTGCGTTTTAACAAGTGGACTATTTTCACAATTTTCGCCTTTCGTATTCCATCTAAATTCAACAAATTCACTATTTTGAACTAGTTTGCCATGCACATCGAATGATTCATCCTCACCGTAATATACCTTATCAATATCGTTAGCTAATTCAATTAAAACTGAGTCGTTTCCGTTTATGAAAATTTTTCCATTCTTACTTTTTATATACTTATATAATTCGCTTTTCCCTTTTTTAATCCCTTCTTCCCCTCCAAAACCTTCTAAATGAGCTTTTCCGATATTAGTTATGAGTCCGAAATCAGGATCACAAATAGAACTTAACAATTCAATTTCTCCTTGATGATTTGCACCCATTTCTACAATAGCAATTTCATGCTCCTTTGTTATTTTAAGTAATGTTAAAGGAACACCTATATGATTGTTTAAATTTCCTTTTGTAGCATAAACAGTGTATTTTTTTGACAATACAGCATATATTAATTCTTTATTAGTTGTTTTTCCATTACTACCTGTTATGCCAATAACAGGAATGTTCAATTGTTTTCTGTGAAATCTTGCTAAACCTTGAAGTGTATCTAATACATTTTCTACACCTAAAATAGTTGTTCCATTGCATAAATTCAGATCATCAACTATAGCGTAACTGCAACCCTCACTAATTGCTGTTAATGCAAATGTATTAGCATCAAAATTATCTCCTTTTAAAGCAAAAAAGATAGATCCCTTTTCCAAATTTCTTGTATCAGTTGATATTTTTTGATTGCAGTCAATAAATAAGTGATATAAATCTTCAATTTTCGTGTTTATGTTCATGCCATAAAATTAAAAAGCCCTTTCGATTTCTCGAAAGGGCTTTTATATAGTTTTCAACAGATTTATTTTCCTAAACCTACAGGACTTCCAACTCTAACCATCGCACATCTAAATCCGATATAAGCAGTAGCTTGTCTTTGATCTAAATATCGACGTGTTCCAGGGTTTAACCAATAAGCTCTATCTCTCCAGCTACCGCCTTTATAAACACGAGATTTATCATTGATTAAAGATGTTTTTGCATATTCATACATTAATTTATCTGCTTTATCTCCGTATGCATCTTCACCTGACTCATAATATAATGATGAGTTTACATCACCATCTAAATAACTAATGTAATCAGACGTTTTATAATTTCTACGCTCATCCAAATTATCAGAAGAAATTGCAGCAGTAACTTCTCTCCATTTAACACGACCAGGAATATCAGACTTTCCATCAGCTGGAGCATTTGCATATCCTTGAGCATCTTTAGTTAATGTTGTTAAAACACTATCCGTAGCTTCAGTAGTTTCCCCACTTACACCATGAGCAGTAGGAACGTTTACTTTATGATTAAACTTTTGGAATATTGGACCATCAATATTTGTAGAGATTGTATTATCAGTACTATCTTTTATTTGCGTAACAAATACATTACCACGGAAAGGTCTAAATTCATCGGCGTCTTGAGCAGTGCTCGCTCTATAAACGTCCATTACCCATTCAGAAACGTTACCAGCCATATTATATAAACCGTAATCATTTGGCCAATAAGAATAAACAGGAGCAGTTACATCGGCGTTATCATTCAAAAAGCCTGCAGTTCCCATCATATCACCATTTCCTCTAATAAAGTTAGCATTCATTTGTCCAATATATTTTTCATCAGAATTACGAACACCATGCCCATTCCAAGGATAAAGTCTTCTATCAGTGATACGCTCACCAATTGTATTTCCAATTAAACCATAAGCTGCATATTCCCATTCAGCCTCAGTTGGTAATCTGTATTTTGGCAAAAAGATACCATCTTCCATTCTTACATCTCTTTCTGGGTTTTGGTCATCAAAAGAAGGAAGTTTTTGTTTTAATTGTCCTTGCCATTTACCTGATAAATAAGCTTCAGTACTAAAATAATCTTGATCAGATGGATTTGGAACATGTTCCAATAATCCTTCACGAATTAATATAAATTCATTCACACGGTCAGTTCTCCAAGCACAAAACTCATTAGCTTGAAGCCAATCAATTCCAACTACAGGATAATCTCTATAAGAAGGGTGACGTAAATAATATTCTACGTATGGTTCATTATACGCTAATTTCTCTCTCCATACTAATGTATCAGGCAAAGCTTTTTGATAGATATCCGGAAAAGTTGGTCCAAAAACACGATTAGTCCAATATAAATATTCTAAATACGAGAAATTACTAACTTCTGTTTCGTCCATATAAAAAGAAGAAACTGTTACACGACGAGGAACATTATTCCATTCATAAGTAACGTCAGTTTCAGTACGACCCATTGAAAAAGATCCACCTTCTATTAAAACCAACCCAGGACCAGTTTCTTGTTCTTCATAAGGTACTTTTTCGAAGCCACCATTATTAGAATCATTATAAGACCAACCTGTAACGCCAGAACGTTCTTTAGCACATGATACGGCTAAAACCGATAAAATGATTGCTAATGCTTTGCTACTTTTGATGAATTTAAACTGCATAATTTTTGTTTTATTTAAAGCTATAACGAAAGTTTTATAAAAAGGTTACAAAATATTTTAAAAAGATGGACAACTAATTGTTCTATATTTCTTTTTCTTTGGACGACACTCAAATTGCATTTGCAAAGAAAGTTCATGAGAACCAGCGGTATTACTTGATAATTTGGATACGGTTACATCATAACTATATCCAACTTTCATATGATCCGTTTGAACACCAATTAAAACAATAAAAGCATCAGAATTACGGTACCAGATACCACCAACAAAAGAACCTTTAACAAAATACAAACCTAAATTTAATTGAGTAAAATTTTGTTGTTGCATAAATAATACATTTGGCGAAATATATGATTCATTTCCTTTTTCTAAAGGAATAATAGCGCCAGCATGTCCTGTAATTTTCATTGGCAGTTTAGATGGACCAAGCATCCCTTCATCAGGTTGTGTAATATGATGAAAAGCTGCACCAATAAAATATTTTTTACTATATCCTAAAATCCCTGCTCCAAAATCTAATCCTTGCTTATTTGTTTGAGGCAAAAATTCATTTGTATTCCATACAAATCCACGTCTAGCGTCGATCATATCACCAAAATTCAATTTAGTTTTGTCTAAAGCTTTTTGAAAAAAACCAGCTTGTAAACCAAATTTTAAAGAAAACTCACGATTAACTGGTAATAAATATGAATATATTAAGTTAACAGATGTTGACTTTAATGTCCCACGCGCTTGATCATCCTGCATAACATTAACCCCAATTCCTCCGCTAATAGCATCAACATGTTGATCATAAGAAGCGGCATAAGTAACATAAGTACCTGAGATATTTGGCCATTGATTACGATAATTCATACAAATACGCGGACAACGAGCGGTACCAGCAAAAGCAGGATTTAAATAAGTAGGATTTGCATAGAATTGAGTAAATTGAGGGTCTTGCGCCTTTAAATCAGTAACAATGCCTAAAACATTACAAATAACAAGCAATATTGTGAGTTTCTTAATCATATATATTATCTTTACTTTATTCTATTTTATTCCTAAATACAAATATAACAGAGTATTTCTATAAATAAAACTTTTTTACAACAATAATTGATTTTCTTTGTCGTTTTAATCAATATTCTAAGATATATATGACTCAAAAATTTTTCAAAATAAATAAAAATCTAATTTTTTTAGGTATTCTAGTGTTTTTCAATTTTTTTTTAATTGCACAAAAAAAACCAACATTAAATTCTAATGAAATTTCGAATTCAGTTCCGGAAAAGAATTCTATATTTTTAGAAAATACGCATCCGGATGGATCTAAAAACAATTTACCGTATTATTCCGAAAAATTAATTTTAAAAGAAAACAATCCTCCTGCATTCACACTTTTAAATATTGTTACAAGAGAATTAACAAGTCCGGAAATTGAAAAAATTAGTAATTACAAAAAATTTATTACCTCAGAATTTTCGATTTCTAAAACCCTTGGCATATCAAGAAATGAAAAAATTGTTTTTGCAAAAATAATTCCTATACGATTAAATTCGAATAACAAATATGAATATTTAGTATCCTATACTCCAAATTGGGATTTAAATAATTTGGATGATTCAAAGCAATATGGATCACTAAATAAAACTTCTAAAATTTCAAGCGCTTCTGTTTCGGTATTAGCAACAGGCAAATGGTATAAAATTGGGCTTACCAAAAATGGTATTTATAAATTAGATAAAACATTTTTAACTACTCTTGGAATTGATGTTGCGACCATTGATCCTCGAAATTTAAAAATTTATGGAAATGGTGGAAAATTAATGTCTGAAAAAAACAGTTCTTTTCATTTTGATGATTTACAGGAAAACGCAATAAATGTTGTTGGAGAAAGTGATGGAATTTTCAATGCAAATGATTATGTTTTATTTTATGGCCAAAGCACAGATTCTTGGTCAAGAGAAACTGGCAATGGAATACCTTATCATCATTTATTACATTCATTTAGTGATACATCTTTTTATTTTATCAATGTAGATATAAATACTTTAGGAAAAAGAGTTCAGCAACAAAATTCACTTCTAAATCCACACAATAAAAGCACTTCTAGTCAGGATTACTATGATGTTCATGAAGTTAATACGTATAATGCCGTTAAAAGTGGGAGAGAATTTTATGGCGAAAAATTTGATTTAACAACATCCTATTCATTTTCATTTCTAATTCCTGATGCAACTATTGGTGATAGTGTTTATGTTAAATCTAGATTGCTCTCAAGATGTGATTTAGTTTCAAATTATCTTGTTTCATTTAGTGGTGGTTCATTTAATATTTCTTGTGCTGCTACAAATATCAATTATTATATTGCAGATGTTGGTTATCCTGGCGAAGGGGAAGTTGGAGGATTACTTAATTCAAGTTTTTTAAATTTGTCAGTTTCTAAATTAACTTCGACTGCAATTGGTTGGTTGGATTATGTTGAAATAAATGCTCGTAGAAATTTAAATTATAACACAAATCAATTTAATTTTAGAGATAGGCGAGTTGTAGGCGGAGCAGGATCGTTTGCCAAATATAATCTAATAAATTTGGGTTCAAACATCGCTTCAATTTGGGATGTTACTGATCCATTAAATGTAAAAAATCAATTATACAATTCAACTTTAACAAATATTGATTTTACATCGACCTCGGACTCATTAAAAGAATATGTTATTTTTAATTCAACCAATGCACTTATACCTGCACCGTATGGATTAATTCCAAATCAAAATTTACATGGAGTCATGCAAGCGGATTATATAATTGTAACACATCCATCGTTTTTAGATAATGCAAATAGATTAGCTAAGATGCATTTTGATTATGATACTCTAACTTATGCTGTGGCAACAACTACTGAGATTTATAATGAATTTTCATCAGGCACGCCAGACATTGGTGCGATTCGTGAGTTTGTAAAAATGCTTTATTTTAAACCCTCTAATCCATTGCTACGGACTAAATATTTATTACTCCTTGGTGATGGTTCTTATAAAAACAGAGATATTTCATCTTCAGGAAATTCAGCAATGATACCAACCTATCAAACACCTGTTTCAACATCTTATACTGATTCATTTGTTACTGACGATTTTTTTGCAATGATGGATAATTCTGAAGGGGATTTAATATCAGGGGATTTACCTGACATTGGTGTGGGTCGTTTTCCAGTTAAAACTAAAAGTGAAGCTGATGCTGTTACTATAAAAATGGAACAATATTATAAACGTAATTTTAGTTTTGATGTTAACGCAGAAGAAAGTTCTTGCGATTTATCTTCTAATAACTTCCCTCAAGGAGATTGGAGAAATTCGGTAACATTTGTTTCTGACGATGAAGATAATAATGAACATTACAGACAAGCAGATGCGCTAGCAAATACGGTTTACAACAATCACAAAAACTTCAATGTAAATAAAATTCATGCTGATTCATACGAACAATTTTCTACACCTGGTGGAGATCGATATCCAGATGTGGTAAACGATATTAATAGAAGTTTTGAAAAGGGTTGTTTAATTTTCAATTATACAGGCCATGGAGGTGAGTTAGGCTTAGCCGCAGAAAGATTCGTTGAAGTTCCTCAAATACTTAGTTGGAAAAACATTAATCATATGCCATTAATGGTGACAGCAACTTGCGAATTTAGTAGATTTGATGACCCTGATCGTACTTCTGCTGGTGAATATTGTTTATTAAATCCAAATGGAGGAGCTATTGGATTGATGACAACCGTGAGGTTAGCATTTTCTGGATTAAATTTCTCTTTAAATACAGCTTTTTACAATCATGCTTTTTCACCAATGGTAAATGGAAAAATGCCTCATATTGGTGATTTATATCGTTTAACAAAAGTGGATATTGGATTTAATAGGCAATACATGAACTTTGTTATTTTAGGTGATCCAGCTTTGAAATTATCGTATCCAGAACAAACAGTTTATACTTCGAGTATTAATTCTCAAAGTGTGACTTTAACTTCATCAGATACTTTAAAAGCACTTAAAAAAATGACAATCAAAGGATATGTAGGAGATAAATTTGGAAATAAATTAACGAGTTTTAATGGTGTAGTTTATCCTACAGTATTTGATAAGGAAATTAAATTAACCACTTTAGGAAATGATCCCACTTCACAAATTGATACATTTAAAATACAAAAAAATATCATTTATAGAGGAAAATCTGTTGTTACAAATGGAGATTTTACATTTACTTTTTTAGTTCCAAAAGATATTTCTTATAGTTTTGGGAAGGGTAAAATAAGCTACTATGCTCATACAGGAGTTCATGATGCCAATGGATATTGTGATAATATAATAATCGGTGGATCTGATGCGAATGCAATTGCAGATAATAAAGGTCCGGAAATTAAGTTATTTTTAAATGATGATAAATTTGTTTCAGGAGGAACTACTAATGAAGCGCCAAAAATTTACGCCTTATTGACTGATTCAAGTGGTATTAATACTGTTGGAAATGGAATCGGTCATGATTTAGTAGGTGTAATAGATGCAAAATCGGGGAATCCAATTATTTTAAATGATTATTACGTTGCTAATTTAAACACTTACCAATCAGGAAAAATTCGTTATGCATTTAACGAATTGGCTGAAGGAAAGCATACCTTAAGCTTAAAAGTTTGGGATGTTCAAAACAACTCATCAACAGCTTATACAGATTTTATTGTTGCTAAAGAAGCAAATTTAGCCTTAAGCCATATATTAAACTACCCTAATCCATTCACAACAAAAACTAAATTTTTCATAGAACATAACCAATGCTGCACATCATTGAAGGTATTAATTCAGGTTTATACAATTTCAGGAAAAGTGGTAAAATCAATAAATCAAACAATAAATAACCAAGGATTTCGTTTTGATGGCATAGAGTGGGACGGAAAAGATGATTTTGGTGATAAATTAGCCAGAGGGGTTTATATTTATAGAGTGTCAGTAACTGATGGAAACAATAAAAAAGCAGAAAAAATAGAAAAGCTGGTAATTCTAAATTAATCTTATCTTTGAACCTCTCTTTTAAAAAAAGAAAAACAATGCAAAAACAAATTTTAGGAACTTTAGGAAGTTGTGTAATATTATCTAGTAATATATTTGGGCAAGTAAAAACCAATCAACTAACTGGTGTCGATTTATCAAAAAATGTAAATACAATTACAACTGCTGTTCCATTTTTATTAATTTGTCCAGATTCGCGAAGCGGTGCAATGGGCGAAGTTGGAGCAGCTACACCTGCTGATGGAAATAGTATTCACTGGAATGTTGCAAAATTGGCATTTGCTGAAAAAAAATCGGGAGCAGCGATAAACGTAACGCCATGGTTAAAACAACTTGTACCAGATATTTATTTGTACTACATTTCAGGATATAGTAAGATTAGTAAAACACAAGCAATAGGCGCATCATTACGTTATTTCTCATTAGGTAATATTACTTTCACTGATATTGTTGGTAATACAACTGGGCAATTTAGACCAAATGAATTTGCTTTAGATTTAGCATACTCGCAAAAATTATCCGAAACATTTTCTGCAGGTTTAGCAGTGAGATATATACGTTCAAACCTTACAGGAAATTATACTTTAAGTAATGGACAAGCTACAAAAGCAGGCACTTCAACAGCTGTAGATTTAGGGTTTTATTATAACTCAAAGAAATTTGAATTAAATGGCAAGAAAGCAATCGCAACTGCTGGTTTAGTTTTTAGTAATATCGGATCTAAAGTAAGTTATTCTGTTCAAAGAGATTTTATCCCTATGAATTTAAGACTAGGCGCTGGTTTAAAAATGATTATTGATGATTATAATACATTTGGAGTTTATGGAGACATAAATAAATTATTAGTTCCAACACCACCAGTGTATCTAAAGGATTCTCGTGGTGGTGATTCAATAAATTCATCAACACAAGAAAAAATCATATTAGCTGGAAAAAATCCAAATGTAGGTATTGCAAAAGGTATTTTACAATCTTTTAATGATGCACCTGGTGGAAGCAGTGAAGAGTTAAAGGAAATAAACTATAGTGTTGGTTTTGAATATTGGTATGCAAAAACTTTTGCGGTAAGAGCAGGGTATTTTAATGAAGCAAAAACAAAAGGAAATCGTAAATTTTTTACTGCAGGGATTGGGTTAAGATATAATGTTTTTGGATTAGACATGGCATATTTAATTCCAATTACTCAGCGTAATCCATTACAAAACACATTGCGATTTACTTTAACTTTTGACTTTGATGCGTTTAAATCACAAAACGATTCGAAACCTAAAGAATAATTCAATTTTTTAAGGTTAATACTAATTTAATTGCCCAATTTTCTAAGAAAATTCTAATAAGGTTCTTTATCTCTAACTAACCTATTTCAATAATTTAAATATTACTTAGAAATTCTGTCATATTTCTGAAATTAACCAGAATTAACTAGCTAAAAACACATATCTACTCATTCAAAATATCATCTCGCTCATTCAAAAAAATCGTTGCAAAAAAATACCATAACTTTGTAACAAAGCGTTTTGACTATAACAAGACTTCTCAAATACCCACAATTATGAAGAAACAAATATTTAGCATTACCATACTTTTAATGGCAATTAGTGGGTATTCCCAAGAGATTTTTAACTCTAATCAAAAAGAGACATGCAAGTGGAAAAGTGAAACTAGTTCATTTAATAATTGTAATAAAATAGTTTTAAAAACTACAATTAGTTTGGATGCTTCTAAAAAAACTATCTTATTTAAAAATGTTGACAATAGTGAATCTCAATATTTCATTAAAAAGGCCTCACAAACTATCGATGGTGTTCGAAAATTCACCGTTATTTCGCCAACTGATGGCAACATTTTTATATGCCTATTAGATTTAAAAAGTAAGGAAATTGTTTTTTTACCAGAAAATCCAACAGAAACAAATCCCATACAATTTACCTATTTACTTAATTAATTTTAATCTAACTTATAATTAAAATCACCATGAATAAATATTTATATTTAGTATTGACTTTTATTATTCCATTTTTAGGATTTTCGCAACTTCCCATAGATTGTAATTTATTTTACACCCATAACTCAGATAATTCAATTACAAATTATAATCCAGTATTATTAACTTCTTCACCTAATACAATTGTAGCTCCTGGTGGAGGTCTTGCAGTATCAAAAAATTTAAATGCTGCCCTACCAGCAACAACTTTTTATACAATTATAGGTGGAAATTATAATTATTATAATGGTGCAACTTGGGTAAACACAGGCCACGCCTGCACTTCAAGTGCTGCGGTAAATATTGGTGGAGCAGGCCCTTACATTTATAATTTAGATGGATTAAACAGTCGAATATATAGATATAGTGGAACTGGCCCAGATGTTTTAGTTTTAACCTTACCAAGCTGGGGTGGACCTTATGATGTAATTGGTGATGATTACGGTAATTTTTACGTTTTATTTACAATAGGTGGTGGTCAAAAATTAGTAAAATATAGTCCATTTGGTGTTGTTTTGTGCACTTACACGCTATTTGGTATGCCTGCGTCAACAGCTGGTGGAGGCTATGCTATTGTAAATAACAAACTGTATGCGAATACAGGTGCAGGTAATTTTGTTGGTACTATTTCTGGAACAACTATTAGTTTTGTAACTACATCTTTAATTAGTGGGTTACCGAGTGATTTTGCATCATGTCCATTTCCTCAGCTTAATTCTGGTATCACTAGTTCTGGTAATTTATCATGTTCAATATTAACCTCAGCCTTAACTGTAACAACAACAGTAACCGGCCCAACATATTCATGGACTGGACCAGGCATAGTATCTGGTG